>DATBHZ010000100.1:0-18140 GCA_036557185.1 Acidimicrobiia bacterium | reverse complement strand
CGACGTGGCGGACGCGGCGGCGTCGCCGGGAACGCGGAACGAACACAGGCGAAAGAAGCGCCGCGATGAGAACGATCGCCCCGGTGATCACGAAGAGCCAGCCGTTGCGGTGGGTGACCGCGAGCCAGTTGTTGAGGCGCGCGGGCGTGTCACGGACCACGATGACGACGCCGAATGCGAGCGCAACGGCGCCGAGGAAGCCCATCAACGACCGGAACCCGCCGGGCACGATTGATGCGATGATCAGGAGGGCCCCGTAGCCGATTTCGATCACCGCGAGGAGCGGGCTGTGCCCGAAGCTCCAGATGGTGTCGTTGGGTGTGTAGATGTGCGACGTGTCGAAGCCCGTTCGTGCGACGGCCGCTGTGCCGAGCGCGACGAAGAAGATCCCGACGATGAGTCCGATGATCTGGGCAGGGCTCCACGACGGGCTCGTCGCGGCGAGGGTCGGTCGCTCGTCGACAACTTCTTCCGACTGAGCGACCCGGGTATCGGTTTCGATGCGGTTGGCGTGTGCCATGTGCGGAACCTCCCTAGGTGTCACGGCGTTCGACACAGCCGCGCGTACCCCGTTTCCGCAGATTCACTCATCCCTAACTTCGGTGAGAGCCAGGGCCCCCGAACGAGTCGACGATCTGCTCGGCGGTAGCGAGCGCATCGAGACCGTCGACAGCCCCCCTTGCCATGGTGATGAGCCATTCCGGGATCGGGTTGGAGCTGTGCAGCTTCACGCGGCCGTCGTCGCCGACATCGAGGTGACAATCCGCTCGGCTGACCAGATCCCAGACATCGACCACCTCGGCCGGGGTCACCTTGTGCGGCCTCGTGCTCATCGGCTTGCTCCGTTGGTTGGGGTGTTTCCTCCCTTGATGATCTCCGCGCTCAACCGCGCCAACACTCGAGACCGTCGCGCCGAACTCGGGCAGCACACGTTGCGTGACGCTCTGCACAATCCGCGCGCACCGTGTGCGGGACCGTCGAGCGGGCCCTAGCGCATCGAGAAGCGCGGTTCGGGCCGGCCGACTCGTCCGAGACCGTCGATCCGCAGAAGCGCGCCGGCCAAGTCGTCGCTGCCGTCCGTCGACACGACGTAGAGGTGATCGAGATCAGTGCCGCCGAACGCCACATCCGTCGGGTTGCGAGTCGGCAGCGCGACGGTGCCGTCCAGGCCCTTTGTCGTGAAACGCGCGAGCTGCCCACCATCGAACAGCGCGCACCAGAGACCGCCATCCGCATCCAACGCCGACCCGTCGGGTCCACCTTGGAGGTCGGTGACGTCACCGAACACTCGCCGCTCGCCGACCCGTCCGGCGTGAGAGCTGTAGGGATACGCGAAGTAGTGCTTCGACGTGTCGCCGATGATCAACGTCATCGCGCCGTCGAGCGTTGCCGCAGCCGGTCCGTTCGTGTTCGAGATGTCGGGATCGAGCAATCGCCAACCGTCGTGCCGCGAGTACCACCACGCGGACCCCTCCGCCGGGCCAAGGTTCAGCTTGCCCGTGATGAGGTTGCCGT
The DNA here is from genome assembly GCA_036557185.1 of Acidimicrobiia bacterium. Taxonomy (GTDB): domain Bacteria; phylum Actinomycetota; class Acidimicrobiia; order IMCC26256; family JAENVU01; genus DATBHZ01. The sequence continues at coordinate 16,625 of DATBHZ010000100.1, read as the reverse complement.
CGAGGTCCGCGCAAGCGTCGTTGCACCGGCCCCCGAGCGCGGCCGGATAGTCAGTGAGCAGCTCCCAGCCTCGACGGTCGGGATCGACGACATACAGACCGTCGTCGAGCACGACAACGAGCCGGTCGTCGTCGGTCGGCACGACACCCGTCGGCATCGACGGAGCATCGAGCGTGTGCAGCTCGTCGGAGCTCCCTTCGAGCCAGTGGAGTGTCGATGCCGAGCAGTCGACGAAGTAGAGGCGCCGGCGACGATCATCCCAGATCAGGCTCTCACCCCACCCGAGCGTGAACTCACCGACGCGCTCGATCTCCATGCTTGATCTCATAGCAGATGGTCGGCGTGACGTCCCGGAGAGCGCCGGCCGAACGGCGGTGACATGATGGGCCATGTGAACGCTGTCATCGCAATGTCGGCCCACACCGGCGTCCGCGTCGCGGAGGTCGCCTTCCTCTTGATTCTGTTTGCCGGTGTGTGGATGGTTGCCGCCGAGATCCCTGCGCTGCGTATCAGCAGAGTCCGGATGATCGTTGCGGGTGTTGCTCTGGCGGTCGCCGGGGTGCTTCTCATCATCGCCACGCACTCAGGGCACTACGGCCAGCTCTAGAGCTTCCGTCGTTACTCGCCGAGCAGGTAGCGCTGGCGCCCTGCAACGAGGGATGAGGGCGGGATGATTTCGGGACTCTTGTCCAATTTGACCTGAAGTCCCGGCAGGCAGGGTCGATACGGTCTGACCGCTCAGCGTGACGGCGCCGGAGCGGGGTGCAGCAGACCGTTCGTGCAGGGCGAATGGCGCACCGCTCAGGGACGACGGGGAGCATCCATGCCGGGCGGGGGTGAAGTGGTCGCACCGGCCACGGAACGCGACCAGCTCGGGCCGGACCCGTCGAGAGCGCTCCGTCATGCCAGGCGTGGCATCGTCGGACTGATCGCACTGGTCGCCACGCTCCTCGTGGCCGTGCCCGCGAGTGCTGCATGGAAGGGCGCCGGCCTCGGATCGGGGACCGCTCTCGCGCGCAGCGTCGGGCTGCCGACCAGCGCGGCCGCCAGCGCGACGAGTTGGAGCACCGTGCACGTCACCTGGGCAGCGCCGGGCGGGGCGAGCGTCGCGCCGAGCCAGTACGTCGTGCGACGGACTGCGCCGTCAACCATCACCGTCTGCACCGTCCCCGCGACGACCTTCACCTGCGACGACACCGGGCTCAGCGGATCGACCACGTACACGTACACCGTCGAGGCGAAGGCGGCGAACTGGAGCTCCGGGCAGACACCGGGTTTCAACGCCACCACACCCGCCCCGCCGACCTTCAAGGTCGCGACCGCGGCAGGCAACAAGACCGCCGGTACCGCGTTCACGGTGACGCTCACCGCCACGACGAACGGCGTGACTACCGACACCACCTATACCGGCGCGCACGCGATCACCTTCTCCGGCCCGTCGAACAGCCCGAGCGGCAACGCGCCGACCTATCCGGCGACCGTCACCTTCGCGGCCGGCGTCGGCACCGCGACGATCACCCTCTTCAGCGCACAGACCGTCACTCTCGGGGCAACGGACGGCACACGGTCGGGGTCGACGTCCGTCACGCTCGTCGCGGCAGCAGCGAACCATCTCGGCTACACGAGCTCGAGCATCTCCTGCGCCTCGGGAACGGTGACCGTCGGCAACGGAGGATCGTTCACGTCGAAGGTCAGCGCCTTCGACCCGTACGGCAACCTCGCCCCGAATGCAGCGGCACGCACCGTGACCATGACGCGCGTCCCGGCGCAAGGAACGCTGGCACCCACGACGCTCACGATCCCGGCGAATGCATCGCAGACGAGCGCGTCGTTCACGTACACGCTCCCCGCGGGGCCGGCGTCGAGCGTCACGGTGCGAGCCCGGTCGAACCCGCTCACGCGGATCAACTGCGTCGTCAATGCGAGCTGAGCTCGACGAAAAAGGGCTCCGAGCCGAAGCTCGGAGCCCTTTGTGAGCGCACCCACCGACGGGTAGGTACGGCAAGAATCTTGGTGCGCTCGACGTGTTCTGATCGGCGCGCCAGCGGAGATCTGCATGGGCCGACCGGTCCTTGCTGCATCGGCCTCCGACAGGGGCCGATGGCTACGCTCACCCGATGGCATCGAACCCACTCCAGGTCGCCGAGCGCACCCTCCTGGCCGACGATCGGGCGCTGAGTCGTGCGGAGGTGGGGGCCGTCGCGGCCCGTCCGCTCGATGAGCTTCCCGACCTGATCGCTCTGGCCCACAAGGTTCGCCTGGCCTACTGCGGCGATGCCGTCGAGCTCGAGAGCCTGATCAACGCCAAGTCCGGCGCGTGCCCCGAGGACTGCGCGTTCTGCTCCCAGTCCGTGAAGTTCAACACGGATGTCGACGTCTATCCCTTCCTCGACCTCGGAGAGATCCTCGAGGCTGCGCGCGCGACCCGCGCTGCCGGCGCGACGCAGTTCTGCATCGTCGTCGCCGTCCGAGGACCGTCGGAGCGGCTGCTCCACAAGGTGATCGATGCCGTCGACGCGGTCCACGAGACCGGGCTCGAGGTCGCATGCTCGCTCGGGCTGCTCGACGCGGCGCAGGCGAAGCGTCTCGCAGACGCAGGCGTGCGCCGGTACAACCACAATCTCGAAGCACCACGAGCGGTCTTCCCGTCCATCTGCACCACGCACACCTACGACGACCGAGTCGAGACGGCCAAGCTCGCGGCCGACGCGGGCATGGAGCTGTGCTGCGGCGGGATCCTCGGCATGGGTGAGACGCTCGACCAGCGCATCGACTTTGCGTTCGAGCTCGCCGCGCTCGAACCGTGCGAGGTTCCGATCAACTTCTTGCTGCCGAGTGGGACACCGCTCGGCGAGCGCCGGATGATCACGCCACGCGAAGCGCTCCAGGCCATCGCGCTGTTCCGTCTTGTCCTCCCGCGTGCCTGGCTCCGGTTGGCCGGGGGGCGCGAGTACGTGCTGGGCGAGCTCCAGAGCATGGGTCTGCTCGCCGGCGCCAACGCGCTGATCGTCGGCAACTACCTGACGACCGGCGGTCGACCCGCCGAGGAGGACCACGCGCTGCTCGAGGCGCTCGGGATGCCCGTGGCCGACGGCCCGGGCGAGGGACGCTTCGTCGTTGATGCCGCCGGTACGCACGCACTGCCCGCGCAGCCCGCCCGGGTCACGCTCCCAGTGAGCGGAGGTGCGCCGTCTCGTTGAACGACGCGAGGTAGGCGCTCCCGTCGCGCGCACCGACGCGCGTGATCGAGGCGAGGTCGAGGAACATCCGCCACGCGAGCTGCTGCGGACCGCCCATCGCCCAGAGTGCGCCTGCCTTGATGGGCGACACGTGGCTCACCGCCACGACGATCTCTTCCCCGACCAGCTCCGTGCAGAAATCGGCCACGCGCTCGGCGACATCGGCAAGGCTCTCGCCTCCCGGAGGGGCGAAGGTCGGGTCCTCGCGCCAGCGGGCCACGTCGTCCGGCGGCAGCTCGGTGAAGCTCCGGCCGTCCCACGACCCGTAGTCGAGCTCGATCAGCCGCTCGTCGACGTGTGCCTCGATGCCGTGGTGCTGCGCGATCGCCCGGCCCGTCAGCACCGCGCGTTGCAACGGGCTCGTGCGGACCGCGACGATCGGCTCTTCGGCCAGCACTTTGGCGACGGCCGCGACTTGCCGGTGACCTCGATCGGTGAGCTCGGGGTCCGCGCGGCCGAGTGCGAGACGTGCACGGTTCGCCGCTGTCTCGCCGTGGCGAACGAACAGGATCACCGCGCGTGCACCTCCGTCAAGCGTCCCGTCCGCAGGAAACGCGCGCGTCGCTCAGCATTGCTCAGGCCGAAACGCCCCCATGCCCACACGATGATCGCGATGCCCGCTGCCTCCATCAGAACGAGCACGGTCGCGGGCGGGAACAGCGAGTCCGCAGGGAAGTCGGAGCCGAGGAGCGGCCACATGAACGACACGTCGTGCAGGAACGCTCCCGAGAGGACGAGCCCGCAGAAGTAGCCGATCGGCAGACAGATGATTCGCCGGCGCGTGAGACGCGATCGTCCGATGGTGGCGAGCAGGACCACGCACAGGAGCGCGACGCCCGCGAGCAGCGAGTGCGCGTAGGCGAAGCGTCCGAACGGCAGGTCGAGGATCAGCGGCAGGAGCGCACCGACGGCGATCAACCGGTAGTCGAGCCCTTGACTGCGAAAGATGTCGTGGACCGCGACCACCGACACGCCGACGTACCAGAACAGCACCCCGGTGCCCTCAGGCTCCGGCCGCGTCGAGCGCAGCGTTCACTAGCGCGTCCGCGTCGGCGTTGTCCTCGCGCCGGACGTGTCCGAGGTCCACCTCGTCGTACCGGTCCAGCAGGGCGCGGGCCTTCTGGTACAGAGGACGCAGCCCTTCGTTCTTCACCTTGTAGCGACCCTCGAGCTGGCGCACGACGAGCTCCGAGTCGGCACGGACGACGATCGCGCGGCTGGGGAACCCGCGCGCGGCCTCGAGCCCCGCGATGAGCGCCTGGTACTCGGCGACGTTGTTCGTGGCCTCACCGATGCACTCGCTGATCGTGGCGAGCCGCTCGCGTTTCGCACCGGACACGTCGTAGAGGACGGCACCGATCGCCGCGGGGCCCGGATTGCCGCGGGAGCCACCGTCGCAACAGATGAGCACGCGATCGAAGGTCACGGCACCAGGATCGCACCGCAGTTGTCACAATGCGCGACTGGGCCGTCGGTGCCCGCCTTCTTGATGCGCTCAACCTCGGTCGCGGGGATCGTCAGGCGACACCCCTGACACGTGTTCCCCACCAGCCGTGCCACGCCGACACCCCGCGCCCGCGCGCGTGACCGCTCGTACACGGCGATCAGGTCGTCCGAGATGGGAGCGGCAGCCTTGTCCCGCGCCCCCTGCTCCTGCGCGAGCTCGGCGTCGATCTGCGCTTCGAGCGCTTCGAGCGCGGCCCGCGCCGTCGCGGCGATCTCGGATGCAGCCGCGACACGACCCTCGAGATCGCCGACCTCCTGGTCGAGCTGCTCCTGCCGATCGAGCGCGGTGAGCTCCTGCTCGTCGACTGCATCTCGGTGGCGCTGGAGCTGCTCGATGTCGGCCTGCATCGCCTGGAGCTCCCGCGGAGAGGAGACCGAGCCCGAATAGAGGGTCTTCTCGACCTCGATGACACGAGCGGCGATCGCGGCCGACTCGTCCTCGAGGCGCTTCACCTCACGCGCAACGGTGTCGCGCCGCTCACTCGCGACGTCGACGACAGGAGCGAGCCTCTGCAGATCGGCCTCGGCGCTCGCCAGCGCGTCGCGCTCGGGCAAGGTTGCTCTGCGGCGGCGAAGGTGATCGGCGGCAGTGTCGTGTGTCTGGACGATCAAGAGATCCTCGAGCTGGCTCATGCCAGCCGCTCCTGACACTCGATCATCGGGCGGAGCCTACCCACCGCCCCCCTGCCCACCGCCGTGTCCGCCCTGCTGTCCCGTGGGCGGCGGAGTGCTCGTCGGTGGAACCGTCGTCGCCGGCGCGCGACGGCGTCGACGGGCCGGCGGCGGAGTCGCGGCGTTCGGAGCGGGTGCCGGCGCGGGAGCGGCGGTCGGCGGCGGCGCGACGATCACCGGGCCCTCGCGACCGTTCTCGTCGACCATTCGGGGCGTGGGCCAGAGGCTCGGGTCCGGCGGAATGAACGACAGCGCGGGCTGATCGGCGAGCGCGGCCGACATGAACGCCTGCCAGATCTCTGCAGGGAAGGTGCCGCCGAACACCTCACTGAAGGGGCCCACGCCTTTCATCTGCGCCAGAGCGTTGTCCGGATTGTCGCTCGCTGGGTTCCCCATCCACACGGCTGCGAGGAGCTGCGGCGTGTAGCCGACGAACCATGCGTCGGTCTCATTGTCGACGGTTCCGGTCTTGCCGGCCGCCGGCCGCCCACGGAGCTGGGCTCGCGTGCCTGTACCGCCGACGATGACTGCCTGGAGCATGTTCGTCACCGTTCGGGCGACCTGCGGCGCGATCGCACGCGTCCCTGCCGTGGGCGCTTGGTAGAGCACGTGACCGTATCGGTCGGTCACCTTCGTGACGAATGACGGATCGTGGCGAACACCGTCGTCGGCGATCGTCGAGTAGATCGTCGCCAGGTCGAGCGGCGACACGCCCAGGTTTCCCGATCCGATCAGATCACTCGGCGTCCACTGGGGCTTGCGGTTGGGGTTGAGCCCCAAGCGCTCGGCCATGTTGATGATCTTGAACGGGAAGAGTGCGTAGCCCATGCGGAAGAACGCGCAGTTGACCGAGTTCTGCGTCGCCGCGCGCAACGTCATCTCGCCCCCGCCCGGCTCCGCGTTGGCCGTGTGCAGCTGCGCGGCATCGACGGGCTTGACACCGACCGGATTGAGCTGGCACGGGGACGTGCCGTCCACGACGTCGTCGGGCGAGTACCCGCTCTCGATCGCCGTCGCGAGGTCGATCGCCTTGAACGTTGAACCCGGACGGCGACCGCCCTGTCCGTTGGCGTCGGGCGGGTTCGAGTACAGCTTCTGTTGCGAGACTTGGTACCCGGGGCCCGACACGACGGCGCGGACCTGGCCGCTCGTGGGGTCCATGACGGTCATCGCCGCCGTGAACTGCGTGCCCTGCGGGAGGATGTTCTGGACCGCCTGGTTGGCGAGCAGCTGCATGTGCGGGTCGAACCCCGTGTCGATCGTGAGGCCGCCGCTGAACAGGTTGTTGTAGCGCGCCGTGTACGTCCGGCCGAGGCCATATTTCGCGTTGTTGAGCAGCTCGTCCTTCACCTCGACCGAGTAGAAGTCGTTCGGGCCCGGCAGGTCGGGGGGCCGGACCGACGGCAAGGGAAAGATGTCCGCGATCTTCGCTTGCGTGTTGGTGATGTAGTGCTGCTGCACCATCTTGTCGAGCACGGCGGCGCGGCGCTTCAACGCCCGCTCGGGAAACTTGAACGGGTCATTGCCGTTCGGGTCGCGAATCACGCCGGCGAGCATCGCCGCTTGCGCGAGGTTGAGCTGCTCGAGCGGCACGCCGAAGTACCGGCGCGCCGCGGCCTTGATGCCGTACGAGCCCTCACCGAAGTACACGGTGTTGAGGTACTCCTCGAGGATCTTGTCCTTCGACCATTCGTTCGTGAGCCGGACGGCGATCGCCGCCTCCTTGAGCTTGCGGTCGAGGCTCCTTGCCGGGGTCCGGAAGTACCTGTTCTTGACGAGCTGCTGCGTGATCGTCGAACCGCCCTGCGCGATCTCGCCGGAGTTGACGTTGGAGATGAGCGCCCGCGCCATGGATGACGCGTCGATGCCCGCATTGGTGAAGAAGGTGCGATCCTCGGTGGCCACCACCGCGTTGACGGCGACCTTGGGGACCTCACGCAGGGTGGCGAGCTCCCGGTCGTGGAGCGCGAGCGTGCTCATCGGGTGGCCCTGGGAGTCGTACATTGTGCTCGGCCGGTCGAGCGGCTCGATCTGCGGCGCGACCTTGCCCGTGTAGTGGCTGCCCGCGGCGAGATGCGTCAGGCCCGGAACGAGCCCTGCGGTGAGCAGTCCCACTCCGACTCCGCCGGCCACGATGATCGTCAAAAGCCGGGTCGACCGGCGGCGGGGGGACCACATGGCCCCACCAGGATCCCACACCGCGGACCCCGCCCAAGTTCAGCCGATCGCCTCCGTCAGACGGGCCCGGCGGCTCACGAGAGCTCGGAACGAAGCTGTTCGACGAGCGCCGGGAGGTCGGGGATCCGGGCCTCGTGCGGCTCGGCGCGCCGGGTGAACACGAACACGCACTCGACGACCGGCACACCCGTCGCGCCCTCGAGCGCTGCGGCGTACGCGGCCCCCTGCCGCCCGTACGCCTCCATGCGGCTCTGGATCGCTGCTTCCGAGGCGACAGCGTCTGTCTTGTAATCGACCACGACCAGGCCTTCGGGACGGCGGAAGAGCAGGTCGACGAAGCCTTCGACGACACGCGACCCGACTGGCGCGCCGACGTACGTCTCGCGCCAGTGCTCGTTGCGCGCCGCCTCGGCGACGATGGGAGAGGCGAGCGCCGAGCGAACGCACTGCTCGACCACGTCGCGCTCCTCACCGACCCCTTCGAGCGCGCATTGCGCGTCGACGAGCTGCACCAGCCCCTCGCCGGTTGCCAGATCGATCGCTTGGAGCACTCCGTGTGTCGCGCGGCCGATGGCCGTCGCGGCTCGCCCGCGCACGACCCACGCAAGGTCGTCCCCGACGCCGGCGTCAGCATCATCCTCGTGCGCAAGCTTCGTCGGCGAGGTCGTGAGCGGCCGGCCCACGCGCTCGAGCATCGCGCTGCGTTGTGCACGCCAGGCGCCGCCGTCGGTGTCGTCTGCGCCATCCGGGCCGTCGGGTTCGGAGAGGTCGACCGGCGGCAGCGGCAGCGGATCGTCGGCGTCTGCGCTCGGCGCGAACTTCCGGCAGAAGGTGCCGAGCTTCTCCGTCGAGCACTCGTGGAGCGTGCGCGCGAAGCACTCGCCGCTCCCGTGGTGTGTGGCGAGGAAGAGGTAGTCGCGCGCACGCGTCGCAGCGACGTAGAGGAGGCGCTGCTTCTCGTAGCTGTCCATCTCGGCTTCGAGCTCTGCGAAGCGATCGAACTCCTGCGTCTCGAGGTTCTTGCTCATGCGCGTGTGCACCAGGCCGGCTTCGTCGATGTGCACGACGACACCGCGGTTCCCGGCGGGCCGCGTCGTGAGGCCGGACACGAACGTGATGGGGAACTCGAGCCCTTTCGCACCGTGGATCGTCATGACCCGGACGGCGACGTCGTCGGGTTCGGGCAATGTCGGCTCGTGGACCCGCGACACGTCGCTGCTCTGGAGCTCGACCCAGCGGAGGAAGTCGAGGAGGTCGCCACGCTGGCTCTCGGCGAACATCCGCGCCTGCTCGAGCACGAGGCGAAGACGACGCCAGGTGTCGCGCGGACGAGCCTGGGTGAGCGCCGTCTCGAAGAAGCCACGGTCGCGCAACAGCGTCTCGATCAGCGCGCTCGGTTCGAGGTGCCAGCGGCGATCGTGCAGGTCACGCAGGTACACGAACGCCTGCGCGACGGGATGATCCTCGCGCAGGCTCGACGGGATCGGTGCGAGAAGATCGAACCTCCCGCCCGCCTGCGCGAACGTGAAGAGGTCGTCGTCGCCGCAACCGAAGGCGGCCGAGCGGAGCGCGGCGACGAGCGAGAGCGCGTCGGTCGGGTCGGCGACAGCGCGCAACGCTGTGAGCAGGTCGCGCACCTCCTGCGTGGAGTACACGAGCGAGCCGGTCTCGAGCCGGTACGGCACACGAAGACGGTCGAGCTCCAGCCGCAGCGCGGGCAACGAGGTGCGAGCCGGCACGAGGATCGCGATGTCGTCGGCGTTGGGCGGCCGCCACTCGCCCGTACCGGTGTCGAGGACGGGCCAGTCGGTGGGCCGGCGCAGGATCTCCGCGACAGCGCGTGCGACCTCCGTGGCTTCGGCGGCGCGCAGCTCGGCGGCCGTCGGTTTGGTCCCTTCCTCGGCCGGGCCTCCGAGGAGCACCACGCGGTGGTCACCGTCCGCCGACCCGGAGCGCTCGGCGAGCAGCGGCTCGTAGCACGCCTGGCCCTCGGGAGGGTCGGCCATGACCTCTCCGAACACTGCGTTCACCCAGGAGAGCACCTCGGGCACGGTCCGGAAGTTCCGCGTGAGCTTGGTCGGCCGGCCGTGGCCGAAGCGGTTGCTCGCCTCCATGAACAGCTCGACGCTGGCGCGCCGGAACCGGTAGATGGACTGCTTGGGGTCTCCGACGAAGAAGAGGCGCTGATCGTCGACGGGCACGTCGGCCCAGCTTTCGGTGATCGTGCCGTCGATCGTGCTCGCGAGCAGCACCGCGAGCTCGATCTGGATCGGATCGGTGTCCTGGGACTCGTCGAGGAGCAGGTGCGTGTAGCGCATCGCCAAGGTTCGGCGAGCCGGGGCGCTGGTCCGGAGCAGACGCTGGGCCAGCACGAGGAGATCGTGGAACTCCAGCCTGCCGGCGGCCCTTCGCTCATCGGCGGACTCGAGCGTGAACCGGGCGAGCTCGGCACTCAGCGCGCTCAGCACGTCGTCGGTCGCAGCGTCTCGCAATCGCTTGGCTTCTTCGTTGACACGTTTGACCGCGGCGCGCGCGGCGCCGACATCGTCCCAATGCTGCTGCGCGCCCACGTTGCCGAACTTCCACGGCGTGACCGCCACCAGCAACGCGAGCAGCGACACGTCGGGAGCCGTCCGAGTGGCGTCGAGCAGGAGCTCGGCACTCGCGCGCGCGGCTTCGATGCGCTGCGCGAGCAGGTCGAGGTTCGGAGCATGGCACCCGTCGGGTGCCGCCAGCATCGCTTCCAAGGCCTCGGCGAGCTCCCCGCGTGGGAGTGGAGTCAGATGGCGGACCTCGCTCGTCTCGGACTCGGGCGCAGCGCGGAGACGGTCGTAGCTCTGCCCGAGTGCCAGAGCGACTTTACGCAGCTGGGTGTAGGCCGGGTCGAGCCGGACGCCGAGCAACATCGCCGCCTGCAACAGCTCCGCGTTGCCCGGGTCGTCGAGCAACCGGTTCAGGAACGCGCCGAAGCGCTCCTCGAACTCCAGGAGCGAGCTGACCTCGTCGAGGACCTCGATCCGCGGCGGGAGCCCGACCTCGATCGGCGCCTCGGAGAGCAGGCGTTGGGCGAAGCTGTGGAGCGTCCCGATCGCAGCGCCGTCGGCATCGCCGAGCGCTTGCTCGCAGACCACGCGCTCGGTTTCGTCGTCGGCGTCACGGGCTCGCCGCTCGAGCGCCTCGCGGATCCGGTCGCGCAACTCGGAGGCCGCAGCCTCGGTGAACGTGATCGACGCGATCTCGCGGAGCGGGACACCACTCTTGACGAGCGCGATCACCCTGCCCACGAGAGCCGTCGTCTTGCCCGTCCCGGCACCTGCTTCGACGAAGACGCACTCGTCGAGGGCCTCGGTGATCCGCACGCGCGCCGATGCATCGGCGCCCGCAGCGTCGAGAGGGAGGGTGGCGGTCACGAGGCCTCTTCCGGCACGACCGCGAGCGACCGGAAGCCCTCGACCTTGGGAGACTGCGACTTCGCGTCGGCCTGCACCAACCGGTCCACCGGACAGACGCGGTCGAAGTCGCACCGCCGACACTGTTCGAAGGTCGCGAAGAACGTGTCCTCCTCGCCGGGGTTCATCGGGAAGCTGCCCGCTTCCACCCCGTCGACGATGGTCTCCAGCACGTCGTGGAACCGTGCTCGACGGTCGTCGTCGAGCTCGTAGCCCACGAGGTCGAAGTCTCCGCGGGTCGACACGAACCAGTAATAGGCCTCCGCGCGCTGCGCACCGAATCGCTGCGCCGCGGCCTCCGCGTACAGGGGGAGCTGGAGGCGCGTCCCGGCGGCGACCGGGTCGCCCTCGCCGAGCCCGGTCTCCTTCTTGCCCGTCTTGTAGTCGATGACCCGCAGGCGGCCGTCGGCGCACTCGTCCACCCGGTCGGCACGTCCGTGGAAATCGAGCGACCGGCCGCTCGGCAGGGTGATGTGGACCGGCTCGGCATCGTCGAGCCCGAACGGCATCTCGACGCTCACCGGCCGAGCGCCGGCCGCGGCACGGTGTGCATCGTCTTCCAGAAGGAAGCGTTGGAGCTCACCGCGCAGCTCCTGCTTGCGCATGTTCCAGAGCACCGGCTTGCCGGTGAGCCCGGACAGCTCCGTCTCGTCGAACACCTCCTGCGCGATCGCGTCGAGACGTTCGGCTGCCTCGGCGCCCCAAGGCTCGCCCGCGCCGGGGGCCCAATCCTCCCCGATCGCCTCCCCGACGAAGCGCTCGAGGATCTTGTGCACGACGTTGCCGCGCTCGAGCGGCGAGATGTCGAGGATCTGCTCCGGTGCCTCGACGTCGTCGAGACGCAGCACGCGCCCGAGGAAGTACTGGAACGGGCACTTCGCCCACGTCTCGAGGCGCGTCGGCGAGAGCACGTCGCCCGTCGCGGGGCTCTGTATCGCACAACCCTCGAGATCACCGTCGTAGCGGGTGAGGTCGCTGGACTGTCGTCCCCGTACGAGCGCGACGCCCGCTCGTACTTCCTCGCTCGCCGCAGGATGCTCCGCGATGTCGAGCCCGGCCTCCGCGCATCGGAGGAGCGCTGCGAGGTCGCGCTCGTGCGGGGACGCGGGGACGGCGCCCGCACGCAAGCCGGCCGTGAAGGAGGACACCCGGGTCAGCGACGGGCACTGCAGCGACGAGTAGTCGGAGCTGTAGACACGCGAGCCCGTGACGGCAGTCAAGGTGTCGAGCAGCCACCGGGACGGCAACCTCGACCTCCCCGTGCGGTGGTCTCCGCGCGGTGCGAGCAGCACCCGGCGGCGCGCGCCTGCCGCCAGAGCGACGAGGAACGACCGGTGCTGCACGTCGACGGAGAGCGCGCGCAGCGGCAGCTCGCCGGCAACTGCCAGCGCGCGGTCCGCGTCGGGGAGCAGCGTGTCGTCGCGAGCCGGTGACGGGCAGGTCCCCTCGGCCATGCCCACGAGGAAGACGACGTCGAATTCGAGACCGACGCCCGCGACGAGAGGGCCGCACCACACCCCCTCACCGAAGTGCTGGAGCCGCGACATCGGCGCGGCCAGCTCGGTCTCGACCGCACGCACATAGGAGGCCTCGGTGGCGGTCTCCTCGATGCCGTCGAGCGTGGCAAGGCGAGCGAGGGCCAGCTCGACATCCTCGTAAGCGCGCTGCTCGTCCTCGGGCCAGTGTGCTCGTGCGCGCTCGTCGCCGAGGAGGCGCCCGAGCAGCACCTTCGAGCGCTCGACACGGGCGGCCCAGGAGGCGACGCCGGCACTCTCCTCCAGCTCGTCGGCGAGGGCCCCGACGAAGGCACGCAGCTCATCGGCGTACGCGGCGGACCGCAGGAGCCCGGCGACGCGGCCTTCCGGCGCACCGTCCGACTCCTCCCGCTCGGCGAGCGCCCGCAGCGACGTCGCGAAGGTGGTGAGCTTGCGGTCCCAGTCGTCGCGACCGCCGGTGATGCCCGCGCGGCGCGACAGCAGCTCCCAGCGCGCGCCGGGCAGCCGGTGCCCGTCCCATGACAGCGGCGCGGACAGGAGCAGGTCGCCGATTCCCTCACGGCGATAGTCGCAGGCGCGCAGCTCCAGCAGCCGGAGGAGGGTCCGGCCGACGACGCTGTGCGACAGCGTTCGGATCGCCGATTGGTTGTGGGGCACGCCGGCCGCGTCGAGCTGCTCGTGGAGCGTGCGCGCGTACGGCTCGGCCGCCGGGTACATGACCCCGATGCGACCGAGGGCGGTGCCATTCTCGGCTTCGGCGAGGATGCAGCGCAGGACCGCGCGCACCTCCTCGTCGGGATCGGGTGCGTCGATCACCTCCGTGCCGGTCGCGAGCGGAGCGCTCGCCGCGTCACCAACTTCGATCCCGAGCTCCCCGCACGCTCGCCGGACGTCGGCATCCGCAGCTGCGTCGCCGACGAGGCCGACAATCGCTTCGCTCGGTGCGCGCTCGAGCGTCGCGGCCACAACCTCCGCGACGCCGGGCGGCATCGGCTGCGGCAGATAGAGGATCACCGCCCCGAGCTCACGAACCTCCGGGCCCGCGTCGGCGATCGCGCGCAGCGCCTCGGCCGCGACCGCGGCCTCGTCGAAGTAGTCCTCGGCGAGCGCCGCCCGTGCGCGCTCGATCAGCTCGACGGCACCCCTTGCACGCTCCGATCCGTGCTCGACGAGCCGCGCGACGGTCTCGGGGCGACAATGTGCGATCTCCTCGTACGCCGCCAGCAACGCGGCATCGGTCGCGGGATGACCCGCGACGGGGTCGAACACACCGGGCGCCTCCCGCAGCTCACGCCGGATCGCCGCGGCCACGACCGGCGTCGTGACCGGGAGCCGCCGGTCCTCGTGCATGCGCGCACGGGCGAGGCGCGACGCGAGATCCGGCGGGGTGACGAAGACCGCGTTCGCGACTCCGCCATCGGCCGCGAGCGAGCGCCGCACCGCCAGACCCGCGAAGTTCGACGGCACGATGACGGTGAGCGGCGCGAGCAGGTCGCCCGACTTCCGACGCGCGACGGCGGAGCGGAGCGCGGCCTGTGCGGCCGCTCCGTACCCGCAGACCTCGACGTGCTCGATCACGACCGGATCGTACGGGAACCCTGCGACAGCTTCCGCGGACCGGGCGCCGCCGAGATCAGCCCGGAATGCGCTCCCCGAGCAGCTTGCGCGGGTGCCGGCCGTCGACGTAGCCGATGAACGGAGGCGCGATGTTGTACCCGAGCAGCTCCTGCAACCGCGGGGACCGCTCGCCCGCTTGCTCCGGAGGAACGACGAGCACATGGTTCTCGACGGGTCGGAGCCAGCTCACCGCGTAGTGCAGCACGACACCGATGCGCGTGCCGTCGGTCGTGTTCGCCCCGCCTCCGTGCCAGAGGCTGCCGAGGTAGAGCAGGGCGGAGCCTGCGGGCATCGCGATCGCCCTCGTCGGGGTCGCGGGAGTCGGTATCTGATCGATCCAGCGGTGGCTCCCCGGCACGATGCGCGTCGCACCGTTCGCTTCGGTGAAGTCCTCCAGCGGCCACATCACGTTGACCACGAGCTCCGCATGCGGTCGCGGGATCGGGTAGATCGCGTCGTCGGGGTGGAGCGGTTGCGCGCTTTCGCCCGGACCGATGGCAATACCGGTTGGCGCGCTCAGCTGGTAATGGCCGAGCATGCGGTCGAGGACCGCGAGGACCTCGGGATGCGTCGCCGCGGCATCGAAGGCCGTGGTCTTTCCGAAGAGCGCGTAGACGCGTTGCGTGTTTCTGCCCTCGAAGTCGTCGCGACCTTCCGGCGTGTCGCGCAGCAAGCGCACGATCTCCGACCGCGCGTGCGCGACCGAATCGAGGGGCATCGCGCTGTCGATCAGTGCGTAGCCGTCATGTTCGAGCGACTCGACAAGCGTGTCCGTGCTCATGTCGGCACCTCCGCTCCTTCCAGGTCATTCCCTAAGGGAATATACTCGGGCGTGGACCAGGTCAACCCGACGCAGGGTTCGCTGCTCGGCCTGCTGGCCGGCGAACCCAAGAGCGGATGGGAGCTGCTGCGCGAGGCGCGGGCGGGTTTGGCGCGCTTCTGGAACGTGACGTCGAGCCACGTGTACCGAGAGCTCAAGGCGATGGAGTCGGAGGGGCTGGTCTCCGCCGGCCGGACCGGAGTGCGCGAGCGCCGTCCGTATCGCATCACCGCCGCCGGCCGGCGTGCGTTCCACGCGTGGTTGCGTGAGCCGCCCGAGGGAGAGCAGCTCAGGATCCCCCTGCTCGTCCGCCTCTGGTTCGCCCGCGATCTCGACCGAGCGGTGCTCGCAGGCTTCGTGCGTTCCGCGCGCGAGGACCATCGAGAGCGTCTTCGGCTCTACGACGAGCTGTCGTTGCTGGACGTCGACCAGGGCGTCGGCGCCGTCCTTGACTTCGGCCGGTCCTACGAGCGCATGTTCCTCGCCTGGCTTGATCGGGTGGAGCGATCGACGTTCGATCCGCTCGGAGTTGTCCCCGAGAGCCGTTCGTAGCATGGTGTAGCGCTATGTGCTACGATGCTTCTATGGCCAGGACCATCGCCCAACGAGAGCTCAGAAACGAGAACGCCCGTGTCATGGACGCCGTGAGCGCGGGTGAAAGTTTCGTGGTCACGCGCAACGGCGTGCCCGTGGCGGAACTGCGTCCGATCCGGCCGATCCGGCGCACCTTCGTTCCGCGCTCCGAGTTGATCGCCTTGAGCGCGACGGGACCGCGGCTCGACCGTGAAGCTTTCCGAGCTGATCTCGATCGCTTCTTGGACCAGGACCTCTAGGTGCCGCCAGGCCTCCTCGACACCTCGGTCGTCATCGACTGGGACGACCCACCCCTGCGTGACGCTCTCCCCGACGAGGTGGCCATCTCCGCGGTCACGCTCGCCGAGCTCGCGGCAGGGCCACACGTGGCGGACACTGCAGCAGAGGCCGCTCGTCGGCAGGCCCGCCTCCAACAGGTCGAAGCAACCTTCGAGCCGCTCCCGTTCGACGCTCGCGCGGCGCGCAGCTTCGGGCAGGTCGTCGCAGCGGTCGTTGACAGAGGACGCTCGCCGCGTCGTCGCGTTGCCGATCTGCTCATCGCCGCCACCGCCCACGCGAACGACCTGCCGCTCTACACGCGCAATCCCGATGATTTCGCCGGCCTCGACGAGCTCGTACGCGTCGTCGGAATCTGAAGGGCCCGACAATCCCTACCCACGCTTGCGGTGTGACGTAGCGGTGGTTGTGCGCCGAGCCGATTGGCGTGTGGGGGCCGGGAGGATGGCGGCAACGAGTCGCGCCGCATCGGCGGGGTCGAACGACTCGGGGGTCATCAGGCGCTCGTAGAAGATGGTTCCGAGCAACGCTTGCGTGGCGAGCTCGGGATCGGTCGAGGGCAGGAACTCGCCGTGCCTCCTGCCCTCGCGGATCAGGTCGATCAGGCTCTGACGACGAAGCTTCGAATAGCTGTGGTGGAACTCCCGGAGTCGCTCGTCGCGCTCTGCGCCCTCGATCAGCGCCGGAATGCAGCGCGAGAAGGTCGAGTCCACGACGATCTCGGCGACGTGACCTACCAGCCGCTCGATCCGCTCACGCGCTGTTCCAGTATCGACAC
>DATBHZ010000099.1:0-2488 GCA_036557185.1 Acidimicrobiia bacterium | reverse complement strand
GGTCCCGTCGGGGCCGCCCGCCGTCAGCCCCTGAGTACGATGCTCGGCCAGGGGTGATGGGCATGGTGCAGGCGCCGGTGGCGAGCCTGTCGCTCGATCTGGACAACCAGTGGTCGTACATGAAGATCCACGGCGACGCAGGCTGGGAGCGCTACCCGTCGTATCTGGATGTCGTCGTGCCGCGCGCCATCGACCTGTTGGGCTCCCTCGGCCTCCGCGTCACGGTCTTCGTGGTCGGACAGGACGCTGCCCTGGCCAAGAACCGCGCGAGCATCAGCGCGCTGGCCGAGGCAGGTCATGAGATCGGGAACCATTCCTTCCGGCACGAACCGTGGCTCGACCGCTACTCCGAACCGGAGATGCACGACGAGCTGGGGCGCGCAGAGGACGCGATCGAAGACGTGACCGGCGTGATCCCGCGGGGTTTCCGCGGGCCCGGATACGCACTCTCGAAGACGGCCGTGCGCGTCCTCATCGCCCGTGGCTACGAGTACGACGCATCGACGCTGCCGACGGTCGTCGGGCCACTCGCGCGCGCGTACTACTTCCGCACGGCGCGGCTCACCGAAGCCGAGCGCGCCGAGCGTTCGACGCTGTACGGCTCCTGGCAGGACGGACTGCGCCCGATCACGCCCTATCGGTGGACCGTCGGATCCCACACGCTCGTCGAGCTCCCCGTGACCACGTTCCCGGTGCTGCGCCTGCCGATCCACATGAGCTACATCGTGAAGCTGAGCAGCTACTCCGCGGCGGCCGCCGCGCGGTACTTCGACGCGGCGATCCGGTTCTGCAGAGCGAAGAGCATCGGCCCCTCGATCCTGCTCCATCCGCTCGACCTGATCTCGAGCACCGACGTCTCGGGTCTCGACTTCTTTCCCGGCATGAGCATCCCCGTGCTGCAGAAGCTCGAATGGGTCGCGGCCGCATGCGAGCGGCTGGCGCGCGCGTTCGACGTCGTACCGCTCGGCGAGCACGTGGCGCGCGTCGCGCGCACGAATCTCCCGGTTCGGTCTGCCGACGTCCTGGCCGGAGCGGCCGCATGAGCACGGAGCCCACGCACCCCGTCCCGATGCACGCCGTCGACCCGCGACCGTCGGTCTCCGTGGTCGTCCCGGCGTACAACGAGGCCGACGTCATCGTGGATTCGCTCACGCGCATTCGCGCGCACATGGACACCGTGCGCGATCGCTTCCGTTCGGAGATCGTCGTGGTGAACGACGGGAGCACCGACGAGACCGGTGAGCTGGCCGAGCGCTTCGCGCAAGAGCACGGCGGTGTGCGTGTGCTCCACCACCGTGTGAACTTCCACCTCGGACAGGCGCTGCGATACGCCTTCAACGCCACTCGGAGCGACTACATCGCTGTGATCGACTGCGACCTCAGCTACTCGCCGGAGCACATCACACGGATGCTGTTCACGATGCAGGACTCGGGCGCCCGCATCGTCGTGGCGTCGCCGTATGCCCGAGGCGGCCGGACCACCGCAGTGCCGTTCGGCCGCCGGGTGCTGAGCAGGGCGGCCAACCGCATGCTCTCGCTCGCTGCCGGTGGAGGACTGACCACGCTGACGGGCATGGTGCGGGTCTACGACGGCCCCTTCCTCCGGAACCTCGATCTCGGTGCCGTCGACGCGGAGATCAACACCGAGATCATCTACAAGGCGCGCATGCTCCACGCTCGCATCGTGGAGATCCCGGCCCACCTCGACTGGAGCTTCCCGGCGAGCGATGGCAAACGACGCGCGTCGGCCAATGCACGCGTCACGCGCCACACGTTGTCCTCGATGTTCGCGTCGTTCCTCTTCCGCCCGTTCGTCTTCTTCCTGCTCCCCGGCTTGCTCCTGCTCGCCGTCGCCGCGTACTCGTTCGGCCGGGCGGCGCCGCACGTCTCGGTCCTGACCGCCGTCACGCTCGTACTCGCGCTCCAGCTGATCACCCTCGGTGTGATCGCCGCGCAGGGCAAGCGGTACTTCGAGGAGCTGTTCCACCTCGGGAGCTCGATCTACCGGCGCCTCGGCGGCGCCGACCCCGCCAGCGATCCAGACGAGACGATCGTCGACCCGCCGGGCGACGCCTGACCGTACGGCACCGGGCGCCGCCGCCCCGTCGGTGCACCCGCGAGAAGCCCCCGGGGCGCCCTGGTCCGAGCGGTACAGTCGACCTTCGAGCACCTGCTCGCCTCGGCAGTCGACCCTGGAGCGCACATGGCAGACGGTTTTGCCGCGCTGGAGAGCACGGACCCGGAGACCGCTTCGATCGTGCGGCGGGAGCTCGAGCGCCAGAGCTCCACGGTCCAGCTCATCGCGTCGGAGAACTTCACGTCGCCCGCTGTGATGGCGGCGCAGGGCTCCGTCCTGACGAACAAGTACTCCGAGGGATATCCGCACAAGCGGTACTACGGCGGCAACTACGTCGTCGACGAGGTCGAGGAGCTCGCGATCCGGCGAGCGTGCGACCTGTTCGGTGCCGAGCACGCCAACGTGCAGCCG
>DATBHZ010000098.1:0-7935 GCA_036557185.1 Acidimicrobiia bacterium | reverse complement strand
GACCCACGAGCGCACCTTCGAGAACTGGCCCGCCATCGCATAGACGAACTGCAGCGTGAACCGGGCGAAGCTGGCCACCGAGCCCGAGATGTCGGCGACGACCATGATCTCCGGCTTCGACGGCTTGGGGTGCTTGAAGCGCGGCTCTGCGGGAACTCCTCCGTACGACAGCGAGTGCCGCACCGTGGCCCGGAAGTCGAGATTGCCCCGGTTGCGGCGCCGACGCCGCTGGGCGAGGCGTGCGGCCAGCGCACGCGTCAGCGGCTCGATCGCGCGCTGGAGCTGCTGCATCTCTTCGCGTGACGCGTGCATGAAGTCGACGTCCTCGGGGAGCGGCTTGCGCAGCGTGCGTGCCATCGCCTCTACGCCCCGGTCGGCGACGAGGCGCCGGCGGATCTCGGCCTCGACGAGCTCCTTGAACTCGCGCAGCCGCTCCGCGTACTCCTCACGGGCGAACCGCTCTGCCAGCGGATCCTCGCCCTCCCCTTCGTTCTGCTGCGCGGCGCGCTCCATCATCCGCCCGGTCAGGGCCTCGTAGTCGAGCTGCCGCAGTGTTCGGTACAGGTAGTAGGTGCCGCCGACCGGCCTGCCGGGCTCCATCCCGGCGAACCTGCTCACCGCCATCGCGGCGAGCTGACGGAGCTGCTCACGGTCCATGTTCATCAAGGCGGCGAGGAGCATCTCCGCGAGCTCCTCGTTCGAGAGACCCTCGCCCGCGCCGCCACTGCCCTGCTGTCCGGGCACCCCACCGGCCTCTTGCGGCTCACCGGCTTCACCCTCACCCGTCGCGTCACCGTCGACCCCGCCCGTGTGCAGCGCGAAGTACACGTCGAAGACCGTGTCGAACGCAGGCCTGTGACGCGCGTGCTTGACGAGGGTCGCCGCGAGCACCTCCCGGAAGGCCTCCCGATCGCTCATCGGGACGAACTCGACCGCGCGCATCGCGTCGAGGTTCTCCGTCATCGAGACGGGGAGCGCCGCAGCGCGCAGCTCGTGGACGAAACCTTGCAGCACGTCGAGCATCTCGCCGTCGCCAGTGCCCGACGGCACCTCGACCTGGCTCGGGCTCATGATCCCCTCAGCGTGACGCCGGTGACGCGCCGGTGTCGACGAGCTCCTTGCGCGCCTTGGTGATGTCGGCTTGGTACTTGAGGAGGACGTGGAGCGTCTCGTCGATCACCTGTGGATCCACGTGCTTGTGGCCGAGATACAGCAGGGTCCGCGCCCAATCGATCGTCTCCGAGATCGACGGCGCCTTCTTGATGTCGAGCTGCCGAATCGAGCGCACGACCTGCGCGATCTGCTCGGCGAGCGTCTCGTCGATCTCGGGAACGCGCACGCGGACGATGTCCTTCTCGCGCTCGAGGTCCGGGTAGTCGACGTGGAGGTACAGGCAGCGGCGCTTCAGCGCCTCGGACAGCTCACGCGTGTTGTTCGAGGTCAGCACGACGATCGGGCGCTGCTTGCCGACGATCGTTCCCAGCTCGGGGATCGAGACCTGGAAGTCCGAGAGCACCTCGAGCAAGAGCGCCTCGGTCTCGACCTCGACGCGATCGACCTCGTCGATGAGGAGCACGATGGGCTCGTCTGCCCGAATCGCTTCGAGCAGCGGGCGCGTGAGCAGGAACGACTCGGAGAAGATGTCCGACTCGACGGTCGCCCAGTCGGTCTCGTGCTCGCGGTCCGCCTGGATGCGGAGGAGCTGCTTCTTGTAGTTCCACTCGTAGAGGGCCTTGGACTCGTCGAGTCCCTCGTAGCACTGGAGCCGGATGAGCCGGGCGCCGCTGACCTCCGCGATGGCCTTCGCCAGCTCGGTCTTGCCTACGCCTGCCGGGCCCTCGACGAGCACCGGCTTCTCGAGCCTGTCGGCGAGGTAGACCACGCCGCCGATGCTCGTGTCCGCGAGATAGTCGGCGGTACGGAGACGGTCGACGACATCGCCGACCGATGCAAAGCGTTCCGCCACTACTGCCTCACCTGTCCATCTCCCCAGACGACGTACTTGTAGGTGGTCAACTCTCGCAGACCCATCGGTCCCCGGGCGTGGAGTTTCTGGGTCGAGATCCCGATCTCGGCGCCGAAGCCGAACTCCTCGCCGTCGGTGAAGCGGGTGGAAGCGTTGACGACCACTGCGGCGGCGTCGACAGCCTGCGCGAAGCGGCGGGCGGCATCGAGGTCGCGCGTGAGGATCGCTTCGGTGTGTCCACTGCCATGCCGGTTGACATGGTCGATGGCCGCCTCGAGCGAGGGCACGGTCGCGATGCTCAGCTTCAGCGCGAGGAACTCCGTCGAGAAGTCGTCGTCGGTGGCTTCGCCGATCGCCGGGAGGCGGCGCCGTGTCGGCGCATCACCCACGAGCTCCACGCCTTCCGCTGACAGAGCATCTGCGACGCGAGGTAGGAACGCGTCCGCAACGTCCTCGTGGACGATCAGCGACTCGGCCGCGTTGCAAACGCTCGGGCGCTGCGTCTTCGCGTTCACCACGATGTCCAGCGCCTCGGAGAGGTCGGCGGAGGCATCGACGTAGACCTGGCAGTTGCCGTCACCGTCGATGACGAGCGGGACGGTCGCGTGCTCGCGGATGCTGGCGACGAGCGCCGCCCCGCCGCGCGGGATCAGGCAGTCGACGTAGTCGCTGAGCTGCATGACCTCGACGGCGGTCTCGTGCGAGGGATCGTCGACGAGCACCAGGGCATCCTCGGGGACACCCGCCTTGGCGAAGCCCGCTCGCAAGGCATCGGCAACAGCGAGATTGCTGCGCAGAGCGGTCCCGCTGCCCCGGAGCAAGGCGGCGTTGCCGGCCTTGAGGCACAGCCCAGCCGCATCCGACGTCACGTTCGGCCGGTTCTCGTAGATGATCGCGATGACCCCGAGCGGAACCCGCACGCGCTCGATCTGCAGCCCATTCGGCCGGCGCCACCCGTCGAGCACCTCTCCGACCGGGTCGCCGAGCGCGGCGACCTTGCGCAGACCCGCCGCCATGGATCCGATGCGCGCGTCCGTGAGACGCAGCCGATCGAGCGGCCCCTGCTCCATCCCGCCGGTCGCCGCGGCGTCGAGATCAGCGGCGTTCGCGGTGAGCACGTCGTGGGCGTGCTCCTCGAGCACGTCCGATGCGGCGAGCAGTGCGGCGTTCTTGGCGTCCGTGGACAGCCCGGCGAGCACACGGGAAGCCGCCTGCGCGCGCCTCCCCAGCTCACGCACCGCAACCGACATGCGCCGAAGCCTACTGCCGGCCCTCCGACGCGGGTCCCGAAAGGCGGCGAGCGAAGGCGCAGCCGAAGCGAGCTCGCCGGAGCGGCGAGCGGCCGCGAGGCGGGTATCCCGCCGAGCAGCGAGCGCGACCAAAGGGCAGGAGCAGCGAGCGCCCGCGAGCCGGGTACCCCGGCGAGCAGCGAGCGCGACCAGAAAAGTAGGCCTAGACGCGAGCCGGGGTCGCTTCCGCCGGTCCGGCGTGCGACCCCCGGCTCCTCACCCGCCGTGGACCCCTGTCCCATTGCTGGGACCAGGTCCTCCCCCCGTTCCGGCGGGTGAGTGAACCACGCACAGTGTGACCGTTGTCATAGCCCGGTGCAAGGTCTGTCGGTACCGATCAACGCGAACTGGGCAAGACGACCAGGTCATCACGGTGTACGACCTCGGTCGGAGCACCTTCGGGAAGCTCCGAGGAGCGCAGCCCCGCGATCTCACGCAGTGCGTTCGCCGCGTATCGCACGAGCCCTTTCGCGAACACTCGGCCGGCCTCGTCGACGACCTCGACGGCGGCGTCCGGGCCGAAATCCCCAGTGACCTCGCGCACGCCGGCGGGCAACAGCGACCTGCCGTCACGCGTGAGCGCGCGGCGAGCCCCGTCGTCGACGTGGACGCGGCCCTGCGCGGCGATCGCGAATGCGATCCAGAGCTTGCGGCTCGGCAGGCGGGTCGTGTGCGGTTGGACGACCGTCCCGACCGGCTTGCCTGCAAGCGCGTCGCGCACGACGTGCTCCTCCTCCGCCGCAGCGATGACCGAACGCACGCCCGACCAGGAGGCGATCTTGGCAGCGGCCACCTTGCTCGCCATCCCTCCGCTCCCGCGCCTCGATCCCGCACCACCGGCGACCGCCTCGAGCGCCTCGTCCACGGCGGCGATCTCCTCGATCAGCGATGCCTCCTCGTCGAGGCGCGGATCCGCGGTGAACAAGCCGCCGGTGTCGGTGAGGAGGACGAGCGTCTGCGCGCCGACGAGGTTGGCGACCAGCGCGGCGATCCGATCGTTGTCACCGAACCGAATCTCGTCGTCGGCGATGGTGTCGTTCTCGTTCACTACGGGCACGACTCCGAGCTCGAGCAAGCGGGAGAGCGTCTCGCGTGCGTGCAGGTACTGGGTGCGATGGACGAAGTCGTAGGGCGTGAGGAGGATCTGTCCCGCGACGACGCCGTGACGCGCGAGCAACCCGCTGATCCTGTCCATAAGTAGGGGCTGGCCGACCGAGGCGATCGCCTGCAACGTGCCGATGTCGGTCGGCCGCTGCTGCATGCCCAGCACCGGGAGTCCCGCCGCGATCGCACCCGAGCAGACGAGCACGACCTCGTTGCCGGACGCGCACGCTTCGGCGACCTCGGCGCACAGCTTGCCGAGCGCGCCGTCCTCGAGCTCGCCTCGATCGTCCGTGATCGACGACGTCCCGACCTTGATCACCACGCGCGGGGTCATGGGCGCAACCTAGATCCCCTCGACGTACTCGAGCTCGATCGGACCGACACGGACCGTGTCACCCTCCCGCGCGCCGGCACGCGCGAGCGCGCGCTCGACGCCCATGCGCCGGAAGCGCTCGTGCACGTACGCGAGCGCCTCCTCGTTGGTGAGGTCTGCCATCGCGACGACACGCTCGGCGGACTTTCCTGCGACCCGCCATGCCCCGTCGTCGTCGCGCCGGACCGAGAAGCCCTCTTCTGCCGGCCGATGCACGACGAGGGGCTCCCGTTCCGGCTCCGCCGCGCGCGCCTCGTCGACCAAGGTGGCGAGGCGGCCGAGGAACTCGTCGAGGCCCTGATGCGAGACCGCCGAGATGGTCTCGCCGGCATAGGGGAACTGCGCCACGTCGGCCTTCGAGCCGACGATGAGGCGTGGGCGATCGAGCAGCTCGGGCCGGTACCGGCGGAGCTCGTCGAGCAGCACCCGCTCCTGGTCCTCGGGTGAGCGCCCCTCGGCCGACGCGAGATCGAGCAGGACCACCACGGCTCGGGCACGCTCGACGTGCCGGAGGAACCGATGGCCGAGGCCGCGTCCCTCGGCGGCGCCCTCGATCAGGCCTGGGATGTCGGCGACGACCAGCTCGTGGTCTCGGAATCTCACGACACCGAGGTGGGGCTCCAACGTGGTGAACGGGTAGTCGGCGATCTTCGGCTTCGCCGCGCTCACCGCCGAGATGAGCGTCGACTTGCCCGAGTTCGGGAACCCGACGAGCGCGGCGTCCGCCATGAGCCGCAGCTCGAGTAGGAGCCAGCGTTCCTCGCCGTACTCGCCTTGCTCCGCGAAGCTGGGTGCGCGCCGGGCGTTGGAGAGGAACCGGGCGTTCCCGCGCCCGCCCCTGCCGCCGGGCGCCGCCAGCCATCGGTCTCCGTGCGTGAGGAGGTCGGCCAGCAGCTGCCCGTCCTGGCTGCGAACCGTCGTGCCCTCGGGGACCGCGACCGCGAGGTCCTCGCCGTTGGCGCCGTGCCGCTTGCCACCAGCCCCGTGGGTGCCCGACTTGGCCTTCCGGTGCGGGTGGTCGCGGAACGCGAGCAGCGAGGCGACGTTGCGATCGGCACAGAGCCAGACATCGCCACCCTTGCCGCCGTCGCCTCCGTCGGGTCCGCCCTTCGGCACGTGCGCCTCGCGGCGGAACGACATCGCACCGGCGCCGCCATCTCCCCCGCGCACGTTGACCTGAGCTTCGTCGACGAAGTTCGACACGGCGCAAGCCTACGGACCGGACCAGCGTGCGGCCCGCGGTTCTCCCGGAACCTCGGGAGAGGTGGAGCGAGCCGTCAGCTCGCGCTGGGGACGACGTCGACGAGCTTGCGACCGCGGCGGTGACCGAACTTGACGGTCCCGTCGGAGGTGGCGAAGAGCGTGTCGTCGCCACCGCGCCGCACGTTCTCACCGGGGTGGAACTGGGTGCCGCGTTGACGCACCAGGATTGCGCCTGCGCGGACCGCGGTACCGCTGTAGACCTTGACCCCGAGTCGTTGCGCGGACGAATCGCGACCGTTGCGGGAGGAGCTGGCGCCCTTCTTCTTCGACACGTGTTCCTCGCCTTCGACTATTTGGTCGTGATCGAGGTGATCTCGATCGTCGTGTAGTGCTGGCGGTGACCGAAGCGGCGCCGGTTGTTGGACTTCGGCTTGTAGGTGAAGCCGTTGATCTTCGGGCCCTTCGACTCGCCGACGATCTTGGCCTTCACCTTCGCCTTGCCGAGCTGGGCCGGCGTCGCGAGCACCTTGGCACCTTCCACCACGAGCACGGGCCGCAGCGCGACCTCGCCCTCGTCCGCGCCGAGGCGCTCGACGTCGAGCCGCTGGCCTTTCTCGACCTTGTATTGCTTGCCGCCTGTGGCGATCACTGCGTACATGAAGATCCTCGACCTTGGGCGTGTTGCTCGTTGGCGTTTCCGGCTCGGGTGCCGGCGCACTCCTCTTCCGACCCGCGCGCAGGAGCCGCCAGGAGCGCTGCGGAGCCAGCCAGGTTACAGCATCGACTCGTCGACCACGAAGCCACGCCCGGCGCACGCGGGGCACGTCTCGGAGAACGCCTCCACCAAACCTTCGGAGATCCGCTTGCGCGTCATCTCCACGAGTCCGAGCTCGGAGATGTCGAACACCTGCGTACGGGTCTTGTCGCGCGCGAGCGCGTCGCGGAACGCCCGGACGACGTCGTCGCGGTTCTTCTTGATCTCCATGTCGATGAAGTCGATCACGATGATCCCGCCGATGTCGCGTAGCCGGAGCTGACGAGCGATCTCCTCCGCTGCCTCGAGGTTGTTCTGGAACACCGTCTCCTCGAGGTTGGAACGCCCCACGTTCTTGCCGGTGTTCACATCGATCACGGTGAGCGCCTCGGTGCGCTCCACAATGAGCGACCCGCCGGAAGGGAGCCACACCTTGCGGTCGAGCGCCTTGTGGAGCTGCTCGTGCACGTGGTACCGCTCGAACACCGGGAGGTGAGGATCGTCGTAGTGCTCGACGCGTTCCGCCAGCTCCGGTGCGATCGCCTCGACGTAGCTCTTCACGTCCTCGTACAGCGCTCGGTCGTCGATCACGACGGACCGGTACTCCTTGGTGAACTCCTCACGGATCACGCGCACGACGAGCGGTGGCTCCTTGTAGAGCAGCTTCGCCGACTTCGTACGGTTGGCGAGCTCCGAGATCTGCTCCCACTGCTCCTGCAACCGGCGCAGGTCGCGTGCGAGCTCGTCCTGCGTCGCCCCTTCGGCTGCAGTACGCACGATCAGCCCGGCGTTCGGCGGGCGGATCCCCTCGAGCACCTTGCGCAGGCGCCGGCGCTCGTCGTCGGGAAGCCGCTTGGAGATGCCGTAGGTGTTGGGCTGCCCGGGCACCATCACGACGAACCGTCCCGCGAGGCTCACCTCCTGGGTGAGTCGCGCGCCCTTCGCTCCGATCGGATTCTTGGTCACCTGCACGACGACCGTCTGCCCATTCTTGAGCAATCGCTCGATCTTCGGCTGGGCCTCGTCGACCTCGGACTCGTCGTACGCCACGTCTCCCCGGTACAGCACGCCGTTCTTGGGCGTGCTGATGTCGACGAACGCAGCCTCCATCCCGGGCAGCACGTTCTGCACCTTGCCGAGGTAGATGTTGCCGTCGATCGAGGTGGCATCGTCCTGCGGACGGCTCACGTAGTGCTCGACGAGCACGCGCCCCTCGAGCACGGCCATCTGGATGGTGCCCGAGGGG
>DATBHZ010000097.1:0-6296 GCA_036557185.1 Acidimicrobiia bacterium | reverse complement strand
TTGTACCCCGCGACGCGCTCGTCGGTGAAGGCGCGTAGGTCCTCGAGGTCGAGCGTCTCCCCATCCTTCGCCTGCACGATGCAGTAGACGCTCTCACCCCACTCGTCGTCCGGGATCCCGAACACCGCGGCGTCGAGGACCTGCGGATGCCCGTAGATCACCGCCTCGATCTCGGCGGGATAGATGTTGACGCCGCCCGAGATGATCATGTCCTTCATGCGGTCGCAGATGTGCAGGTAGCCCTCCGCGTCGACGTAGGCGACGTCGCCGACGGAGCGCCACGCGCCGTCCTCGATCTCGCTCAGCTGCTCGGTGGTCCGGTGGTAGCCGTCCATCGCGAGGCCGGTCGACATGAACAGCTCGCCGCGTTCGCCGGTCGGGACCTCGGTGCCGTCGTCGCCGACGATCTTGAACCCGATCCCGCCGTACGGACGACCGCACGAGCCCGGTTTGCGCAGCTGGTCCTCGGGCCGCAGCACGGTGATGATCCCCATCTCCGTAGAGCCGTAGACCTCGTAGAGGAAGCCGTCGCCGAGCTTCTCGACCACCTCTTGCTTGAGGGCGTACGGGACCGGCGCTGCGTTCGCGATCAGGCATCGCATCGACGAGAGGTCGGCTCCGGCGAGATCGCCGGCTGGAAGGCTCACGATCCGCTTGAGCTGAGTCGGAGCAGAGAACGTGTTCGTGACGCCGTGTTCTCTCACGGCCGCGAGCCACGCGACGGGATCGAAGCGCCGGAGCACGACGATCAGCCCGCCCATCGAGTGCGCGATCGACGCGAACGCGAGCGGGCCCGAGTGGTACATCGGTCCCGTCGTGATGTGGACCTCGTTCCCGAACTGCAGACCGAGCTCGGTGATCAGCGCGAACACGACCTCCGTGTTGGTGCGCGTCCGGAGAGCGCCCTTGGGCTTCCCCGTCGTGCCGGAGGTGTAGAGCATCTGGGCCCCGACCGTTGATGCGTCGGGCGCCACAGGCTCGCCGGTCGGCTGGCCGGCGACGACGTCCTCCCACGCGTGGAAGCCCTCCGGCAGGGACTTCGCGTCGGTGGTCGCGACGAAGCCGACGAGGGCCTTCACCTTCGGGAGCCGGTCGCGGACCTCGGCGATCAGCGGCGCGTAGTGCGCGTCGGCGATCACCAGCGTGGCGTCCGAGTTGTCGATGACGTACTGCATCTCCTCGGCGTTGAAGCGGTACGAGAGCGGGACTGCCACCAGACCGGCCTTGCGCGCCGCGTGCACGACCGTGATCACCTCGAGCGAGTTCGGGCCGCACCACACGATCCGGTCACCCTGGTCGATCCCGAGCGCGCGCAGACCGTGCGCGAGCCGGTTGACCTCGGCGTTGAGCTCCGCGTAGGTGGTCACCGAGGGCCGCGCGCCGTTGCTCGCATCGACGATCACGGCGGGCTTGTCGGGCGTGCCGTCGGCGTGGATCTTCAGGATGTCCGGTGCGGCGGCCATGAACGATCCCCTTTCGAGAGCGCCGGTAGCCTATCGATCGCCCATTCGGCCCAAGCGCGGTCCAGCTCGGCCGTCGGGCTGCCGAGAATTCGTGATGCGGGCGGCCTTCCACTGCACGAGGAGCCAAGTGGTTCATTGATCTCGATCGTCATGCCCGCGTTCAACGAGGCCGCCATGCTGGAGGACAGCGTGACCGCCATCGTCAGCGCGCTCCGATCCGACGAGGTGGAGTTCGAGCTCCACGTCGTCGAGAACGGATCGACGGACGGGACGCCTTCCGTGCTCGCACGCCTCGCGCGCGACCTCCCCGAGGTGGTCCCGCACTCATTGCGTGCAGCCGACTACGGCGAAGCGCTGCGCACCGGACTGCTCGAGGCGCGCGGCGACGCCGGCGTCGTCTTCGACGTCGACTACTACGACCTCCGGTTCCTCAAGGAGGCCCTGGAGCTCCTCGACACGTCCGCGGACCCCGTCGGCCCGGTCGTCGTCGTGGGTTCGAAGCGTGCTCCCGGTGCGAGCGATCAGCGCGGCGCGCTGCGCCGCCTGGCGACCTCTGCGTTCACGGCCGTGCTGCAGCGCGGCTTCGGTCTCACGCTCACCGACACGCACGGCGTCAAGGTGCTCAACCTCGAAGCACTGCGGCCGACGGTGCGCGTCTGCCGGCTCGGTACCGATCTCTTCGACACCGAGCTCATCCTGCGCGCCGAGCGCAGCGGATACCGCACGGCGGAGATCCCTGTCTCGGTCCACGAGCGCCGGCCGTCGCGCACGCCGATCCTCCGGCGCGTACCGCGCACGCTCGTCGGCCTCGTCCGGCTGAGGCAGGTGCTCGGACCGCGTACGCGGTGAGCCACGGCGCGCTCGTCGACGCCCGCGGCTACTGGGTCGCGTTCGAGGACGGTCGCGTCGTCGCGGACGGCGCAGACGGCGCCCCGCGCGAGGCCGAGCAGCTCGACGATCTGTATGTCGAGCCCGGCTTCGTCGACCTCCAGGTCAACGGCTGGGGCACGACGGACTTCTGGTCGGCGGACGCAGCCGACTTCGATCGCGTGGGGAACGAGCTGCTCGCGACGGGCGTCACCTCGTATCTCCCGACACTGGTGAGCGCTCCTCTCGAGCGGTACCGCGACGCGCTCGAGAATCTGGTGCGCGTCCTCTCGAAGCGCGGCGCGAATCCCGACGCGGAGACCGCGCGCGTCGAAGGCGCGCACCTGGAAGGACCCTTCCTGGGCGCCGCGCTCGGTGCTCACGCCGAAGAGCTCGTCCAGCCGCTCGACATCGACTGGATGACGGGCCTGTTGGACGCGACTCCCGACGTCGTGCGCATCGTCACGCTCGCGCCGGAAGCCGATCCGGACCTCTCGGCGATCAAGACCCTGACGGCGAGAGGTCTCACGGTCGGGCTCGGGCACTCGAGGTGCACGTTCGACGCTGCGGCTGCGGCCGCGGGTGCCGGGGCGCGCCTCGTCACGCACCTGTTCAACGCCATGGGTGCCTTCGACCACAGGGATCCGGGTCTTCCCGGAGCCGCCCTCACCCTGGACGAGCTGACGCCGTCGTTGATCGCCGATCTCGTACACCTGCACCCCGGTGCGATCGCGCTCGCGCTCGCGGCGAAGGATTGCGTGCTCGTGACGGACGCTGTCGCGACCGGCGTCGACGTGTCCGGCCGCAAGGTCGTTGCGCGGGACGGTGCCGCGTATCTCGACGACGGCACGCTTGCCGGTGCGACGCTCGGGATGGACAGAGCGGTCCGCAACGTCGCAGCGATCGCCGGCTACGAGCGCGCGGTCTCGATGGCGAGCCGCCTCCCTGCACGGCTCGTCGGCCTCGATACGTACGGAGCGATCGGCCTCGGCGGGCGCGCCGATCTGGTCGCGCTCGACCCGGAGACACTCGCGGTGCAAGGCGTCTGGATCGGTGGACGTCGCGCCTACGCTCCTGCCTGATGCCGACCGTCGGCTTGTTCGTCACGTGCGTCGTCGACCAGATCGTGCCCCAAGTCGGCATGGCGGCCGTGCGGCTCCTCGAAGCCGCCGGGTGCACCGTCGAGTTCCCGGCCGAGCAGACCTGCTGCGGCCAGCCCGCCTGCAACGCGGGCGAGCCGGAAGCCGCTGCAGTGCTCGCGAGGCATTGGATCGACGTCTTCGGTGGCTACGACGCCATCGTCGGTCCCTCAGGCTCGTGTGTGGCGATGGTCCACCACTGGTACCCCCGCCTGCTCGGCGGCGCGGAGCGCGAGCGCGCCCGCGAGCTCGCCGCGCGCACGTTCGAGCTCACGAGCTTTCTGGCTGACGAGCTGGCGACGCTCGAGCTCGGTGCCCGGCTCGACGCGACGGTCACCGTGCACGATTCGTGCCACGGCCTGCGCAACCTGGGAGTGCGCGACGCCGGGCGCCGCCTGCTCGAAGCGGCCGGTGCGACCCTCGTGGAGATGTCGGAGCCCGAGACGTGCTGCGGCTTCGGCGGCACGTTCTCGCTCGACCATCCCGAGATCGCCGCGCCCCTCGCGGACGCGAAGCTCACGGACGCGGCGCAGACCGAGGCGCGCTGGCTCGCAAGCTCGGACGCGGCGTGCCTGCTGCACCTCGAGGGTCGGCGCCGCCGGACGGGTGCCGGACCCGAGCCGATCCACACCGCGCGCCTGCTCGCCGCCGGCCTCGAGCGGTGAGCCACCGCGTCGTCACGCCCGGCGCGACGGTCGCAGCGCGCGCGAGCGCCGCGATCGCGGACGATCAGCTGCAAGCAGCACTCGGCAACCTCCGGACGCGGCTCTTCACCGCACGCGCTGTCGCGACCTCCACGCCGGGGCTCAAGGACAGCGCCGCGGCGCTGCGGCGCGAGACCTTGGCCGACCTCCCGGCCTGGCTCGACCGCGCCGAGGCCAAGCTGCGCGAGCTGGGAGTGGTGGTGCACCGAGCCGCGACACCGGCCGACGCGCGCCGGGTGATCCTCGACATCGCTCGGCACGAGGAAGCGACGCTCGCCGTGAAGTCCAAGTCCATGGCCACGGAGGAGATCGATCTGGTCGACGCGCTCGAGGCGGCGGGGGTCGAGGCTGTGGAGACCGATCTCGGCGAGTACATCGTGCAGGTGGCCGGCGAACGGCCGTCGCACATGATCACCCCCGCGATCCACAAGACGCTCGGGCAGATCGCGCACACGCTCGAGACGCGCGCCGACGGCGAGCAGCTGCCGGTCGAGCACGAGGCGATCACCGCGTGGGCGCGCGCTCATCTTCGCCGCCGCTTCCTCGCCGGCGATCTCGGCATCACGGGAGCGAACTTCCTCGCCGCGGACACGGGGACGATCGTGCTCGTGACCAACGAAGGCAACGCCGACCTCTGCACGATCGTGCCGCGTGTGCAGATCGCCGTCGTCCCGGTCGAGAAGGTGATCGCGCGCTTCGCCGACCTCCCGACGCTGCTCCCGCTCCTCACGCGCAGCGCCACAGGGCAGCGCATCTCGAACTACCTCACGATGATCACGGGCCCCCGTCGCGCGGGCGAGATCGACGGTCCCGAGACGCTGCACGTCGTCTTGCTGGACCACGGACGGACCCGGCTGCTCGGCACGCCCTACGAGGACATGCTCGCCTGCATCCGCTGCGGGGCCTGCCTGAACGTCTGCCCTGTCTTCCGGAAGATCTCCGGCCACGCCTACGACGCCGTGTACAGCGGCCCGATGGGCAAGGTGCTCACTCCGCTGCTCTCGGAGGACGGCACCGAGGGCCGCGAGCTTCCCTTCGCGTCGAGCCTCTGCGGCGCGTGCACCGAGGCGTGTCCCGTCGAGATCCCACTCGCCGACCTGCTCGTGCGGCTACGAGCGGACCTGCGCCGCGCCGGACCGATCGTCCCGATCGTGATGGATGAGTTGCCCGAACGGGAGCCGGTGCACGAGCGCCTGCCGGGAGAAGGGTTCGACTCACCCGCAGCCGACGCACCGTTGCTCTCGCCCGGCGCACCGCGCTCTGCACACCGCTCGGTGTTCCGTGCATGGGCGCGCGCGTGGTCCTCACCGCGCGGGTACCGGAGCTCGACGGGGTTCGCTCGCGCCGGCGCGAGGCTCGTCCCCGGAGGATGGACGGGCGCGCGCGTCCCGGTGCTCCGCGCGTGGACCTCGTCACGCGACGCTCCCCTGCCGGCACCGCGCAGCTTCCGCGAACGGTGGGCAACGAGGGACGTCGACCCGTGGTAGTCGAGCAGTTCATCGCGGCGGCCCGCGAGAACCGCATGACCGCGCACGGGCCGCTCACCCGATCGGTAGCTGCAACGGTCGCCGCGGAGCGTGCCATCGACCTCGCACAAGGGCGGCCCATCGCGATGCCGACGAACGACGACGCGATCGAGGCGCTCGGTCTGGCAGATGCTCTACGCGAGCGCGGTGCACCCGTGCTCCGAGCCGACGACGAGCACTGGCGCAGCTCGATCGGCGACACGGGCTGCGGCATCACGAGCGCGCAGCTCGCCGCCGCCGCGACGGCGACGATGGCGATCCCGTGTGGGCCGGGGCGCCCGCGAGGGACGCACATCGTCCCCCCTGCACACGTGTGCCTCGTCCGGATCGGGAGCATCCTCCCCACTCTCGAGGACGCGTTGGCGCTGGTGTCCGACACACCGCTGCCGAGCAATCTCAGCTGGGTGAGCGGTCCGAGCCGCACGGCCGACCTGGAGATGCGCCCGACGATCGGTGTGCACGGGCCGTGTACGGTCGAGGTCGTCCTCGTCACTGACTGATCGGCCGCCTGACCGGCCGAGGGGGACCACGATGAGCGCCTCCAACACCTTCGCCGCCGCGTGCTCCGAGCACCCTGTCGCGAGCGAGTGCGTGGGC
>DATBHZ010000096.1:0-11955 GCA_036557185.1 Acidimicrobiia bacterium | reverse complement strand
ACGCGTCCCGCTCCTCGAGAAGGACCTCGACGACTATTCCGAGGTCGCCGGCCCAGAGGCGATCGAGCGCATCGAGGCGCTCGCTGCGCCGCTCGCCGGCGCGCGGATCCTGCACATCAACGCGACCGCGTACGGCGGTGGCGTTGCCGAGCTGCTCGCCACCCACGTTCCGCTGCTGCGCAGCGTCGGAATCGACGCCGAATGGCAGGTGATGCACGGCAGCGACGAGTTCTTCGCGGTGACGAAGTCCGTCCACAACGCGCTGCAGGGTTCCGACGTGGCCTGGACGAACGAGATGCAACGCATCTACCTGGAGAAGGTGCTCGACAACGCGCTCCTGATCGACGGGTCCTGGGACTACGTCGTGGTCCACGACCCGCAGCCGGCCGCCCTGCTGACGTTTCTCGGCCACACGAGCATCGACTCCGACGACACGAAGTGGGTCTGGCGCTGCCACATCGACCTCACCGATGCGCGCGACGACGTGTTCGAGTTCTTCCGGCCGCACATCGAACGCTACGACGCGTCCGTATGGACGATGCCTCAGTTCGTCCCGAAGTCGCTCAGCGCGGAACGGGTGTCGATCGCTCCGCCGTGCATCGATCCACTCTCGGTCAAGAACCTCGACCTGCCCGACCCGTTCACGCGCGAGATCTGCAAGCAGTACGGGATCGACCCCGACCGTCCGATCGTGTGCCAGGTGAGCCGGTACGACCCGTGGAAGGATCCGCTCGGCGTCCTGCAGGCGTTCGCCATCGTGCGGGAGCAGGTCCACGACGCGCAGCTCGTCCTCGCGGGCTCGATGGCCACCGACGATCCCGAGGGCTTCCAGGTCTGGGAGGCGGTCGAGGCGGCGCGCGGTCACGACC
Source organism: Acidimicrobiia bacterium (assembly GCA_036557185.1). Classification (GTDB taxonomy): domain Bacteria; phylum Actinomycetota; class Acidimicrobiia; order IMCC26256; family JAENVU01; genus DATBHZ01. The sequence continues at coordinate 11,086 of DATBHZ010000096.1, read as the reverse complement.
GGGACATCCACCTCCTCTCGAACATCCAGCAGGTCGGCAACGTCCAGATCAACGCCTTCCAGCGCGCTGCCGACGTGGTGATCCAGAAGTCGCTCCGCGAAGGCTTCGGCCTCACGGTGAGCGAGGCGCTCTGGAAGGGGCGGCCGGTCATCGGCGGCCGCGCCGGTGGCATCGTCCTGCAGATCCGAGACGGCGAGGACGGGTACCTCGTCGACTCCGTCGAGCAGTGCGCGAGCCGCGCGGCGGATCTGCTCGCCGAGCCGGCGAGGGCGGACGCGATGGGCGCGTCCGGCCGGGAGCACGTTCGCAAGAACTTCCTCTCGACCCGCGAGCTCGAGGATTGGCTACGGCTGTTCGCGTCACTGCGCGGTTGACGGCGTGATCGTCGCATCGCACCGCGGCCCGGTCACCTTCGCCCGGAGGGGGGAAGACGGGACGTTCGAGGCACGGCGCGGTGCGGGCGGGGTCGTGAGCGCGCTCGGTCCGCTGCTCGCGGGACGTGAGGACACGTGCTGGATCGCCGCTGCCATCACCGATGACGACCGAGCTGCGGTCGCGGCGAACGCCGCACGAGCGGAGGACTTCGAGCTGGAGCTTCTCTCGCTCGACACTTCATTGCACGGCATGCACTACGACGTCGTCTCGAACTCCACCCTCTGGTTCCTGATGCACGGCCTGTTCAACCTGCCGTACCGGCCGCAGTTCGACGACCGCTTCCGGGAGGCATGGGAGGCGTACGTCGAGGTCAATCGATCATTCGCAAACGCGATCGCAGAGACGGCGCGCCCCGAGGACGTCGTCCTCGTGCAGGACATCCAGCTGTTCTTGGTTCCCGCGATGTTGCGCGAGCTACGCCCTGACCTGCACATCACGCACTTCACGCACACGCCGTTCTGCGGTCCCGGCTCGATCCGTGTGCTGCCCGAGTACGTCGCGACCGCGGTGTGCACCTCGCTCGACCAGGGTGCTGCCGGGTTCCACACCGAGCGATGGGCGCGTGCGTTCCGTGCTTCATCCCAAGAGGTGCTCGGTCAGCCCGCCGGCAGGGACGCGTTCGTGGCGTCGTTCGGACCGGACAAAGACGTTCTCGCGCACGAGGTTGCCTCCGCACCGGTGCGCGCCGAGATCGACGCCCTGTCGGAGCGCGTGGGCGAGCGATCGCTCATCGTTCGCAGCGATCGAATGGAGCTGTCGAAGAACATCGTCAGAGGGTTCCGCGCGTACGAGCTCCTGCTCGAGCAGCATCCGCGATTCCGGGAACGGGTGGTCTTCGCCGCGATGCTCAACCCTTCGCGGGAGTCCCTCCCCGAGTACCAGGCCTACAGGAACGAGGTGGAGCACACCGCGGCTCGAATTAACGACAAATTCGCCAGGGGCAACTGGCAGCCGATCGTGCTCGACACACGAGACCACTACGCGCGATCGATTGCGGCGATGGCCGTCTCCGACGTGCTCCTGGTGAACCCGATCAAGGACGGGCTCAACCTCGTGGCGATGGAGGGGCCGCTCGCGAACCGCCGCGACGGCGTGGTCTGCCTGTCGCGGGAAGCCGGCGCGTTCGACGTCCTGGGCGATGCGTGTGTGGCCGTCCAGCCCTTCGACCTCACGCAGACCGCGGAGGCTCTCCGCACCGGGCTCGACATGGCAGCCGACGAACGGGCGAGTCGCGCGCGCGTGCTGCGTCAGCGCGCCGGCGCGGAGCCCCCGGGCCGATGGCTGGAGACCCAGATCACGCGCGCTCGTCCGTGATCTCGTCGGCCAACGCCCGCAGCATCGCCACGACGCCTTCCGGGCCCTGCACCTGGAGGTCGGAGCGATCCAGCAGCTCACCGGGTGCTTCGTCCGAGACGACCCCGACACGCAGCGCGTACTCGAGCGTGTCCGCGTCTTCCAGGCGGTCGAGAGCATCGAAGCACGCCAGGTCCGCCCGGTCGTCGCCGGCGAACGCGGCGGCGCGCACGCCGGAGCAGAGCTGCTCCACCGCGGTCCCCTTGTCCACCGACAGGGGAGGGCGGAGCTCGACCACCATTCGCCCGGGGAACAGCGCGAGGCCGTGCTCGAGCGCGGCCCGGCGCGCCCAGGCCCGGGCGGGCTCGTCGAGGTCCGGGTTCTGGCGCCAGTGCAGCGCGAGCGCGACGCCGCCCTTGTCCTCGATGAGCACGTCGTCGAGCTCGGCACGCGCATCCTCCGCCAACGATGCGAGCAACTCAATGTAGGGCTCGACGCGCGGGTCGATCGTGATCGCATCACCGTCCGCGCGCTCGAGACCGTACTGGCCCGAGTAGACGAGACCGTCGATGCCCAGATGCGACCGCAAGAACGCGACCGGTCGTCCGCTGATCACTGCCACTCGCCGCATGACGGGCACGAGGCGCCGCAACGCGTCGCGTGCGTCGGGATGCGGGACGGCGAGGGCGGGATCACCGACGATCGGCGCGAGACACCCGTCGTAGTCGAGCAGGAGCGCGGCGCGGCCTGCGAGGCGCCCGAAGCGGCGCAGCTGCTGGACGTTCGTCATCTCTGCCGCTCCTGCGCCTACGGCGCGGGCCGCTTAGGCCACGCTCGCTGCTCGCTCACCTTTCCCGCTCCTGCGCCTTCGGCGCAGGCCGCTCGGGCCACGCGCGCTGCTCGCCGGGATACCCGGCTCGCAGTCGCTCGCTCATGACCTCAGCTGCCGAGGATGACGAGGCAGTTCACACTCTCCGCGCCGGACGGCGGAGGTGAGGGGAGGGCCGCCGTGGTGACGTTGGCACCGATCGACGATGCCACTGCCGTGCACTCGCGCTGGTAGCCCGACGCGTAGTACACGATCGTCCCCTGCCGCTGCTGGCTCGCGTCGCGCGGGTCCAGCGTGTTGTACCCGGCGTTCTTCAGCGCCGTGGTCTGGCTTCCTGCGATGCCGGCCACGCCGGCGCCGTTCTCGACGAGCACGGTGACCTGTGACGGCGGGCGCGCGGTTCCGGAGCTGGGGGCGGCGGGCGGCGCCGTCGTTGCAGAGCCGGCTGCGGTCGTCGCGCTCGTGGACGGCTTGGCGGTGGTCGCCACGACGGGACCGCTGCTGCCGTCGTCGATCTTGCTCAGCAGCACCAGGCCGATGATGATCGCGAGGCCGACGAGCGCGGCGCCGCGCATCGCGGAGAACTTCTGGTCACGCCCGCGCTCGCCGCCGTCGCCCCGATCACGGGTGGGAGGCCGCTCGGGGCGGGCCGAGGTCGCGATCCCGCTGTCGCTCATGCTTCCCGCTCTCGCGCCTTCGGCGCGGGCCGCTCGGGCCACGCTCGCTGCTCGCCGGGATACCCGGCTCGCGGACACTCGCTCATGACCCGCCGACCCTACCGGTTCGCGCCCGGGCATGCCCCAAACGGGCCCTGCGGGCTGCTCCTCTCAAGGGGCTTTCCGGACCGGTCGATGTCCTGAGTGCCCGGGATGCGGGTTTCGGCAGCGGTCGGAGTACCGGGGAGAGCGAGTTGCAAGAGCGGCAGGCCGACACACCGGCGCGCCCCTTCAGCGCGCGGGTTGCCTACATCGTCGCGGGCATCGGCGTCGTGTGGACGCTGCTGTTGGCGCTGGACCTCCTCGGCCCGCTCACGGAAGCAACGTTCGTGTTCCTGGGACTCAGCGCAGCGGTCGCGACGGTGCTGGGCATCTGGCGGAACCGTCCAGCAGTGCGGTGGCCGTGGATCCTGATCGCGACGGCGGTCATCGTCTTCCTCATCGGCGGCGCCGCGCGTGAGGTGCTCGGAACGCTCGGCGTGCTCAGCAACAAGCGCTCGCTGGTCCCGGACCTCATCACCATTCCGGGGTACCTGATCCTCGGCGCCGGCATCCTGGGCATCGTGCGCGCGCGTCGACTCGGGCGCGATGTCGAGATCGACGCCCTCCTGGACGCGACCGTGGCCGCGCTCGCCGCGATGACGGTGGCGTGGATCTACCTCGTCACCCCCGCCCTGTTCCACGAGCACGCGCCGCTCGACGTTCGCTTCGTCCTCTCGTGCTATCCGCCGTTGTCGATCTTCCTGGTCGCCATCACGGCCTCTTTCGCCTTCAGCGCCGCACGACGCGCCGCAGCGCAGTACTTCCTGCTGTTCGGGATGATCTGCATCCTCATCGGCGACACGATCTACATGCTCGTCGACACACGTCTCGTCTCGATGCCACGCCATCTGATCGACATGCCGTACGCGCTCGCCTATGTCGCCTGCATCGCGACGTTGCTGCACCCGTCGATGCGCGAGCTCACCGAGCCGGTACCTTCCGATGCGCGGGCTCCGCGCCGCGGCCGCCTCGCGGTCGTGGCGGTGGCGCTCTGCGTTCCGGCGCTCGTCACGATCTTCCAGGTCAATGCCGACATCGAGGACCGAATCGCGCTCGGTGTGATCGTCGTCGCCCTCACGATGGCAGCTGCCATCCGCGTGCTCCGGGCACTGCGCGCGCACGCACGATCGGAGGCACGCCTCGCTCACCAGGTCGCGCACGACGCGCTCACCGGGCTCCCGAACCGCTCGTACGCGATCGAGGAAGCGGACCGTGCCCTGCGGCTCGCGCGTCGCGATCGAAAGCTGGTCGCGTTGCTGTTCCTCGACGTCGACCGGTTCAAGCTCGTCAACGACAGCCACGGTCACAGCGTGGGTGACGACTTGCTGCTCGGAGTGGCACAGAGGCTCAGGGAGATGACGCGGCCCGGTGACCTCGTCGCACGCATCGGCGGCGACGAGTTCGTGGTGCTCATGACGGGCGTCCAGTCCCAAGAGGCCGCGGTCGAGATCGCCGAGCGCATGCGCGTGAGCTTCACCGCGCCGTTCGACGTGCGCGGTATGGAGATCGGTCCTTCCGTCAGCATCGGCGTATCGGTCACGGACGGCACCGACGGAGCCGGGGCCGAGGCGCTCATCCGCGACGCGGACATCGCGATGTACCAGGCGAAAGACGCCGGGCGGGACTCCGTGGCGGTGTTCGACTCCTCGATGCGCGATCAAGTGACGCGCCGCCTCACTCTCGAGCGCGATCTCCGGCACGCGCTCGACCGCGACCAGCTTCACCTCCAGTACCAGCCGGTGGTCGCGCTCGACTCGGGCCGAGTCGAGGGCTTCGAAGCGTTGCTCCGCTGGGCCCACCCTGTCTGGGGCCACATCGCTCCGCTCTCGTTCATCCCGGTGGCGGAGGAGACCGGGCTCATCCTGCCGATCGGATCGTGGGTGCTGCAGGAGGCGAGCCGCCAGCTCGCGACCTGGCGCACCCAGCTCGACGCCGGACGCGACCTGTGGGTCGCCGTGAACCTCTCGGCCCGCCAGCTGCGCGACCCCGCGATCGTGGCGCGCGTCCGAGGTGCGATCGACGAGCACGGCATCCCGCCCGGTGCGCTCCACCTCGAGCTCACCGAGAGCGTCATCATGGACAATCGTCCCGAAGCCGCCGGCGTGCTCGGCCAGCTCCGCGCCATGGGTGTTCGGATCGCGATCGACGACTTCGGCACCGGGTACTCGTCGCTCGCGTACCTGCAGCGGTTCCCAGTCGACAGGGTGAAGATCGACCAGTCGTTCGTGGCAGGCCTGCGAGAGCCCGACTCGTCCGACGAGACGCTCGTCGCCGCCATCATCGCGATGGCGCGCGCCCTGCGGGTGTCGACCGTCGCCGAGGGAGTCGAGAGCGAGCTCCAGGCCCAGAAGCTGACCGAGCTCGGCTGTGACTCGGCCCAGGGATATCTGTATGCGAAGCCGGTCATGCCCGACGGCGTGCCGGATGTGCTCGGGCGGCTCGGTGTCGTCCCGCGGCTGCGCGCGGTGCGGCGCGGCCAGGTCGGCTAGCGGGCCATCGCCGGCGCCTCGGACCGCTGCAACGGCCTGACCGCGGCCTCGAGCCCTCTTCCCTCGGCAAAGAGCTCGTACGCGACGGGATCCGTCACCTCGATGCGGCGGAAGTACGCGTCGAGGTCGCACCAGACAGGAAGGCTCGCCGGCGAGTCGAGGTACTCGCGGGCTTCGACGCCTGCGAACGGCGCGAACGCGTCGAGGGTCGCCTCCTGCACGAGCTCGAGGGCGTTCGTGTCGAGCACCGTGACGATCCAACGGAGGTCGCGCCACCGCGCGACGTACCCGAGCGCTTGGTAGAGCGAGAGGCTTACGAGACCGTCGGTGGCCTCTCGGCGGTAGTCGGGCGCCACGGCGATCGTGGCGACGTCCATGAGGTGGTCACGATCGAACTCCGGATTCGTCGCGCGCAACACCTCGTCGATCGGCCGCCCCCAGACTCGCTCGATGTCGTCCAGCGTCTTGAACCCGCATTCGGAAGGCAGCAACAGCCGCATCATCCCGGCAGGAAGCTTGCGGTGGTGGTCGAGCGCACAGAGGAGCACGCTCGCCTGCTCGTACGGTGCGTACTCGCGCGCGAGCATCTCCGGGCTGTTGCCGAAGAACTCCCCGAAGACGGAGCTCTCCACCCAACGCGCCAGCTTCGAATCGGGCGAGTCCCAGGAGAGCGCGTAGATGCCGAACGGCTCCGTGGGCGAGCCGGCGGCCTCGTGGACACGCGTCCCGATCTCGCGAAGCTCTTCGCGGCCGAGATCGAGGACGTCGTCCATCACAACGCTTTCGCGACGAGCTGCTCGGCTCCGAAGAACTCCCTCGTGAACTCCACGGTCGCGACCGAGTCGAACGCCCGGCATGCATAGACGTCGACACTGAAGAACACAGTCGGCGAATCCCACGCGTAGAAGTGGGCCCCCGACGTCTCCCAATGGATCCAGCCTGCCCACCCGTAGCGCTCCGAGTGGTGGGTGACGGGATCGATGAGCGGCACCATGTCGCAGACGACGCACAGCTGGGAGAGGTACTCCCGGATGTCGTGCTCGGTGATCGGCTCGGCGCGCGTCCCCTCGATGACCAGTCGCTGACGGTGAATCGCCGGAGCGAGATCCGGCAGCTCGGGCCCCGAGTCCAGGATGATCTCGCTCCGAGCGTCGGACGAGCGCGATGCGGCGGGCTCTCCGGCCGACTGTTGCATGCAGGAAAGTATGGAAGCGCGACGTCGCGGCTGTCTACGTCACGATTTGGGTCAAGCGGCACGTAACGCGCCGACATTCGCGCGCGCTGCGTGATTCCCTCCTCGCGACCTACGCGCGCGCGAGCAGTGGAGCCGGAGGTCGGAGTCGAACCGACGACCTGCGGTTTACAAGACCGCTGCTCTGACCAACTGAGCTACTCCGGCGAGTGATGTGACGAACGCCGTGAGCAAGGTGGGGGTAAACCCCCTTGACGCGTTCGGGCTCGAACGTAGTGGACCGCATCCGCGCAACCGCGAGGCTCCCTCGGCCGAGACCTTCGCGGCGCACCGGTAGCACCTCCACAGATGGGCGTCGCGGCCGGCACCGAGGCCGCGACGCGGCGGAGGTCTTGGCCGGCGGTCGCCGGTTCGGGATGCCTCGGGAACATGCCTGCTTTTCCTCTTGACTGACTGACTCAGTCAGTTCAGTATGGGGTATGGCACGGATCAAGCAAGAGGAACGTCTCGAAGCGGTCGCCCGAGCGGCGACGCAGGTGTTCGGCCGGGTCGGGTATCAGCGGACACGCACGGCCGACGTCGCAGCGGCGGCGGGCATGTCGGCCGGCTCGCTCTTCACCTACGTCCAGACGAAAGACGCGCTCTTTCACCTCGTCTTTCTCTACGGCTTCGGTCACCTCGGCGACCCGCCATCGCTACCGGTGCTCGATACCGACCCCAAAGAGACGGTGGCGCTGATCGAGAAGGAGCTCCGCGCCGTCTCCGCTCCCGAGCTGCACGCTGCGATGAAGACGACGGATCCGCCGGACGTCGCTGAAGAGCTGAGAGCCGTCGTCACCGAGCGGTACGAGATCGTCGAACGTCTGTGGCCGATGCTCGCCGTGATCGAGCGCTGCGCGGTCGACATTCCCGAGCTCGAGGCCTTCTACTGGGGCGGCGTTCGCGCCGCGCATCTGCGCCAACTCGAGCGTTACATCGACACACGCACGCGCGCGGGCTACTTCCGGGCGCTGCCCGATCCGCCGACCACTGCGCGCGTGATCACCGAGTCGATTGCCTGGTTCGCCTGGCACCGCCGTGAGGGACGCGCAGCCAACGATTATGACGATGACGTCGCCCGCCAGACCGTGATCGAGTTCGCCGTTGCGGCGCTGGTGCCCGAGCAGCAGGCATCGGCATGACGCGCCTCGCAGAGCCGCCCATCACGGTCAACGGATCGCGCCAAAACCGCCGCGAGCTCGCGACCACGGGTGTTGCGTGGATCGCCATCGGGTTCGTTGCACTCGAGCTCACGGTGGCGCCCCGATACGGCTTTCATCGCGACGAGCTCTACTTCCTCGCGTGCGCACGACACTTGCAGTGGGGCTTCGTCGACCAACCGCCGTTCGTTCCCGCCGTCGCCTGGATCGCGACCCACGTCCTGGGAACTTCGCCTTCCGCTCTGCGCTTGGTTCCGGCGCTCGCGGGTGGCGGATCGGTCGTCCTCACCGCCCTCATGGCACAGGAGCTCGGTGCCGGCCGGAAGGGACAGCTCCTCGCGGCGCTCGCCGCAGCGACGTCTCCAGTCTTGTTGGCGGGGTTCCATCTCCTGTCGACGACGGCGTTCGATCTCTTCTTCTGGTCGGCAACCACCTTCGTCGTGCTGCGCTTGCTCAGAACCGGCGACGACCGGCTATGGGTGGTGGTCGGCGCGCTCGCCGGACTCGGGCTGCTGAACAAGCTCAACATCGGGTTCCTGCTGGGCGCGCTCGCCGTGGGACTGGTGCTCGACCATCGAGGCCGGATGTTCCGGAGCCGCTGGCTGTGGATGGGTGCGGCGCTCGCGCTTGCGCTGTGGCTCCCGAACATCGTCTGGAACGCACAACACGATTGGGCAGCCGTCGCGATGCTGCGAAGCCTGCACAACGAGAACGGCGGCATCGGCGCGATCGTCGGGTTCATTCCGTCGCAGGCCATCGTGGTTGGCCCCGTTCTGATCGTGTTCTGGATCGCCGGGTTGCGTCGAACGCTCGCGTCGCCGTTCGCCCGACCGCTCGGCCTCGCGTACCTCGTGTTGCTCGCCGTCTTCACGCTCGCAGGCGCGAAGTCGTACTACCTGGGCGGCATGTACTTCGTGCTCTTCGCAGCCGGCGGCGCCTGGGCCGAGGAGCGTCTCGACCGCAAGCACCCGCCACGAGGACTACGAGGCTGGGTCGCGCTCATGCTGACGGGTGCTGTGCTCGCGCTGCCGCTCACCCTGCCGGTGCTCCCCGAACACACGCTCGCGACGGGGCCGTGGGAGGGCAAGATCAACAAGGACCTGAGCGCGACCGTCGGCTGGAAGAGCTTCACGGCACAGGTCGCCGACGTGGCCAAGACGCTGCCCCCGCACGAGCGGCGGAGCGTCGTGGTGTTCGCAGGTGACTACGGTGCCGCCGGCGCCATCGACCTCTGGGGCCATCAGTTCGGACTCCCGCACGCGGTCAGCGGCCACAACTCCTACTGGTGGTGGGGACCCGCACATGCCTCGACTGGCGCGACGACCATCGCCGTCGACCTGCCGCGCTCTTACCTCCTCACGATCTTCTCCCAGGTGACCCCGGCGGGCACCGTGACGACGCCACACAACGTGTGGAGCGAGGAACGCGGCGATCAGATCTGGATCTGTCGCGGGCAGCACACAACGTGGCAGCGGGCATGGCCCGCCGCGCGCCAGTACGGCTGACGCGCAGAACGCGGGCAGCGAGACACGAGTGAGATGATGGGCCACCTGTGGAGCAGCAGGGTGGTGTGAGCGACTTCGAGTCGGTGAACTACTTCCGTCCCGACCCGGCGATCCACCAGGATCCCCGGCCCTACCAGGAGTGGTTGCGCGCGCACGGCCCCGTCTGGGCGCACCCGCGTGGTGTCGTCTTCGTCACGGGGTTCGACGAAGCCATCGCCATCTACCGCGACCCGGGTACGTGGTCGAACTGCAACACGACGTCGGGGCCGTTCTTCAAGATGTCGGTCCCGCTCGAGGGCGATGACATCTCGGCGATCATCGAAGAGCACCGCGACGAGCTCCCCTTCAGCGACCAGCTGCCGTCGTTCGACCCACCGAAGCACACAGCACACCGCGGGTTGCTGATGCGCCTCATCACACCGAAGCGGCTCAAGGAGAACGAGGCCTTCCTCTGGGAGTTCGCCGACCGGACGATGGACGACCTCCTCGCACGCGGTGAGTGCGAGCTGATCCAGGACTACGCGATCCCGTACACCGTCATGGTCGTCGCCGATCTGCTCGGTGTGCCCGACGAGGACCGCGACGAGTTCCGGCAGCGGCTCGTCCACGAGGTGCGCTCCGACCGCCAGGAGCACAAGCCACTCGAGTTCCTGTACGACCAGTTCACGAGCTACATCGAGGACCGCCGAGCGGATCCCCGCGACGACGTGATGACGGAGATGGCGCAGGCCCGGTTCCCGGACGGGTCGCTGCCGCCGGTCGACGACGTCATGCGTATCGCCGCGAACCTCTTCGCCGCGGGCGGCGAGACGACCGCACGCCTGATCACGAGCTCGCTGAAGATCATTGGCGACCGCCCCGACCTCCAGGCCGAGCTGCGGGCCGACCCGGCGCTGATCGCGCCGTTCATCGAAGAGGTGCTGCGGCTGGAGCCGCCGCTCAAGGGGTCGTTCAAGCTGTCGAAGGTGCGGACGACGCTCGGTGGCGTCGAGCTGCCGCCGGGCACCACCGTGTTCGTCATGAACGACGCCGCCAACCGCGATCCGCGCCAGTACGACGATCCCGACGAGTTCCGGCTGGACCGTCCCGGCGGGCGCCAGCACCTCGGCTTCGGTCACGGCATCCACACGTGCGCCGGATCACCGCTCGCGCGGGCCGAGGCACACGCGACGGTGACGCGGTTCCTCGCGCGCACGACGGACATCCGCGTCTCCGATGCGTTCCACGGCCCGCCCGGTGCGCGCCGCTACACCTACGATCCGACCCATCTCATGCGCGGGGTGGACGAGCTCCACGTCGAGCTCACGACCGCCGGTGGGGCGCGATGACGAACACGATCTACTCCTGCGACGACCACCTCGACCTCTCGGCAGTGCCACCCACGGT
>DATBHZ010000095.1:0-17664 GCA_036557185.1 Acidimicrobiia bacterium | reverse complement strand
AGGATGGCGAAGACCGCGACGCCGCGGAGCCCGTCGAGGCCGGCGACGCGCCGCAAGGGGCGAGCCCGACGCTCGCCCCGGGAATTCGTCCCTGACGCGTCGTGGTCGCCTGCCACCAGCGCCGGGGTGCGGTCGCGCGTGCTCACAGCCCCCATCCGAAGGGCACATGTTCGCACAGCCCTGATGGAGGCACTGCGCGCTGGGTCCGGTGACCTGCCATCGGAATGTCAAGAAGGCGTGCGGCTTCTCCGGGCCCTTACCGGTTGACACCTGACAGGGTCTGGGTCGAGACTGCCGCCGACCGACCTGGGGGGTGTCGGCAGGCGTGTCGCACCGTCGCACGACGGCTTGCCTCGCGGCACCTTCCTTGTCACATGCGAGCGGCGGTCCGCGCTCGTTTCGTAGCCAACGAAGCCCATGACAAGGCAGAGAAAGAGGAGACGATCACGTGAACCTGAAGACACGCGTGCTCGCTGTCGCCGGCGCGTTGACGATGGCGGGCGGCATGGTCGCGATGACCGCACCGTCGGCGTCCGCTGCGCCGACGCCGGCCGGAACGTGCACCGGTGGCCTGGTGCTCGGCAAGGTCAACCCTGGCCTCACCGACGCGCCCCAGAACGAGACCATCACGACGTCAGTGATGAAGGACACGACGACCAAGGCGGCCATCGGCGGCCAGTGCACCGGTCTCCTGGAGAACGCCCAGGACACCGCGCTCAACGGCGCACCTCCCGCGACGATCCATCCGAGCGCGATCGCCACCAAGCTGATCGGCACCGCGTCCTGCCAGTCGGGTGAGACCCCGGTCTACCCGCCGACCGGAAAGCAGACGATCAGCAGCGCAACGAACGAGCTGACTCAGCTCGGCAAGAAGTGGCAGATCCAGTCGTACATCACGATCACGGGAACCGACCCGTCGGCTGTCGACCTTCTGCATGTCACCGGGATCGTGGCCAAGGGCCTCGACGTGGGCGCGGTGGAGACGGCGACCTACTGGCAGAACCCGGTCGTCAAGTCGCTCGACCCGGAAGGCAACGGGGAGAACAACGCAACGGCGGACGGTGCGAACCACAACGACGACAACATCTTCAACACCGGGTATTCGGTGGACGACAACTACGCGGCGAGCACCCTCATCCTCTGCTTGGCCGGGTCGGGAGTTGGTGAGATCAGCCAGGCCAACGCAATCACCCAGTTGGCCATCGGCGGTGGTGGCGCCACCTCGACCTCGCCGATTCTCGGCAGCAGTGCCTCTGGCGTGAGCTTCGCGCTCGGCCAGTAGCCGAACCTCAGGAGACCGACGACGGCGCCGTCGTCGGAGCACGATCGGGAGGCCGCCTTTCGGGGCGGCCTCCCCGCGTCAGCTGTCTGGCAGAGTTGCGCCGGTGAGGGTCAGGGGCTGGCAGCCGGCATGCATTGGTCTGCTCGCGGTCGCGATGCTCGTCTCGGGTTGCTCGTCGAACGGAGCGTCGAGTGGATCTGCGTCGCACAGCACGACGTCGCGCGCGTCGCAGCCGGTCGACCCCGGGGACCGCAAGGTGTGTACGGAGCTCCAGCGCTTCGTCGATTCGGTGAACCATCGTGACGTGCGCGGGCAGGCATTCTTCATCGGGGGCGTGGGCAGCGCCGCCCGGAACACGCGCAACGCCGCGTTGCGGCGGGACGGCCTCACGTTCGCGACCCACATGAGGACCGATCAGCGGAGCGCCCAGGCGGCCGCGAATAGCCTTGTGCGGGAGTGCGAGCGCCTCGGCATTCCCATCAAGCACGTGCACTTCTGACGAAAGGTTGCGATCGATGCTGCAGCGAATCGAGGCCGCCGACACGGTGGTGGCGTTCCGTGCGGTGGGCAAGGTCGAGAGGTCCGACTACGAGCGGTTCTTGGAGCCTGCCGTCGAAGCGCTGCTCGCCGACAAGGGGGAGGTGCGCTTCGTCTACGTGCTCGGCGACGACTTCGACGGGTACTCGGTGGGCGCCGGCTGGGAGGACACGAAGCTCGGTCTGCACCACCTCTCGAAGTGGAAGCGCGTGGCGGTCGTGACCGACCACGACTGGGTGCGCCACGCGGTCGGCATGTTCCGATGGATGATCCCCGGCGACGTGAAGGTGTTCCCGCTCGCGGATCAGGCCGAAGCGCTCGGCTGGGCGGCCGCCTGAGGCGCGGCGAGCACCTGGGCGAGCAGCCACCGGCCGACGATCTGGGCGCCGGCCCCGCGGAAGTGCTCCGAGTCGGGCCGCAGCGTCACGCCGTCCTCCTGGACTCGGCACCGCACCGCCGCGGGCGGACCCGGCGCCCCGGGGCACGTCCACCCGGCGAGATCGATCACGCGGTCACCCGATGCGCGCAGCGCCGAGACCTTGACGGCGTTCGCGCAGTCGAGATCCGCACGCGTGCCGGGACCGAGAAACTCCGGGAGCGAGTAGGGAGCGGTCGTCGCGTAGACACGTGCGCCGTGGCTGCTCCAGATCTTCATCGCGTTCTTCCACTCCCGCGTCGCGTAGGACTTGAAGCGCGCATCGCACGGTCTGATCCACTTGCCGTCGACGTGGAGAGGTCCGCTGCAGCACTGGAAGACGGCGAGCACGGCGTCCGGCCGGAAGCGATCGATCGCGTCCTGCCATCCCTGGTCGCACTTCACGCTGATCGCCGCCTTGCTCGGATCGGCCGGCTTGCGGCCGACGTGCGGGAACGTGCACCCGATGATCGACCGGTTCAACAGCACGACCGGGGGGACGGAAGGGACCTGCTTCATGCCGACGCCGATCTGGTAACCCACCGAGTCGCCCACCAACAGCACCTTGGTCGCGCCGGGATGTGCCGCGGCCCGGCGGACCGCGTTGCCCACGTTGTCCGGCGCCCCGTTCGCCGGTGCCACTGCGCCGACGGAGACGACGAGGATCAACGCGACGAGCACTGCCGCTGACGCCGGAACGAGCCAGCGCCATTGTTGCGACGAGATCGCGCCGCGCCGGATCGGCATCTCGAGCAAGTGATAGGAGGCGACCGCGATCGCCAGCGTGACGAGGACGCGCACCGCGAAGAGCTCTACCCCGTCGAGACCCGTGTGGTTCACGTCGAGGATGACGAAGACCGGCCAATGCCACAGGTAGACGCCGTACGAGATCAGACCGAGGAGGCAGAGCGGCCGCCACGAGAGGAGCTTCGAGATCGGGCCCGCCGTCGGGTGCGCGGAGGCGGCGATGATCACGGCCGCGGCCACACCCACGAGCAGCAGCCCTCCGTGGTAGAGCCGCCAAGCTTCGCCGTCGAGCTGCCACCACGCGTACGCGAGCACGCCGATCGCCGCCACGCCAGCGATCTCGAGCGCGACGCGCGCGCCCCGACCGCGCACTGGTCCCCAGATCGCGAGCGCCGCGGCGAGTGCCGCTCCGAGCAGGATGCCGGCAGCGCGCGTGTCCGTGCCGTAATAGGCGCGGGAGACGTTCGCCGGGTCGTACAGCGCCACGCACAACGAGGCGGAGACCAGTGCCCCGAGGAGCGCGACCACGAGCACTGCTCGCGGCGCCGACGCCTTCCACCATGCCAGCAGCCCGACGAACACCAACGGCCACACGAGGTAGAACTGCTCCTCGATCGCGAGTGACCATGTGTGCTGCAGCAGCGACGGTGCCGTGAACTGCGCGAAGTAGTCGCGTGACGTGAAGATGGCTCGCCAGTTGGCGAAATAGCCGAGCGTTGCCAGCGCGTCGCCACGAATCTGCGCGAGCTCCGCGGGTCTGGAGTGGAGCGCTGCGTACAGCGCGACGCCCACCAGCAGCCCCGCGAGCGCAGGGAGGAGTCTGCGCGCACGGCGCGCCCAGAAACCGCCGAGCCCGATCGAACCGGACGATCGCGATTCCGCCAGCAGGAGCGACGTGATCAGGAACCCGGAGAGCACGAAGAACAAGTCGACGCCGAGGTAGCCACCCGTCAGATATCCGCCGTGGAACAGCAGCACCCCGGACACGGCCGCGCCGCGCAAGCCGTCCAGCGCCCGCACTCGCGGGATCACCACCCCCCGTGACATTCGCGAGATCCTCCCAGAACTGGGCGCCGAACGCCCCCCTCGCCCGGTGGCGCAGGACAGCGGCGCGGTTACCCTTCGTTTCCTGAGGCGCGGGAGGGCAGATGCAGACGACGGACGCCACGCGCTTGGAGGGCGCCGCATCGCGTGAGCCCGCGTCCGGCGACGCGGGTGCGGCCGAGCTGCGCGCTCGGCGCGCGAGGTTCACATGGGCCGCCGCAGGCTCCATCGTCGTCGTCACGGCCGTGCTGTGGGTGCAGGGGCTCCTAAGGAACGACGGACACTTCCTCTACGTGTTCGACGACACGGCGATCCACATGAGCATCGTCCGCCAGTTGCTCCATCACGGGACGTGGGGCGTGTCGAGCGGGCACTACGCGTCGGCGTCGTCCTCACCCGGATGGACGCTCCTGCTCGCGGCGTTCACCGGGGCGCTCCCGTTCGCCGCGAACGCGCTGCCCCTGATCCTGAACCTCGCGGCGGCCGGGTGGCTGGTGTGGCTGTTCGCCGCGCACCAGGAGTTTCTCCTGCCGCGCAAGCGGGACTGGCTGACCGTCGTCGCGATCTTCGTCATGACCGTCGTGCTCTGGTTCGGCCCCGGCCTCGCGGTCGTGGGCATGGAGCACATGCTGCATGCGGCGCTCGTCGTGCAGCTCCTCGTCCTGCTGCGTCAGCTCCAGCGCCGCGAGATCACCGTGCGGTCGAGCCGGCTGCTGCTCTGTGTCCTCTTCGTTGCCACGTTGGTGCGATACGAGTCCGCGTTCCTGGCAGTCGGCGTGGCCTGCGCGCTGCTGGCGGGTACGACCCGTCAGCTCGGCTCGGCGGACTCGCTCGCGCACTGGACTCGGGGCCGCGCCGCGAGGCTCGGCGTGTGGGCGCTCGCTGTCGGAGCGATTCCCATCGTTGCGTTCGGCATCGTCAACAAGGCGTTCGGGGAGAGCTTCCTGCCGAATTCGATCGAGGCGAAGAGCAACCTCCAGTACGAGTCGGGCATCCGCATCCTGCGCGGCCCCGTCAAGCTCTGGCCGATCATCACCTCAGACTGGGCGGTCACGGCTCTCGCCCTGCTGATCGTGGCGTACCTGGTGGTGGCGTTCCGCGGCACGAAGCGCGATTCCGTCGGTATCGCGATCGCGTGGCTGGTCACGGCGCTGTTGCACGTCCAGTTCGCGAGCTTCGGCTGGTACTCACGCTACGAGGCGTACCTGCTCATCGCCGGCTCCTACGTGCTGTTGTGCATCGCGTCCGAGGTCGTGCGGCCGTCGTGGCGAACCGGTGTGCTCCTGCTCGCGATCGTCTTGATCCCCGTCCTGTCGATCGGTCGGATCCACAACACGCTCGATGCGCCGCTGGCGAGCAGCAACACCTACCGCCAGCGGTACCAGATGGCGCAGTTCCTGAAGCGCTACTACAACCACAAGGGCTTCCTCACCGGTGAGCTCGGCTACTCGACCTTGCTGCACGACGGAGACGTCGTCGACGTGCTCGGGCTCGGGACGCACGACGTCATCGCGCAGCGAAAGGCTCATGGTGCGGAGCTGAGCGCTGCGTTCGTCGAGCATCTGGCCGCCGAGCACCATGTCGCGGTCGCAGCCGTCTACGGACTGAGCCCAAGCTTCGTCGTGCCGCGTTCGTGGGTGCTGGTAGGGGAGTGGGACCTGCAGGAGCACAGGGTGAGCGTCCCGGACCCCGCGTTGCAGTTCTACGCCACGAGCCAGGCGGGCGTCGCACAGCTCGATCACGATCTCCATGCGTTCAGCTCGCGGCTGCCCAGCCACGTGAAGGTGCTCTACAGGCCGGACCTCGCGGCACGCTACGCACGGCTCGGCGCCGCGTGGCGGAAAGCCCACCGGCAACATCACTGACGGCGGACCTCGGACGCAGTCGGGGTCTGCGTCTGTGACAGCAGCCAGCGGCTCACGACACGCGCGCCCGCGCCCTCGAAGTGCTCGGCGTCGGGCCGCAGCGTCACGTCCCCCTCCTTGTTCCGGCATGCGCCCTGCGTCAGCGGTCGCGCGCCGGGGCAGGTCCAACCCGCGAGATCCACGACGTGGGCACCCGACACGCGCGCGGCTGCAACCCGAGTGGCGTTCGAGCAGTTGAGGTCCTTCTTCGCGTCATCGCTGAACACCTCGACCAGGCCGTAGGGCGCGGTGGTGACGTAGACCTGCGCGCCCGAGGCTCCCCAGGTCGCGTATGCCTTCTCCCACGCGGCGGTGGCGTACTGCTTGTACGACGCGTCGCACGGTCGCACCCACTGGTCGTGGAGACGGATCTGGCCACTGCAGCACTGGAAGATCGCGAGCACGACCTGTGGTTTGAACCGCCGCACCGCGCTCTTCCAGTTCTCGTCGCAGGTGACGTGGATCGCTGCGTGCCCCGGTTCACCGCTTTTGCGTCGGAGATACGGGAAGGTGCACGCGACCACCGAGCGGTTCAGCACCACCGTGCCCGGCGTCGTGTGCAGCTGCTTCATCCCGACACCGATCAGGTAACCGACCGAGTCGCCCACGAGCATCACGCGCGTGGCGTGCGGGCGCTCCTTGGCCTGTTGCACTGCCACCGCCACGCTGTCGGGCGAGGCGCCTGCTGCCGGCGGCGCCTTGGCGCCGAGCGTGCTGACGAAGACCACCACGACGAGCGCCGCCGCTGAGGCCGGAAGGAGCCAGCGCCACTGCCGGAACGATCCCGCGCCGCGGCGGATCGGCATCTCGACGAGGTGGTACGAGAGCGTCGCGATCCCCAAGGTCGCGACCACGCGGACTGTGAAGAGCACTGGCCCGTCGGGGATGCCCGTGCTGTTGGGATCCAGCGCGATGAAGATGGGCCAGTGCCAGAGGTAGACGCCGTACGAGATCAAACCGAGGAGGCACAGGGGGCGCCACGAGAGCACGCGCGAGATCGGTCCCGGTGTGGGGTGGTAGGCCGCAGCGATGACCGCGACCACGCAGATGCCGCAGACGAGGAGACCCCCGCGGTAGAGGATCTCCGCCTGGCCGTCGATCTGGGCCCACGCGTAGGCGAGCACGCCGATCGCGATGAAGGCGACCACCTCCAATGCCCGGCGTGCGGTAAGAGCTCGGACGGGACCCCAGATCACCAGCGCTGCTGCGAGCGCTCCGCCGAGCAGGATGCCGGCAGCGCGCGTGTCCGTCCCGTAATACGAGCGCGAGACGTTCGACGGGTCGTAGAGGATCATGAACAGCGTGGCCGAGACGGCTGCGCCGACCAACGCGACGACGAGCACGGCCTTGGGCGTCTTGGCTTTCCACCATGCGAGCAGCCCGACGAACACGAGCGGCCACACGAGGTAGAACTGCTCCTCGATCGCGAGTGACCACGTGTGCTGCAGCGGGGAGGGCGCGTTGAAGAGCGCGAAGTAGTTCTGCGAGGAGAGGATCGCGTGCCAGTTCGCGACGTACCCGAGTGTGGCCAGCGCATCGCCGCGCGTCTGCGCGAGGTCCGCCGGCTTCGAGTGCAGCACCGAGAACGCTGCGACCGCGAGCAGCACGCACGCCAGCGCGGGGAGCAGGCGCCGCGCACGGCGAGCCCAGAAGCCACCGAGCCTGACCGAGCGCGTCGAATCCGACTCGACAAGGAGCAGCGACGTGATGAGGAAGCCGGACAGCACGAAGAACAGGTCGACGCCGAGGTAGCCGCCCGTCAGGTAGCCGGAGTGGAACAGCAGCACGCCCGCAACGGCCACCCCCCGAAGACCGTCGAGCGCGGGCACCCGCGGTATCCCCACTCCCCGTGACATTCGGGGCATTGTCTCAGACGCCGGGGCGACGAGTCGATGCACCCCACCGGCTCCGAAGCCCCCTTGCGGAGCGCGTTCCTCCTCGCAGTGCCGACCGCGCTGCGCGCGAGAGAGAGCTACCTTCCGCGCGCCTCATGGGGATGATGCACAACGCGGCGGGTTTCGGGGCACGCTGGGGTTCGTGCCGGCGGACGAGCTGAGCCTCACGACCGTCGCCCTGGTGGCGGTGCTCGGATGGTTGTGCTCGGCGCCGTTCGTCTGGTGGGCGGTGCAGGACGTGCGCAGGGTGCCTGCGAAGGCGCTCGGACGTCTCGGGTACCGACGCGGTTACCGGCGTCGGTGGATCGCGCGGCTCATGGTCAGCTTCGCCGCCGCGGGATGGCCGAGCTTCATCGTGGTGCTCGCATGGCGGTCGAGCGCCGCACGGCACGAGGTGCGCGCGGTCGATGCAGATCCGGAGCCGAAGGTCGATCTGGTCGGCATGGAGGCGACAGACGCCGACCGGGCCCGTCGGGCCGATCATTGGGTCTGACCTGACGGACCTCAGTCGGGAAGGAGAGGGACCGGCGCGCGCATGGAGCGCCCGACGAGCACGGCGCGCGTGATCGCATGCGAGCCGAACCGGTCACGGACGTCGTCGAGGGCGTCGTCGAGCCCTGCAGCTTTCAGACGCGCGAAGTCGAGCTCGAGCTGCACGGCGTGGCCATCCGTGAGGTTCGCGATCGTGACGCCGACGAGCGTGATGCCTCGTTCGCGGATCAACGGTTGCGCTTGCGCGAGCAGCGAGCGCGCGCCGGTGACGAGCACGTCTGTTCGGTCAGTGGCCTCGACGAACGTGTGTGACCGCGTTGCGCGGCTGGAGTCGTCGAGACGGAGCCGGAGCACGATGGTTCGCCCGACGCGGTCACCGGATCGCAGCCTCCGCGCGATCCGGTCGACCAGTCCGAGGACGATCGCGTCGAGCTCCTCCTGCGAGTGGTGCCCGCGGCCGAGCGCGTGCTGCGAGCCGATCGAGCGGCGACGGCGGCCCCCGGTAACGGGCCGGGGATCCCGGTTGTGGGCGAGCGCGTGCAGCTTCCGGCCGGCCGCCGGTCCGAGAAGTCCGATGAGCGTGGGCTCCGTGAGGCGCGCGACCTCACCCACGGTGGTGACGCCGCGGGCCTGGAGCTTGGCAGCGCTGACCGGACCGACGCCCCACAGCCGGTCGACGGGGAGGGGATGGAGGAACTCGAGCTCGTCCGCGGGCTCGACCAGGAGCACACCGTCGGGCTTGGCGACCCGGCTCGCCACCTTGGCGAGGAACTTGGTGCGGGCCACGCCGACGGTGATCGGCAGCCCCACCCGCTCGAGCACCATGCGACGCAACCGGAGGGCGATCTCGATGGGCGTGCCCGCGGAGCGCCTGAGACCCCCGACGTCCAGGAAGGCCTCGTCGATCGAGAGCGGCTCGACCAACGGCGTGGTGTCGTCGAACACCGCGAACACCGCCTTGCTCGCATCGGCGTACGCGGTCATGTGCGGATCGACCACGACCGCGCCCGGACACAGCTGCAGCGCCTGCCGGACCCCCATCGCGGTGCGCACGCCGAACGCCTTCGCCTCGTAGCTGGCCGCGAGCACCACGCCCGCGCCCACGATGACCGGGCGGCCGGCGAGTCGTGGATCGTCCCGCTGCTCGACGGACGCGTAGAACGCGTCGAGGTCGGCGTGGAGGATCGAGGCCTGGCCGAGCACGAACACATGTTCGCACACGGAGGGCCCCGGTAGGCCCCGCGATCTACACGGCCGTGAGCTGGCTGCTCAGCTCCACGCAGGTCGCGCACCTGCTCAGTGACTCTGCCCTGGAGAAATCGATCTCGCGGAAGGCGTACTTCACGCGGGCCCGGCAGAGCGTGGCGCCGCGACTCATGTCGAATGCGTGGCAGATGCCGGCAGGTTCGAACTCGGCCGCTTCGCGTCGGATGTCGACGGTGCCGGGTGTCGACTCGCGACGGTCCTCGGATGCAGTGCAGAAGCGCATGCTCGTACCCCTACCCGTGAGCAGACGATTGCCTGGGCAGTGGACGATATTTCGGAGGGGAAGTCAAGGGGTCCTGACGGCCCATTTACGCGTTGCCGAGGCTCGCGGAGCAGTGGAACCGCTCCGAACCGCGCGTGCTCTTGGACACCGACCCGAGGTCGAGCAGTGACTCGGGATCCTTCTCGCCCGCGGCGAAGACGATCGCGGCGTCGGCGAGCCTTGCCGCCGAGAGCTTGGTCTGGAGATAGCTCGTCAGGTGCTGCTGCACGGTGAGGCCGTCCGGGCTCGTCGAGGAGTGGAGCTCGGCGCTCCCGCGGTCCGCGAGCACCCGGATGGTCGCGTCGTCGATCCCCAGCGCCTTCAGGGCTGCCACTGCATGCTGCGCGCGTTGCAGGATCGGGCGTGCGCGGTCCGCGAGCTCGAGTGGCGCGGCGCTCACGTACTGCTTCATGTCGCGTTGGAGGATGGGGCCGTAGACCAGGTCGGTGGTTCCGGTCTGGCGGGCGTTGTCACCGAGCACGGCGTAGCTCCATCCCGCGAGCGTCTCGAGGGTCGGCACGAGCGCCTTGCAGAAGCGAGCGGGGTCGCCTCCCGTGAGCGACGTGATGTTCGTCGTCGCCGGCACCGGCGTCTGCGGGCCGACGGCGACGGTCGGGGGAGGAGCCGTGGTCGTGGTCGAGGTCGGTGCGGTCTGGCCGTCGTCCTCGTTGCGGCGCGGGATCGTTCCGGCTCGTGCGAGGTCGATGTCCTTGACGGTGCTCAACAGGTCGCCCTTCTCGGCGAAGTTGACGGCCACGATCGTCGGCAGGATCCCGCGTTGCGCGATGCAGGCCTGGATACGGCGCTCGAGCTCGGTGGCGCTGTTCACCTTCGCAGCGACATTCGGGTCGGGAAGTGAGTTGCCGGTGATCCAGTGGTTCAAGAGCATCAGGGGGTTGCGCGGCGAGCCACGATTCGGCCGGCAGTTGAACTGCTTGGCGCTCGAGAAGTCGAACGGGCTCTCCTGGAACCAGCGGTACGCCTGCATGTACCACGGTGGGACGCCACTCGCCGCGCCGGCCTCGGCGAACAGCAAGACGTTCTGTCGCTTGTTGATGAGATCGCGCAACGTGGGGAGTGGCTTGCCCGGCGTGAGCGTCGCCAGGCGCGGGACCAGGCCGGAGGCCTGGATTGCCGCGACCGTGTCGGCAGGCGTCGTGTGATCCTCGAGGATCACCATGACGACATCCGTCGGGTGCGAGTCGGCGAAGCTCTTGATGTCACGCAAGCCGCTCCGGAACGGGTAGCTCCCGAGCTCGCAGTAGTTGTGACACAGGTAGATGGCGCGCTTCGCGCGAGCTGCCTTCGGGGCGCGTGCCGAGAGCACCGCAGCTCGCTCGTCGAGCGTCGGGTTCGCGCGGTCGTCGGACGGCGTCGCCAGCTCTGCTGCCCGGTCGGTGACGACGAGATTGCGTGACGTGCCGGGAAGTCGCGCCTTCGACTCGATGCCGTAGTGGCTGTCGATGAGGAGCGCTCGTACGCCCGCGCCCAGCTGCTCCTTGATGGTGTTGATCTGCTCGGCGAAGAAGAAGCCGGGAGAGAGGGACGCGGACATCGAGTTGTGCGTCCCCGGGAACATCACCTGATCGAGCCGGAGATCGCACAGCTCCGCCGAACCGTTGCAGGTCGATTCACCCGCCGCGTTCGCACGGTGCGCGGCACGGGTGCTGGTCACCACGAGAGCTGTCGTCGCGATCGCCACGAGCGCGACGACCGCGGTTGCCTCGATCGCGAGGCGCTTCCAACGGACTCCTGGATCGCGCGCCGGGACCGCAGATCGGATGACGCTGAAGAGCTCGCTGACGCCGAGATACGTGAGCCAGAGCCCGCCGCCGATGATCAGCAACCGGAGGTTGCCGAGAGGCTCCTGGATGAAGACGAGCCCAATGAAGAGAGCGAGCAGCCCGAGCAGCACTGTGCCGCCCGTGGTGCGGCGCCGGCGTTCGATCCAAGCAGCGAGCTTGTCGTACACGACTTTCGGCGTGTAGCGCACCGTCGAGCGCACCGCTGCTACGACGATCAGCCCGTACGCGGCGATCCAGAACCCCACGGCGCGCAGGTCGGCGGTCCCCTCGGAGATCGCGGCGCTGACCGCGTTCGAGAGGTCGGGATCGACGCGGCGGCTCGCCCAGAACTGCAGCGCCTGCAGGAGCGCCACGATCACGAGCCCGTCGATCACGAGCGTCCACCCGAGCTGCCGGATCGTGCGGCTGCGCGTGTCGGAGAGAGCGATCGCGCCGGCGCCCGCGGCGAGCGCGACGACGAGGGCGACGAGGCCGATCGTCGAGATCGTGTCCTCGAGCTTCCAGACGCCGAGCCTGCCGAGCTGTTCCGTCACGTCGGTCAGGCTGTTGTCGAGCTGACCCGATGACGCCTTCTGTTGTGCGCCCGAGAGCTGCACGGTGCTCGCGATGATCGAGACCGAGTCGGCGAGGTTCAGGCCCTTGCCGCCCTCGGACTGGCCCGCGAGCACCGACTGATGCGTCTGGCGGACCGCGGTGCGGAAGATGGACCGGAAGGTGTCGGTGTCGATCGCTGCCTGGATGGCGAGCTGGAGCCCCGGTCCGAAGTCGACGGCCTGCTGGTTCCCGCCCCGGGCGAGCTCCTGCGTCATGCGCTCGGCGAGCTTGTTGCGCACGGCGCTCGATCGGAGCATCGCCGTCGTGCGGTCACTGAACGTGGCGCTGTCGAAGAGGGTCTTCTGCGCCCAGGCCGCGATCACTCCGACGGGCAGCGCGAGGCCGGCGACGACGATGAGTGCTGCCGCGATCGCGCGCTTCACGGCCCGCCGCCGTGCCGGGGGGCTTCGGACATTCCGGACAGGTTAGGGGCGAAGGTGCGCCGCATGTGACCCCGGCGCAAAGGGCTCAGCGCTTCGAGCGGGGCCGCAGCAGAGCGGTTGCGAGCTCCTCCCAGTTCCGCACGGCGTCCTCGAGCTGCACCACGCGCCTCCGAGCGCTCTTCAGGTTCTCGCGCGCCTCGCTCAGCTGCTGGCGCGCGCGCTCGACGTTGTGGACCACGAGCCGTTCGGGTGACGCCGTCGAGTCGCTGCCGAGGCTGTTGGTGCGGCGGTCGGTGATGACCTCGTCGCTCGGCTTCGCCGCTTGGGAGAGGCGCCGCGGTGTGTGGGATGTGCCGCCGTCTGCGGCGACAGAGAGGTGACTCATCGTTCGCTCCTGATCACACGGGGGATACCCGGAAAACGACGCGCGCAGGCAGAAGGTTCCCGATCGACCGCGATCCGAGGCCGAGGTTGCACATGTCACGTCCCGTGGCCGGTATTGCGCGCGCCGAGTGTCCGGAGCACGGCGAGTAGTGTTCGTCCACCAGATCGGCAGTCGGGGAGATTGACGGGGCTTGAGGATGCCCGCACACCGTGTGTGCCGGGCCGTGGTCGTAGCGGTCGCAGGGCTCGCCATCGCCGGCGTGTGGACATCCTCCTCGCAGGCAGCCCCGCCGCATCCGAACCCGGCACCTTCGACCCGGAAACTTCTGCACGTCCCGCGGATCGCCGATGGACGCTTGCTCGTCGGTTTGGAGCCCGGGGCGACCGCCGCGGACCGGCACGCGGTCGCCACCGCCGCCGGGGCCACCAGCTCGAGAACCGTGAACGGCGGGCAGACGCTCGTGCTCGACGTACCGCCCTCACACGCGCCGAGTGCTCCGACGAACGTCCGCCGGCACACGAAGGTTCGCTACGTCGAACCCAACTACAGTGTGCAGGCGCAGTTCGTGCCGAACGACCCGCTCTATGCGGCGCAACAGAACCTGCACCCGGGGACCGGCGGCATCGACGCGCAGGATGCTTGGGATGTCACGCGGGGGTCCGCAAGCGTCGTTGTCGGTGTGCTGGACACGGGCGCCGACCTCACCCATCCGGATCTCGCCCCGAACCTCTGGACCAACACCGCAGGAACCGGCGGGTGTGCGGTCGGCACGCACGGCTTCGAGAGCGCCGACTACACCGACGGGGAGCACGTCGGCTGCGTGCCGGACGACGACAACGGGCACGGCAGCCATGTCTCGGGGAGCGTCGCGGCGAAGGGCAACAACGGGCTCGGCATCTCGGGAGTTGCGCCCAACGTGGAGATCATGCCGCTGAAGGTGCTCGACGACGACGGTGTCGGGAACGATGCCGACATCGTCACCGCGATCCAATGGGCGCTCGACCGCAAGGCAGAAGGCGTCGACGTGCGCGTGCTCAACGCGTCGTTCGGCACGAGCCCGGGGTCACCGGCGTCAGACGCCATGAAGGATGCGATCAACACCGCGGCCCTCCAGGGCGTGCTCTTCGTCACCGCCGCCGGCAACGGGAACGACGCCGGGGTCGGTCTCGACCTCGACAACCCCGCGAACGCGGTGTTCCCGTGCTCGTACAACAACCCGACGAATGAGATATGTGTCGCCGCCACCGACGCGAACGACCACTTGGCCTCGTTCTCGAACTACGGCGCAGGCGTGGTCCCGATTGCCGCTCCTGGGGTCGACATCTGGTCGACCATGCCGACAGGCACTCCGCTCGCATGTGGACTCGACGACTGCCGGCTCTCGGGAACCTCGATGGCAACGCCCCATGTCAGTGGCGCGGCGGCGCTGCTCGCGAGCGCCGCGCCGACGGCGAGCGTCGCT
The DNA here is from genome assembly GCA_036557185.1 of Acidimicrobiia bacterium. Classification (GTDB taxonomy): domain Bacteria; phylum Actinomycetota; class Acidimicrobiia; order IMCC26256; family JAENVU01; genus DATBHZ01. The sequence goes on along the minus strand of DATBHZ010000095.1, from coordinate 3,191 downwards.
GACCTCCGCAACGCGCTACTCCTCGGCGTCGATCCCTTGCCGAGCCCGATCGATGCTTCGCACATTGGTTCCCACGGGCGTCTCGACGTGTGCATGTCCATGCCTGGCACGGTGTGCGCGCCGGGGCCACCGCTGCATCTTGTGGCTGTCGCGCACCACGCGAGCGTGACGCTGCAATGGTCGCCGCCTCCCGCGAACACGGGCAGCGCGATCACGGGCTATGTGGCGCAGGAGGCCGGGCACGCTCCGATCAACCTCTCCGCGACCGCGACCAGCACGACATTCAACGGCCTGCCTGACGACGTGGTGGCCACGTTCACGGTTGCGGCGTCCAGCGCGGCCGGTACCGGGCCGGCCGCTTCGGCCACGGCACGCCCGCACTCCGGGGGGCTCGTCATCGATGCGTTCGGGCACCTGCACGACCTCGTCCCGCCGGGCGGGACGAGCATCGGCACGCCAGTCGGCGGGGCGTCGTGGCCGGGCCGGAAGATCGCACGCGGCGTCGCGCTCCTCCCGAACGGAACCGGCGGCTATGTCCTCGACGGGTACGGGGGCACCCATCCGTTCACATTCGCCGGATCGTCGATGACTCCGCCGCATGTCACGGGCCCTGCGTGGCCTGGCTGGGACATCGCACGGGGGATCACGATCAACGGCGACGGAACAGGCGGCTACGTCATCGACGGCTACGGCGGCCTGCACGCGTTCGCCATCGGCACGAACCTGCCGCCACCGCGTTCGGCAAGCGGCGCGCTGTGGCCCGGAAGAGACTTGGCTCGCGGCGTCGCGCTCAACGGCTCGGGCGGGTACATCGTCGACGCGCGCGGCGGGCTCCACGTGTTCGTCCTCGTCGGAGGGGTGCAGCCCGCGTCGCCGCGAGGAGGCGCGTCCTGGCCGGGTCGGGATATCGCGCGCGGCATCACCGTGCTCGGCCCGACGACGGGTGGCTACGTGCTCGACGCGTTCGGCGGAACGCATCCATTCGCCACGGCGGCAAGCGCCCCCGCCAAGCCCACGGGGCCCTTGTGGCCGGGCTCGGATGTTGCTCGTGGCCTCGATTTCTAGGCGTTGTGCGCGCTCGCGGCGGCGATTCGACTGGCCCCCTCCCGTCCGGATCGGCCAGAATGGTCACGCGATGCAGATCGAATCCCGCGATTCCCTCTCGCTCAAGCCCGCGGAGCTCGATGAGCTCGAGCAGCTGCTTGCAGCCGTTGGCCGTGCGGGGCTCGAGGGGGACCTCGAGGCGCACATCGCTCAGTTTCCGCTGATCGTCCTCGCATCCGACGACGACGCCGGCGGTCACGGCTTCCTCTTCGGTTCGCTCGAGCGAGTCGGCGGCACGCCGTGCATCCTCTGGGGTCTCGGGGCCGTGCGCCGCGGACGCCAGGCCGGCACCACCGTCAAGGGCATGGTCGCCGAGCTCTACCGCCGCGCTGCGATCTCGTTCCCCGACGAGGATGTGCTGGTCGCCGGCCGGATCGCCCACCCCGCCGCCTACGGGCTGCTCTCGACCCTGACCGACGTCGTGCCCCGGCCGAACTACTCGCCGACGGGTGAGGAGCGGGCGTGGGGGCGCCGTCTGGCGCGCCGTTTCGGGTGCGACGCCCGCTACGACGACCGCGCGTTCCGGGTGACGGCGAAGTCCTTCCAGGAGGCCGTCCTCGACGCCAGCACGGTGAAAGGTGGCGGCAAGGCCGCCACGACCGTCCTGGGCGCGATCAAGTCCGACAAGGGCGACGCGCTGATCGCGTTCGGCTGGGCAACCGCCGACGCGCTCGCGAACGGGCTCGGTCACCCCGTCGGCTGACAGCGACCGACGGCCGGCTCAGACCGGTCGAGCGAGCAGCGCCGCGTCGATCTCGGCACGTAACGCATCCGAGTCCGTGACGGGCATCCGGCACGCGAACCGTTCGCACACGTAAGCGGTCGGGCTGCCGTCGATCATCTGCCGGTCGGCGAGGAGCGGCGTGAGCGCGGCGTCGGTATCGCTGCGCGTTGCCTGCACTGCGACCGAGTTCGGGATCAGCCGCCCGAACACCTCGCGTCGAAGTGCATCGCTCGATCCGACGAGCGCGATCTCGATGGCCGGTGTCGCCGCGCGTTCGTAGGCGCCGAGCATGAACGAGAAGGCGCTCGCGTGCTCGCCGAGCGCCGGTCCGAGGAGACCGAGCAGCGATCGTGCAGGGTCGGCATCCTCTTCGTTGCCGGTGATCGCTGCGAGCCGCAGCAGTGCATCCGCCGCGAGCGAGTTCTCCGAGGGTGTCGCGTTGTCGAAGAATGCCTGTGGACGCACGATCAGCGACTCCGCGTCTGTCCCGGTCGTGAAGAAGCCACCGGACTCCTCGTCGTGGAACAGAGCGAGGAGCTGATCCGCGATCTCGCGGGCGGTCGAGAGCCATTCGACCGAGTCCACCGCGACGAGCGTGAGCAGCAGCTCGAGCAGCGCCGCGTAGTCCTCCGCATACGCGAGATGGCGCGCGCCGACGGCGGTCTGCCACGAGCGCATGAGCCGCCCGTCGGGGCGTCGGAGCTCGCGCAGCAGGAAGCGCGTGTTCGTCAGCGCCGCCTGCATCCAGTCGTCGCGCGCGGTGGCGGCAGCGGCCTCGGCGAGCGAGCGTGTGAACCACGCGTTCCACGACAGCAGCACCTTGTCATCGAGCGCGGGCCTGACGCGGGCGGACCGCCGCTCCAGGAGCTTCGGGAGCGCGCGTGTGACCTCGGCCGGCCGCTCCGCGGTGCGATCCTGCGCGCTCAGGATCGTCCCCGAGTAGCCCGTGTGCGGGTCGGTGAAGTTCCCTTCGTCGGTGACGCCGAAGTACTCGATGACGGCGTCGGCGTCGGGGCCGCAGGCGTCGCGAATCTCCTGCGGGCTCCAGAGGTAGAACTTCCCCTCGACGCCCTCGCTGTCCGCGTCCTCGGCGGAGAAGAAGCCACCGTCGGCATCGCGCATGTCGCGCAACACGTAGCCGATCGTCTCCTCGACCACGCGCAGATACCGGTGCTCGCCGGTGACCAGGAAGCCGCGGAGGTAGGCGCCGGTCAGGAGCGCTTGGTCGTAGAGCATCTTCTCGAAGTGGGGGACGAGCCAGAACGCATCGGTGGAGTACCGGGCGAAGCCGCCTCCGACGTGGTCGTAGATGCCGCCGGCCGCCATCGCGTCGAGGGTGGTGCGCACCATCTCCAGCGGGTGT
>DATBHZ010000094.1:0-4802 GCA_036557185.1 Acidimicrobiia bacterium | reverse complement strand
AGATCATCGGCACGGAGCGCGAGGTCGGCCGCAAGTTCTCGAAGTGGCTCGACGTCACGGTCATGCAGCGGATGCTCTAGCGGCGCTCAGGCCGTCAGGGATCGGCCGACGTCAGTCGTCTCTCCCGGTCCACCACACCCGGAACTGCTTCTTGCGTGCCTGCCAGTCGGACAGCGTGGGCGCGGGACGTGTGCGGGGCTTGTACGGCTCACGGCTGCGGAGAAGCCGCACGAAGTCCTGCTCGAGCGCAGTCCGATCGAATGTCACCGGCCGATCGTCCTTCACTGCTACGAGTCCGAAGTCGATCTTTCGTACGACGTTGAAGAAGTGACGTCGCGCCCATCGTTTGCCTCGCTCGGGAAACAGATGCGGCAGACCGATGTAGTGCATCCGGTGAAACGCCTTCTTGAACTCGATGGGTCGCCGGAGCACGGTCTCGGCTGCGCTGTCGCGGAGCTTGCCCTTCTCGAAGAAGTCGAACGACCACTCGTTGAAGTTGTGCAGGTGGTACGGATTGACGAGGTGCACCTCCGTCAGCGTCACGTACGGAAGTCCGACGAGGAAGGGGGCACCGTGCTTCAGCACGCGGTGGATCTCACCCAACGCGAAGAGATAATCCGGGACGTGCTCCAACGTGTGGTAGGAGAAGACGAGATCGACGCTGTCGTCGTCGAACGGAAGGGGCTCCGTTCCGATGTCGATCGACACATCCGCCCACGGCGCAATGTCGATGTTCGTGAATCCGTCGAGCCGCGTCTGACTCGCTCCGATGTTCAGCCGCTCGGACACGCCAGCCCTCTCCCCATGAACTCGCTGGGCGATGGATACCCGACCAGCGCGCAGTGGGCCCGGGAGGATTCGAACCTCCGTAGCTCGCGCAACTGGTTTACAGCCAGTCCCCTTTGGCCACTCGGGTACGGACCCGGGGCGTACAGTAGCAGCCGCCTCTTTTCCGGCCTCTGGGAGTTCGCGCACCATGCCAAGCTTCGACGTCGTCTCCGAGATCGACTTCCAAGAGCTCCGCAACGGAGTCGATCAGGCATCGCGCGAGATCGCGACGCGCTTCGACTTCAAAGGGACCGACAGCTCGATCGAGCTCAAGGACAAGACGATCGAGCTGCACACCGAGAGCGAGCAGCGGCTCAAGGCGCTGACGCAAGTACTCGAGGAGAAGCTCGTCAAGCGCGGCGTGTCGTTGAAGGCGCTCGGTTACGGCAAGGTCGAGGAAGCGTCGAAGGGAACGGTGCGTCAGACGGTCACGCTGAACGTCGGCATCAGCTCCGAGAAGGGTCGTGACATCGGCAAGTTCCTGAAGGGCCTGAGCCTGAAGGGTGTCCAGCACCAGGTGCAGGGGGATCAGCTCCGCGTCTCGGGCAAGAAGCGCGACGACCTGCAGTCAGCGATCAGCTCGCTCAAGGGGCACGACTTCGGCATCCCCTTGCAGTTCACGAACTTCCGCGACTGAGATTCGAGCGTCCCCGGTAGCCTCGCGGGTCCATGATCGTCTCGCACGAGCACCGGTTCATCTTCGTCAAGACGCGCAAGACAGCCGGCACGAGCATCGAGGTCTACCTCGCCAAGCACCTCGGTCCGGACGCGATCGTCACGCCCGTCTACCAGCCGGAGATACCAGGGCACCTCGCGCGCAACTATGAGGCACCCGCCGCTCGGTCTCGGGCGCTCACAGCCAGGTTCCGGAAGCACGAGCGCCGGGCGATCGAGCGGAAGCGCTGGTTCTTCAACCACATCCCGGCAGAGGCGATCCGCGCGCGGCTCGGGAGACGCATCTGGGACTCGTACTTCAAGTTCACGTTCGAGCGGAATCCGTGGGAGAAGACGGTGTCCGACTACTACTTCCGGTCAGCGAACGGGAAGGAGCGCGGCTCGTTCCGCGACTACGTGCTGCAGGCGGCGCTGCCGTCCGATTGGTCGCTGTACACGATCGGAGGACAGCTCGCCGTCGACTTCGTCGGGAGCTATGCGGATCTCGATGCCGACCTGAAGCGCGCGCTCGCACACACTTCGTGGACTGCACCCGTCGAGCTCGGGTTCGAGAAGGCGTCGAGTCGACCCAAGGATGGAGCCTCGGCAGCCGCGGTCTTCGACGAGGAGACCTCGGCCCGTGTCGCCACGGTGTTCGCCCACGAGATCGCGCAGTTCGGCTACAAGCCTCCTCTGCTCGACCCGACCAACTCCAGCTAACGGGCGGCGGTGGGCTAGCTGACGCTCTGCTGGTGGCGCAGACGCGCGATCCGGTCGGCCGTCGGCGGGTGCGTGCGGAACATGTTGGCGAACGAGACCTCGCGGCCCGTCAGCGGGTTGATGATGTACGCGGTTGCCTGCGCAGGGTCGACGTTCATCGGCACCTGCTTGGCGTAGGCCTCGATCTTCTCGAGCGCTCGCGCGAGTGGCTCACCGTCACCGATCAGCTCCGCGCCCGAGTGGTCCGCCTCGTACTCACGCGACCGGCTGATCGACATCTGGATCAGCACGGCGGCAATCGGCGCCAGAATCATCAACGCGATCGCGCCGAACGCGTTGTCGTTCCGGCGGCCACCTCCTCCGCCACCGCCACCGAACAGCGCTCCGAACATCGCGAAGCGAGCGAGGAACGTGACGGCCATCGCGAGGGCCGCGGCGACCGACCCGATGAGGATGTCGCGGTTCTTCACGTGGCTCATCTCGTGAGCGAGCACGCCGCGGAGCTCGTCGCGGTCGAGGACGCCGAGGATCCCCTGGGTGACGGCAACCACCGCGTGGTCCGGGCTCCGGCCCGTCGCGAACGCGTTCGGCTGCTGCGCGGGCGAGATGTAGATCTTGGGCATCGGGACGTTGTCGCGCTGCGCGAGCTCGCGCACGATCGCGTACAGCTCGGGCGCTTGCTCCTCGGTCACCGGCTGCGCGCCCGCCGCCTTCACCGCGAGCTTGTCGCTGAACCAGTAGGACCCGCCCACCATGACGAGGGCCAGCACCAGACCGATGTACAGACCGGCCGTCCCGAAGAACGAGCCGATGATGATGAGCAGCGCACCGAAACCCGCCAGGAGCGCCACCGTCTTGAGATTGTTCTTGTTCACGTGATCACCTCACCGTCGGTAACGCTATTCGGTGGCAATACGTTCCAGGCCGCGCCGCGCGAACGAGACGGATCCGGCCGAGCCGCGGGTGCCCGCGGCTCATCGGTTGGTAAGAGGAACCTGAGCGCGCGGGGGCCTCCGGCTCACTCGTAGTAGCCGCTGTGGAAGTAGATGCACGGAACGCCCTCGGACCGCAGCATGTCGACGTTGCGCTGGTCGTCCTCGATGCCGAGCAACAGCTCGAATCCGAACTGGCGCAGCTCCGAGAGCGTCGACTGCTTGTAGTCGCGGGACAGCTCGTAGTCACCCCACGGCCGGGTGATGAGCAGGTCCCAGCGGATCTTGTACCGGCGGAGCCACGCCTCCGTCACCTCGTGGACACGCTGCGGCCGGGCCGTCAGCAGGATGACGCGCATCTCGGGTGCGAGGAGGTCCAGCAGGACGCGGACCTCGTCGATGACCGGGTCCTCGCCGCAGGCGTCGAAGAACGCCCGCCAGTCCCGGCCCGGTGCCTCGATGTAGTGCTGGCGCGTCGCCGCGTCCGAGAGCACGCCGTCGATGTCGACAACGACCGCGCGACCGCCCTCCAGCGGACCGTGGTTCCAGCTCCAGTGCTCGGGGAACGTGCTCGGCGTCACTCGTCGCGGGAGCCTGCGCTCGACAGATAGCGAGCCTTGATGCCGTCCACCACGCTCGGGTCGGCGAGCGTGGTCGTGTCACCGAGCGCCTCGTCCTCTGCGACGTTGCGCAGCAACCGCCGCATGATCTTCCCGGAGCGCGTCTTGGGCAGGTCCTCGGTGAACAAGATGGATCGAGGCCGCGCAATGGGCCCGATCGCGTGCGCGACATGGTTGCGGAGCTCGGTGACGAGCGCCTCGCTCGGCTCGTTGCCGGAGCGCAGGATGACGAACGCGCTCACCGCCTGGCCCGTCGTCTCGTCGGTCGCACCGACGACCGCGGCCTCCGCCACTGCGGGGTGCGACACCAGCGCGCTCTCGACCTCGGTGGTGGAGATGTTGTGTCCGGAGACGAGCATGATGTCGTCGACGCGGCCGAGCAGCCAGAAGTACCCGTCCTCGTCGCGCTTCGCGCCGTCGCCGGCGAAGTACTTGCCCTCGAAGCGCGACCAGTACGTCGAGCGGTAGCGCTCGGGGTCGCCCCAGATGCCGCGCAGCATGGACGGGAACGGCGTCGTCAACACGAGATAGCCGCCGCCGGGGATGCCGACCGGTTGGCCGTCGTCGTTGACGATGTCGGCACCGATGCCGGGCAGCGGCATCGTTGCGCTTCCCGGCTTCGCAACGGTCGCGCCGGGCAGCGGGCTGATCATGATGGCCCCCGTCTCGGTCTGCCACCACGTGTCGACGACGGGACACCGGCCTCCGCCGATCTCCTGCCAGTACCAGACCCACGCCTCGGGGTTGATCGGCTCGCCCACCGAGCCGAGCAGGCGGAGCGACGACAGGTCGTGCGCCTCGGGGTGCTCCGTTCCCCACTTCATGAACGTGCGGATCGCGGTCGGCGCCGTGTAGAGGATCGACACCTTGTACTTCTCGACGATCGACCAGAAGCGATCCTTGTCGGGATAGTCGGGCGTTCCCTCGTACATGACGCTCGTGGCACCGTTGGCGAGCGGTCCGTAGACGATGTACGAGTGGCCGGTGACCCATCCGCAGTCGGCGGTGCACCAGTAGACGTCGGTATCGGGATGGATGTCGAACACGT
>DATBHZ010000093.1:0-24665 GCA_036557185.1 Acidimicrobiia bacterium | reverse complement strand
ACGTCGGGCAGTTGCCGTCGGTGCGCACCGACGAAGGAGCGAGATAGCGATCGCAAGTCGGGCACCACGGCATCGTCGTGCCTACACCGGCGGCACGCCGTGCCGTCGACCGAATTCCTCGCGGACCCGGGATCGCGCGAGGGCGAATCGTACAATCAGCTCGTCGCGCAAGTCATCGGGCTGCACGACCGCGTCGACCACCAGCTCCGCCGCGAGGTGCACGAGGTCCACGTCCTGCTCGTACTCACTGCGCCGCTCCGCGACGAATGCAGCGCGCTCCGTTGGGTCGTCGATCGCTTGGATCTTGTTGTAGAAGACCGCGTTGACTGCGGGCTCCGGCCCCATGACCGCGATCTGCGCGCTCGGGAGCGCGAGGCAGGCGTCGGGGTCGAAGGCCGGGCCGCACATCGCGTACAGGCCCGCGCCGTACGCCTTGCGGACGATGACGCTGATCTTCGGCACGGTCGCTTCGGCAACAGCGGTGATCATCTTGGCGCCGTGGCGGATGATCCCGTCACGCTCGACCTGGCTCCCGATCATGAAGCCCGGCACGTCGGCGAGGAACAGCAGGGGCACGTTGAACGCATCGCACAGCCAGATGAACCGAGCCGCCTTGTCGGCGCTGTCGACGAACAGCACACCGCCGAGATGCTTCGGGTTGTTCGCCACGATCCCGATCGGCTCGCCGTCGAGCCGGGCGAAACCGATGACCAGCTCCTTGGCGTACAGCGGCTTCAGCTCGAAGAACGAACCGTCGTCGACAAGCGCGTCGACCACGCCCCGCATGTCGTAGGCGCGCCGCTCCTCGGTCGGGACGATCGCCTCGATCGACTTCGCCCCCTCCTTCGGCGCGTGCGCGGGTGCCTCGGGAGCGGCACCACGCCAGCTCGTCGGGAGGTACGACAGCCAACGCTTCGCGGCTCCGATCGCGGCCTCGTCGTCTGCGACGAGGTTGTCGCCGCACCCGCTCACGGTCGCGTGCATCCGCGCGCCGCCCATCTCCTCGAGCGACACCTGTTCACCGATGACCTCCTCGGCCATGCGCGGCGAGCCCAGGTACATCGATGCGTTGCCCTCGACCATGAAGACGACGTCACAGAAGGCCGGGATGTACGCGCCCCCTGCCGCGGACGGCCCGAAGAGACAGCAGACCTGCGGTACTCGTCCACTGAGCCGCACCTGGTTCGCAAAGATGCGTCCCGCGCCGCGACGGCCGGGGAAGAGCTCGACCTGGTCGGTGATGCGGGCGCCGGCGCTGTCCACCAGATAGACGACCGGAAGTTTGTGTGCGAGCGCTGTCTCAGTGAGCCGCACGATCTTCTCGACCGTCCGCGCACCCCACGATCCCGCTTTGACGGTCGTGTCGTTCGCCATCACGCACACCGGCCGACCGTCGACCCTGCCGACGCCAGTGACGACGCCGTCGGCAGGGAGATCCCCGGCGAGCGCGTTCGCGAGGAGCCCGTCCTCGACGAAGGACCCGTCGTCGAGTAGCAGCCGGAGACGCTCGCGCACGAAGAGCTTGCCCTGCGCTGCCAGCTTGCCGGCATCCTTTTCGAGGTTTCCGGCGAGTGCCCGCTCCATGTGCTTGCGGACCGCGTCCTGCTCGGTCACCGCTGGGACTCACTCATCGATCCGGCCTTCACGCGGTCCAGGGTACCTGGGGCACCCGGAAGTCAGTCGTTCCGGCGACGCACGCGGAGCTTCATCGGCGTCGGCCCCATGTCGAAGGCCTCACGGATGCTGCGCTCGATGTAGCGCAGATAGGTGGCCGGCAACGTACGCGTGGCGAACAGCGTGAACGTCGGCGGGTCGGCGGCGCCTTGGGTCGCGTAGAGGATCCGCGTGCGGTGCTTGCGGTCGACCGGCGCCGGATGCCGCTGTTGCGCATCGCGCACGACGCGGTTGAGCGCGCCCGTCGGGATGCGCTGGTGGTATGCGTGCTCTCCCTCGCGCAGTGCGGGCAGCACGTAGCGCAGGTTGCGGCCCGTCAGAGCGGAGACCGTCAGGACGGGCGCATAGCTGAGGAACGCGAATCGATCTGCGACGTCGGCGAGGATCTGCTCCCGGTCCTCGGTCGCGACGAGGTCCCATTTGTTGAGCACCACGACGATGACGGTCCCCGCGCCGTCGATCCGCTCCGCGAGGCGCTGATCCTGATGCGTGATGCCCTCGGTGGCGTCGATCACGAACAGCGCCGCATCGGCCCGATCGACAGCATCGAGCGCGCGGATCACCGAGTAGTACTCCGTCGCCTCGTCGACACGGCTCTTGCGCCGCATCCCGGCCGTGTCGATGAAACGCAGCGGGCCGTCCTCCGTCTCGACGATCGTGTCGATGGTGTCGCGCGTCGTCCCGGGCTCGTCGTGCACGACGGAGCGTTCGTCGGCGACGAGCCGGTTGAAGAGCGTCGACTTGCCGACGTTCGGCCGCCCCACGATCGCGATCGAGAACACGCGATCGGTGTCCTCTGCCGGCTCGGGCTGCACCGGTTCCCCCGGGAGCGCGGCAACCAGGACGTCCAGCACGTCCCCACTCCCCCGCCCATGGATCGCCGACACGGGCAGCGGATCGCCGAGGCCGAGCCGAGCGAAGTCCCAGATCCCCGCTTCGTGCATCGTGTCGTCGACCTTGTTGGCGACGAGCAGCACTGGCTTGTCCGAGCCGCGCAGGATGCGCGCGACCTGCTCGTCCTCTTCGGTTGCTCCCACGGTCGCGTCGACCACGTGCACCACGACGTCCGATTCGGCGATCGCGCGCTCGGCCTGCGCGCTCACCTGCTTCGCGAGCGCGTCATCGGTGGAGATCCAGCCGCCGGTGTCGACCACCCGGAACCTGCGCCCCGCCCACTCGGCGACGAGCTCCTTGCGGTCACGCGTTACGCCGGGTCGTTCCTCGACGATCGCATCGCGCCTGCCGACGAACCGGTTCACCAGCGTCGACTTGCCGACGTTCGGCCGCCCCACGACGGCAACGACCGGAAGCTCGGGCATCAGGAGCTCCGGATGGCAGCGACCAGCGCGACCCCGTTCGTCGGCACGACTTCGACGGGACGCGGGAGGTCCGCAACGGTCGTGCCGTCGAGGAATCGGTCCTCGGAGAGGACGACGTCGGGGAGCAGGACCCGCTCCGACGCGTCGGTGCGCTCGAGCGCGCGGCCGACGTCGGCGCCGGTGAGCAACCCGGTGACACCGATGTTGCCGCCGAAGAACGCGTTCTCGACAGGAAGCAGATCGACGGACAGGCCTGCGTGCTCGCTCAGGCTGGGGAGCAGCGGGGTGAGGACGCTCACGCCGTAGGCACCGGTGACGATCCGCACCGGGCGACCCCGGCGCGCGTCGACGACGGCGAGTGGCGCGCTCTGGCGCGGCGCGCGATATCCCTCGGCAGGCGCGCCATCGACCCAGGAGAAGAAGCCGGCTCGCGGCCCCACCGGATCGACGTGCTCGCCGGCGAGCGTCGCGCGGACCTCGCGCTCGAAGACGCGCGCCATGCCGATGCCGTTCTCGTGCTGGGCGAACTCCTCGTACGCCGGAGCATCCGGGAACGGGAGACCGGCCATGAGGTAGTACTCGTCGGCTGCGAACACCATGCGCCGCCCGACGGCGCGCACGAAGCGCTCCTGCCACCGCGTGACCTGTTCAACGACGGCGACGGCTTCGGCGGTCGTGTGCGGTCGCATGTCCGGCTCGGTGCTGAACGCGCTCACACCCAAGGGCACGACACCAACGGTGGCGAGCTTCGAGTACGTCTCCATGAGCCCGAGCATCGTGTCGTCGAGCTGTTCGCCGTCGTTGATGCCCGGGCACACCACGACCTGCCCGTGCACCCCGATGCCGGCGTCGAGCAGCGCGGACAGCCATCGCAGGCTCGTGGCGCCGCGCCGGTTGCGCAACAGCCGCGCCCGCAGCTCGGGGTCCGTCGCGTGGATGCTGACGTAGAGCGGCCCGAGCTGCTCCGTGATCACGCGTTCGAGATCGGCTTCGGTGAAACGTGTGAGCGTTGTGAAGTTTCCGTAGAGGAACGACAGGCGATAGTCGTCGTCCTTGAGGTAGAGGCTGCGCCGCATGCCCTTGGGGAGCTGGTAGATGAAGCAGAACGGGCAGTGGTTGTCGCACGTCCGCACACGGTCGAAGACGGCGCTCTCCACCTCGAGCCCGAGTGGCGCACCGGCGGGCTTGGTCGCGACCAGCCGGCGTTCGAGGCCTCCCCGGAGCACGTCGAGGTCGACCTGCGGCTCGTCCGCCTGGACCTGGTAGCGGATGACATCGCGCAGGTGCTCGCCATTCACGGCGACGAGGTCGTCGCCGGGGAGCACACCCGCTTCGGCCGCGGGGCTCCCGGGCGCGACTGCAACAACTCGCGCCGTCGGCATGCGGCAAGTCTAGGTGCGCTGACCTGCGGCGTTAGCCTTGTGACGTGGCGAATGCACCCTCGGAGACGCGCGTCCAGCAGGTGTTGCTCGCCCAGCCGCGCGGGTTCTGCGCCGGCGTCGAGATGGCCATCAAGGCGCTCGCGTGGATGGTCCGGCTCTTCCCTGCGCCCGTCTACTGCTACCACGAGATCGTCCACAACCGGCTCGTCGTCGAGCGGTTCCAGCGGCTCGGGGTCGTGTTCGTGGAGGACGTGAACGAGGTGCCGGCCGGCGCGCCGCTCATGCTGTCGGCGCACGGCTCCGCTCCCGAGGTCGTCGCGGCGGCCAAGGAGCGCGACCGCTTCGTGGTCAACGCCGTCTGCCCGCTCGTGACCAAGGTGCACCACGAGGCGCGGGTCCGCGCCCGAAAGGGATACACGGTGCTCTACGTGGGGCACGCCGGGCACGACGAGGCGGTTGGCACGCTTGCCGTCGCACCCGAGGCGATCCGTCTCGTCGAGCACGAGGAGGACATGGATCGCGTTGCCGAGGGGGTGCCCGACACCGAGCACGTGGCCCTGCTCGCGCAGACGACCCTCGCCCTGCACGATTGGGAAGGGATCATGGACGATGCTCGTGAGCGCTTCCCCGAGCTCTGGACCGCGAGCCGCAACGACCTCTGCTTCGCCACCACGAATCGCCAGGCGGCATTGACGGCGATCGCGCAGCGCGCCGACGCGGTCGTCGTCATCGGGAGCGCGAACTCCTCCAACACGCTCGCTCTCGCCAAGGTGGCCGAGACCGCAGGCTGTGCGAGGGTGCTGCGAATCGACGGAGTGGACGAGCTCAGCCTCGACGCCCTCGGCGACGCACGAATCGTCGGCGTCACGGCCGGGGCGAGCGCGCCCGAGGACCTCGTCGAGCAAGTGATCGCGAAGCTCGACCCGAGCGACGGCGTGGAGCTCGTCCACGTGACGGACGAGGACGAGTACTTCCCCCCGCCCCGCGAGCTGCGCGATCTCATCCCGATCGACGACGACCGGACCGTCGACGCGTCACACGTCCTGGCCGAGCTCGTCCTGGAGGGCACGCAGCAAGGCTGAGGTCAGCGGAGCGCGGCGTGTGCCTCGTCGAACGCGGACTGCAAGGCCTTGCGCAGATCCGCGGTCATCGCGGCGAGATCCGAGCGCTTGCGCGTCGTCGCGGATGGCGGCGGCTCGATCAGCGTGCCGACGACCACGACCACGCGGTGGAAGTTCGGGAGGACCTTGCCGCTGGCGAGGATCTCCTCGCTCCCGGCGATACCCACGGGCAGGATCGGCAACCCGAGCTTCACGCTGAGGTACGCCGCTCCATCGAACAGCTCCGCGACGTCTCTTCCGTGCTCGCGCGTTCCCTCCGGAAAGACGGCCGCGGGCTCGCCCTGTGCCAGCGCGGCCTGGAGCGCCTTCAGCGCGCCGCGCGCTGTTGCCGAGCCGCGCTCCACCGGGATCCCACCCAGCTTCGTGAAGGCCCAGCCGAGCACGGGCGGCCCGAAGAGCTCCTGCTTGGCCAGGAAGCGGATCCGCCGCTTCGTGATACATGCGGTGAACGGAATGTCGAGGAGCGAGCGATGCGTCGGCGCCACGATGAACGCGCCCGTCACAGGCACGTTCTCGCCCCCGATCACTCGCAGGCGGAACACCGTCCGGCAGATCGCGGCGAGCACATCGCGGACGACCCGGTAGAAGGTCACGAGGTTTCCAGTGCCGTCCGAAAGCGCTCGACGACCTCGTCGACCACCTCCTGCGGGCCGCGCCCGGTCGTGTCAAGGATGAGCGCGCCGTCCGCCGGGCGCAACGGTGAGCTCGCACGCGTCGAGTCGAGCTCGTCCCTGCGCATCATCGATTCGCGCACGGTGTCGACGTCGACGTCGCGCGCTGCGGCTACCTCGTCGCCCTGGCGCCGCCGCGCCCGCTCCTCGTCCGTCGCGGTGACGAACACCTTGAGCCGCGCATCCGGGAACACGACCGTTCCGATGTCGCGGCCCTCGACCACTCCCCCACCATGATCCTCGGCCCACGCCCGCTGCACCGCGACCAGCTCGACGCGAACGCCCGGATGGGCCGAGACGATCGAGACGGCAGCCGTCACCTCCGGGCCGCGGATGGCGTCGGAGACGTCACGACCGTCGAGCAGCGTCCGCTCACCGTCCTGATCGATCTCGGCTCGTCGCGCGACGTCCGTGCACGCATCCGCGTCGTCGAGCGGGATGCCGCGTTCGATCGCCGCCAACGTCACCGCCCGGTACATCGCGCCCGTGTCGAGCACCTCGACGCCGAGCGCCTCGGCCGCACCCCGGGCCACGGTCGACTTGCCGGACCCGGACGGGCCGTCGATGGCGAGGACGTCTTCCACGCTCGCGATCATGCCTCGCCGAGGAGACCGGCGAGGTCGCGCTCGAAATCCGGATACGAGACGGCGATCGCGCGCCAACCGCGGACGGTGGTGGTCCCGTCCGCGGCAAGCCCCGCGACTGCGCCTGCGAGCGCGATGCGGTGGTCGCCGTGGCTCTTGATCACCGCGCCCTTCGGCGCGCCGCCGTGCACGACGAGTCCATCGTCGGCGGTGGCCACGTCGATCCCGAGCTGTGCGAGCTCTTGCTGGAGCGTCGCGATACGGTCGCTCTCCTTCACCCGCAGCTCGGCGGCATCGGTGATCGTCGTGGTCCCCTCGGCGAAGGCGGCCGCGATCGCAAGCGCCGGCAGCTCGTCGACCATCGCCTCCGTGCTGCGGATCTCGGCGCCGTGGAGTGCGGCCGCCTCGACGGTGATCGAGCCATACGGCTCTCCGACCGTCTCTCCGTCGACATGCGTCTCGATCGATGCGCCCATCTCGCGCAGCACATCGAGATACTCGACCCGCGCGGGGTTGAGGCTCACGCCTTCGATGACGATCGAGCTCCCCGGGATCAAGCAGGCTGCGACGACGTAGAAGGCAGCCGACGACGGGTCACCGGGAACGTGGAGCTCGAACGGCTCGGGGGCGCCCCGGCGCACCGAGACCGATCGATCGCTCAGACGCTGCAATGGCACACCCAGCGCGGAGAGCATGCGCTCGGTGTGGTCGCGGCTCGGAAAGGGCTCGGACACGACGGTCGTGCCGTCGGCGCGCAGACCGGCGAGCAGCACCGCGGTCTTGACCTGCCCGCTCGCGACCTCGAGCTGGACCTCCGCGCCGCGCAACTTGCCGCCGCGGATGCTGAGCGGCGCGAGGGTCGCGTTCGCCCCGCCGTCGATCTGCGCGCCGAGCGCGCGGAGCGGTTCGACGACGCGCCGCATCGGTCGTTGCGAGAGCGATTCGTCCCCGACGAGGACAGCGTGGAGATCGCAACCGGCCAGGACCCCGGCCAGCATGCGCATCGTCGTTCCCGAATTCCCGCAGTCGACGGGCGAAGTGGGTTCCCGGAACGTGTCCGGGCCGCCGCTCACGATCGAGGCCGCGCCGTCACTGCCGCGCTTGATCTTCACACCGAGAGCAGTGAGCGCAGACGCGGTGCTGGCGACGTCGCCGCCTTCGGCGAGCCCGGACACCTGGCTCCGACCGTCCGCCAGCGCGGCCAGCAGCAGCGCGCGGTGCGAGATCCCCTTGCACCCGGGCACCCGCAACGTGCCGCGGAGCGGACGGCCGCCTTCGACGACGAATTCCGCGGACAGCGTCACGCGATCGAGCTCCGGGACACCGTGTAGCCGGCCTCCTGGAGGCGATGCTCGAACGTGTCGACGCCTGCCTCCGCGACGATCATCACGAGCACACCGGCGTCGCCCTCCATCGAGTGCGCGAGCTCGAGGTCGGCGATGTTGACGCCGAGCCGCCCGGCAAGCGTCGTGATCTCGGCGAGCACTCCGGGCCGGTCCGGCACCGGCACCCGCAGCTCGACCAAGGGGCCTTCGAGCGCGGCTCCCTTCGGCAGGCTCCGGCGGGCAGCGCGCGCTCGCTCGAGCACGTCGAGCAGCTTGTCGCCGTCGCCGCCGGCCACGAGCTCGCGCACCTGCACCAGGGAGGCGAGGTACTGGTCGAGCGCTTCCACGATCGCGTCGCGGTTCGCGACGCAGATATCGGGCCAGATGCCCGGATGTCCCGCCGCGATCCGCGTCATGTCGCGGAAGCCCCCGGCGGCGAGACGCAGCAGCGTCGCGTGCTCCTCGCCGCTCGTCGCCGCGACGTCCATCAGGGTTGTTGCCGCGAGCTGCGGTACGTGGCTGACGATGGCGACGAGCGCGTCGTGATGCTCGGGCGCCACCTCGACGATCTCGGCGCCGAGCGACGCGACGAGCGCGCGCACCGCCGTGTGTGCCCTGGGATCGGTGCTGCTCGTCGGTGTCAGCACCCACGTGGCGCCGGCGAAGAGCTCCGCGCTTGCTCCGTCGAGACCGTCTTGCTCCGAGCCCGCCATCGGGTGGCCGCCGACGAACCGCGCGGCGAGGCTCGGCCGTGCGGACTCGACGGTGTGCACGATCGAGCTCTTCGCTGACCCGACGTCGGTGACCACGGGTGCCCCGGCGTCGAGCGCGTCAATGACGACGTCGGCTACCCGACCGACCGGGAGGGCCACGACGGCGAGATCGACGTCGCGGAGCACCGCGTCGAGCGTCTCGGCAGCCTCGGTGACCGCACCGATCGCAACCGCCCGGTCGAGCGTGTCGGCATCCGCGTCGTACCCGGCCACGTGCGCGCCCGATTTCGTCAGCGCGAGGCCGATGGACCCCCCGATCAGGCCCGTTCCGAGGACGGCGACCCGGCGCATCGTCACTCCGGCAGGTCGTCGCGCAGCGACTTTGCGCCCTCGAGGTAGACGTGGTGCAGGCCCCCACGCCCTCGGTCGGAGTACAGGTGCATCAGCACGCGGATCGTCCTGGCCATTCCGCCCTCGATTGCGAGCTCACTTGCGCACAGGAGCGGCACATCACCGAGGCCGAGCGGGCGGGCAGCCGTAGCCGGGAACTGCGCCGACAGGTCCTGAGTCGCCGTGAAGATGATCGACACCAGGTCGTCGTGGTGCACGTCGTTGCGGCGCAGCATCTCCTCCACGAGCGCCTTGGTCCTCCGGTCGATCTCCTCGACGGTGTCCTCGGAGCACGTCGTGGCGCCGCGCAGCGCCGCGAGACGGGCGTGCTCGGAGGCGCGAACGGGCTCGGTCATCGCCTTGAGGCTACTTGCCGTGCGTTGCCGCGGCGTAGAGCGCGCGGACCTCGTCGGGCGTGATGGCTCGCCACTCGCCGGGAGCCAGCGAGCGATCCGCGATCGGACCGATCCGAGTGCGCACCAACCGGAGCACCGGGTGGCCGACCGCGTCGAGCATGCGACGGACCTGCCGGTTGCGGCCCTCGTGGATCACGACCGTGACCGCGGCGCCGCCACCGCGCTCCTGCGTCAGCGATGCCTCCGCAGGCGCGGTCCGCCCGTCCTCCAGGTCCACGCCGTCGCGCAGCGTCCGCAATGTGGCACGCGTCGGTACGCCTTCGACCTCGGCGAGGTACTGCTTCTCGACTCCATGGCTCGGGTGCGTGAGCAAGTTGGTGAGCTCGCCATCGTTGGTCAGGATCAGCAGGCCCTCGGTGTCCCAGTCGAGACGGCCGACCGGGAACACCCGCGGTTCGGGAGGGACGAGATCGAGGACCGTCGTCCGCCGTTGCGGGTCGTGCGCGGTGGACACCACGCGCGCCGGCTTGTTGACCAGGTAGTAGACGAGATCGTCGCGGATCACGACGCGGGAGCCGTCGAGCTCGACCTGGTCGGTATCCGGCTCCACTTTGTCGCCCAGCACCGCGACGCGCCCGTTCACCGTGACCCGGCCCCCGCTGATGAGCTCCTCGCACGTCCGACGGGAGCCGATCCCCGCGCGCGCGAGCACCTTCTGCAGCCGCTCGGCTACGGCGAGTCCTCGGAGGAGGAGTCGTCGTTGCGTTCCGCGTCGATCGGCGCGTCGTCGTCCATGCCGGCCGGACTGCGATCAAGTCGCAACCCGCGCTCGAGCGCTTCGACGACCTCGGCCTCGGGTACGAAGTCCGCAAGCGCCGGAAGATCGCGCAACGAATCGAGACCGAGCTGTTCCAGGAACCGGCGGGTCGTGCCGTAGAGGATCGCCTGGCCGGGGCCGGGGTCGTGGCCGACCTCCTCGACGTACCCGCGTTGCTCGAGCGTGGCGAGCGTCGACTCCACGTTCACCCCGCGGATCGCAGAGATCTGCGCGCGTGAGATGGGCTGCTTGTACGCGATGATCGCGAGCGTCTCGAGCGACGCGCCGGAGAGACGCGAGGTCTGGCCTTCGAGCACGAAGCGCTCGACATACGGCGCCATGTCGGCGTGCGTCTGGAATCGGTACCCGCCGGCGACGCGCGCGAGCGTGAAGCCGCGACCGTCGCGCTCGTAATCCTCGGCAAGCTCGCGGCAGATCCGCTCCACCTCGTCGACCGGGATCTCGCAGAGCTGCGCGAGCACTTGCGGCTCGACCGGCTCCACCGATGCCATGACGACCGCTTCGACGGCCCGCCGTGCTTCCGTGATGACGCGCTCCTCCACTAGTGGTCCTCTCGTGAAGCCGCCACCGCGCTCGGCGCGTCGTCCCAGTCGTCGAGGCTCTCGGCATCGAGCGCCGTGCCGTTGCCCGAGGAGCGCGCGTCGAGCTTGCGTACGCGAAGGTCGCCGAACGTCTCGAGCTGCGTGATGTCGACGATGCCCTGCTTGAACAGCTCGAGCACGGCGAGGAACCGGACGATCACCTCGAGACGGTCCTCGATACCTGCGACGAGGTTTCGGAAGCTGACGTCCTCCCCCACCGGCAGCAGCGCGAGGAGGATCTCCACCGCGTCCCGGACGCTCGCACGGATGGGAGCGACGTGGTACGTGTCGACGACGTCCCGTGGCTTCGGCACGAGGCCCCGGTTGGCCGCCGCCACGAGCGCCGCCGGCGTCACTCGCTCGAGCGGATCCGGGGCCATCGAGGCGAACGGCTCCTCGGGGCCCGCAGTGCGCGCCACGATGCCCTGCCCAGCACGCAGCATGCGCTCGATGACGCCCGAAGCGTCCTTGAAGGTCTTGCACTCGAGCAGGCGGGCGAGGAGCAGGTCGCGCTCCTCGAACCGGAGCAGCTCCTCGTCGAGCTCGAGGGACTCAGCCCCCGGGAGGAGCCGGCGCGCCTTGAGCTCCACGAGCGTCGAGGCGATCAGGAGGAACTCCGTAGCGGTGTCGAGATCCACGTGGTCGAGCCGCTCGACTTCCGCGAGGAACGCGTCGATCACCTCGGTGAGACGCAGGTCCCACAGGTCGACCTCTTCCTTCAGGATGAGGTGGAGCAGGAGCTCGAACGGCCCCTCGTAGACGGAAGTGCTCACGGCGTACGACATCTGGGCCTCCAGCGTACCGGCGCCTGTGAGCGCCGCCGTGGACCCGAAAGCCCCTTTTGGAGCGGGACCCGAGCAGCTGAGGCGGCTAGCTCGTCAGGTAGGTCCGGATTCCGGCCGGCGGCTTTCGCGGCAGCCGTGTCGTTGACCGTTGACGATCTAGAGTTCGTCGCCGTGGCCATGGAGCGTCCGAGCAGCGGCACGGGCTGACGACGTGTGGGTCCTCGGCGTCTATGGAGGTTGGCGAGCCATCCTTGGCATGGTCATCGTCGTCGTAGGCTTCACCTGCATCATCCTGGCGATGATCCGCTGGGCCCCGGGCGTCAACCCCGCCTTCGTGCTCATCCCGCTCACCGCCGGCATCGTGGTGGTCGCCTGGCTGCAAGAGGGCCGACGCGAGCGTCCCTCCCCCGACGATTCAGGCGACGCAGAATCGGGCCTGTAGAGCGGGTACACGCGCGGTCTTCTGGCGGGACCCTCATGGTCCCCGGCCAGAAGTCCTAGGTAGCACCGGTTCTGCTTCGGACCTGGTGAGCATGGTGGGGAGCATCCGGTTGGCCCCGTGACGAGAACCCCTCGGCCGAGTAGACGCCTTCGGTACGCTCGGCAGGCCAACCACTACGAGGGGAATTGTCGTGCCGCGCGTGTTCTCGGGGATCCAGCCCACGGGCGAGATGCATCTTGGGAACTACGTCGGAGCCGTGCGACGGTGGGTCGAGGACCAGCACCGCGCCGACGCCGTCTTCTGCGTCGTGGATCTCCACGCCATGACGCTCCCCTACGACCCGGCGGAGCTGTCGGCCGAGACGATGCGTCTCACCACGCTGCTCCTCGCCGCTGGACTCGACCCGGAGCGTTGCATCCTCTTCGTGCAGAGCCACGTCGCCGAAGTCACGGAGCTGACCTGGGTGCTCAACTGCGTCGCCACCGTCGGTGAGCTGCGCCGCATGACGCAGTTCAAGGAGAAGGGCGCCGGCCAGGAGTCCGTCAGCGCCGGGGTGCTCGACTATCCGGTCCTGATGGCCGCCGACATCCTCCTGTACGACACCGACGAGGTGCCCGTCGGCGAGGACCAGACCCAGCACGTCGAGCTCGCGCGCGACATCGCCATCCGGTTCAACCACCGCTTCGGCGACACGCTCGTCGTACCAAAGGCGACCATGCCGAAGCTCGGCGCGCGCATCAAGGATCTCCAGAACCCGACGGTGAAGATGTCGAAGTCCCTCGACTCGCCGCAAGGGACGATCCTCGTGCTCGACGATCCGGCGACGATCACGAAGAAGATCAAGTCGGCCGTCACCGACTCGGGGACCGACGTGCGCTTCGATCCCGACGAGAAGCCCGGCGTCTCGAATCTCCTCTCGCTGTACTCGGTTGCCACCGGCCGCGAGATCGCCGATTGCGAAGCCGAGTTCTCCGGCGCCGGCTATGGCGCGTTCAAGACCGCTGTCGCCGACGCGCTCGTGGAGTTCCTCCGGCCAGTTCGCGAGCGCTACGAGGCGCTGCAAGACGACCCCGCAGAGGTCGAGCGGCTCCTCGGGGTGGGCGCGCGCAAGGCGTCGGAGATCGCGATCGCGACCATGTCGCGCGTGCGCGGAGCTGCAGGCCTGATACCACCTCCCTAGCGCGTCGGCGCGGCCGACCCGAATACGCTCCGCCCCATGTCCGCGAGCTCGGGGACGGAACCGACGCAGCCTGCCGGCGGGGACGCGAGCGTCCACCCGGGACGCTTCCCACGCGGCACATTGGAGTTCGACCGGGCCGCCTTCTTCAGCGATGCCGTGTTCGCGATCGCCCTGACGATCCTCGTCGTCGGCATCGCCGTCCCCAAGGTCTCCGACGCGCGGCTCGCGCACGAGATCGGCAGGCTCGAGCCCCAGATCATCAGCTTCTTCATCGGCTTCGCGGTCATCGGCTACTACTGGCTGGCCCAGCACCGCTTCTTCAAGCACCTCGACGCGATCGACCAAGGCTTCCTCGCGGTCCTCCTCGCGTATCTCGCCTCGATCGCATTCGTTCCGTTTCCGACCGCGCTCATCGGCGAGCACGGGGGCGCTCCGATCGCGGTGGTCATCTACGCCATCACGATCAGCGCCGCGAGCCTTCTCGAGACCATGCTCCTCGTCCGCGCGTACCGATCGAAGCTCTTCCGCAACGACGTGTCGCGGAGCGTGTTCCGATTCGCGCTCCTCACCTCGCTGATCCCGGTTGCGGTGTTCCTCGTCTCGATCCCGATCTGTTACGCAGACACCACGCTCGCCATGTTGAGCTGGCTCCTCGTTCTCGTGGTCGAGAAGGTCATCGTCCGCTGGCGACCGCCGGAAAGCGCCGCGGAGCTCGACATCTGACGCCGGCTGGACCGCCCGTTTCGCCGCTCAGGCGTTGTCGGCGGCGTCGAGCACCTGCACCACGTGCGGCGGAATGCCGATCGCGAGCCACTGCTCCGGATGATGATGCGCGGCCGACCACGCGGCCGCAACCTCGCGCCCGCCCGCACGACGGATCTCGTCGGCGCCGATCTCGCCGTGCCGCGCATAGACCGCGAAGCGGCGGACGGGGCCGCGCCCGCGGGACCAGCGATCCAGATGGCGGCGCCCGTCGGCTGCTACGACGATCGTGGCCACGGCTCGCCCGGGAACCGAGAGCCGCGCGTCGTACTTGCCCACGTCGTGGAGCAGCGCGGCGGCGAGCCACCGCGGTTCGCCGTCGTCGCCGAGATGCTCCTCCGCGTAACGCGCCACGCGGATCGCGTGGCGTTGATCGTGGTTCGGCAAGCGACGAAACAGGAGGAGCTCACCCGGTTCGAGGATCGACTCGACCCAGCGCTCGTCAGACGGGCGCGGCCGGCCCGGCCAGATCGCGCGGGTGAACCGCTCGACGAGGTGCGGGGCCTTCATCGCTGGATGAAGCGGACCAGCGCGTCCTCGAAGGGCGTGATGATCCGCGTCAGGAATCCGGTCGAGAACACGAGCACGAACAGGACGAGGAAACCGTACGGGCGGAACTTGTACCACCCCGGCAGCCAGCTCTGCGGAAGCACTCGTTCGATCAGCGAGGAGCCGTCGAGCGGAGGGATCGGCAAGAGGTTGAACAGCCCGAGGAAGAGATTGACGAGCGCGAACGAGAGCGCGAGCTGGAATCCGAGCGACAGCGAGTCGAGCGTGACCACGCCTTGGAGATGCGCGCGCGCGAGCAGGGATCGGGCAACGAGCGCGGACGCAAGCATCATCAAGAAGTTGGTGGTCGGCCCCGCGAGCCCGACGAAGAGCATGTCGCGTCTCGGGTTGCGCAGCCGCTGCGGGTTCACGGGCACGGGTTTCGCCCAGGCGATGAACGGCAGCCCCGTGATTGCGCCGAGCAGCGGCATGATGATCGAGCCGAACGGATCGATGTGCGGGATCGGATTGAGCGTCAGGCGCCCTGCTCGCTTCGCCGTGTCGTCCCCGAGCCACAGCGCCACGACGCCGTGGCTGATCTCGTGCGGGATGACCGCCGCGATCAAGCATCCGAACCAGATGAACGCCTGCTGATTGAGGTGCAACGAGTGCTACTTGCGCTTCGAAGCGCAGGCGATGCAGAGGCGAGCCGAGGGCATGGCCGTGAGACGAGCTTCGCTGATCGGCGATCCACACGACTCGCAGAGCCCGTAGGTGCCGCCGTCGACCTTCGCGAGCGCGTCCTCGATCTCCTTGAGGTTCTCGAGCAAGGTGCCGGCGAGGGCGTCGACCTCGCCGCGCTCCGCGGTCACCTGGCCGGAGTCGGCGAAGCCTTCGTCGAACGACAGCTTGTCGGTGCCCGGCGCGCGGCCCATGCGCTGCAACTGCGCGAGGATCTGCGCTCGCTCCTCGTCGAGTTGGGCGCGCAATTCAGCATGCACGGTGTCGGGCATGCGCCAATGCTACCGCCGGCCGGCAGGGGCTTTCGCTCGTGGATGGGCCAGCTCGTAGACCGCACGGAGTCGCTCCGGCGACACCCGGGTATAGACCTGGGTGGTCGAGAGGCTGGCGTGTCCGAGCAGCTCCTGCACTACACGGATGTCCGCGCCGTGCTCGAGCATGTGGGTTGCGCAGGAGTGGCGCAGCACGTGCGGCGAGAGACGCCCCTCCAGTCCCACACGCGCGCCCGCAGCCGTCACGATCTCCCAGCAGCCCTGACGCGTCAGTCGCCCGCCGCGCGCGTTCAGCAGGAGCGGATCGCCCCGGACGCGCATGCGTGTGCTCGACCGCTCCAGATCGGGCCGGCCGTGGAAGAGGTACTGCTCGAGCGCGGTGCGAGCAGCTCGCCCGACCGGTACGACACGCTCCTTCGACCCCTTCCCGAACACCCTCACGAGACCGTCCTCGAGGTCGAGGTCCGATCGGTCGAGGCCCACGAGCTCGCTGATCCGCGCGCCCGTCGCATAGAGCGTCTCGAGGATCGCGCGGTCGCGAAGCGCCCGCGGATCGTCACCGGTGACGGCACCGAGCAGCCGCTCGACCTCCTCCTCGGTCAGCGCCTTGGGGATGCCTTGTGGGACGCGCGGCGCGCCGACCTCCTCGCTCGGGTCCGAGTCGACGAAACCTTCGTCGACGCAGAACCGGTGGAACGACCGCACGGCAACGAGCGCCCGAGCGACCGACGAGGGCGCGTACAGCCTGTTGCCGTCGTCGTCGTGCGCGCGTTCGAGGGAGGTCACATATTTGGCGATGGTGCGCTCGTCGACGGCTACCGGATCGGTGATGCCGCGCTTTCTGAGGTACCGCTCGTACCGCAGGAGGTCGCGGCGGTACGCGGCGAGCGAGTTCGGTGCGAGCCCGCGCTCGACCGTCAACCAGCTGCGGTGCTCGGCGATCAGTCGGGCGAGACGGTCCGGCTCGGCCCGGACTCGGCTAGACGTCGGCGGGCTCCGCCACCAACGGCAGCCTCGGCGAACGACCTTCCGCGCGCTCGCGCGCGGCGCGCATGAACGCCGCGAAGAGCGGATGCGGCCGGTCGGGGCGACTCTTGAACTCGGGGTGCGCCTGCGTCGCGACGAAGAACGGGTGCGTGGATTCGGGGAGCTCGATGTATTCGACGAGGCGCTCGTCGGGCGACGTACCGGAACAGACGAGGCCCGCGTCCTCGAGCCGCCTGCGGTACGCGTTGTTCACCTCGTAGCGGTGGCGGTGCCGTTCGTACACGACCTCTTCGCCGTACGCCTCGCGCACTACGGTGCCCGGCGCGAGCTTCGCGGGGTACGCACCGAGCCGCATCGTGCCACCGAGATCGACGATCTCGCGCTGCTCGTCCATCAGGTCGATCACCGGGTGCGGCGAGTGTGGATCGAACTCGCTCGAGTTCGCCCCGACGAGACCGCACTCGTCGCGCGCGAACTCGATGACCGCGCAGTGCAGGCCCAGGCACAACCCGAGATAGGGCACCTGCTCCGCCCTGGCGAAGCCGGCCGCGGCGATCTTGCCCTCGATCCCGCGGAAGCCGAAGCCACCGGGGATGACGATGCCGTCGAGATCGCGCAGCCTGCCCTCGGCGAGCAGCCCCTCCGTGTCGTCCGAGGCGATCCAGTCGATGTGCACACGGGCACCGCATGCATAGGCGCCGTGGCGCAAGGCCTCGGCAACGGAGAGATACGCGTCGGGAAGGTTCACGTACTTGCCGACGAGCCCGACGCGCACGTCGTAGTCGGCACTGCGAACGCGATCGACGAGCGCTCGCCATTCGCCGAGCTCCGGCTCGTGCTCGTGGAGGCGCAGGACGCGACACACGTAGTCGTCGAGACCTTCGTCGTGGAGCACGAGCGGGATCTCGTACAGCGTGTCGGCGTCGATCGCCGAGACGATGCCCTCCTCGGGCACGTCGCAGAGCTGGCTGATCTTCTCCTTGAGCCGCGTCGGGATCGGCCGGTCGGAGCGGCAGACGATGGCATCCGGCTGGATGCCTCGGCTGCGCAGCTCGGTCACGGAGTGCTGCGTCGGCTTGGTCTTCTGCTCGCCGGACGGCCCGATGAACGGCACGAGCGTGACGTGCACGTAGAAGACGTTCTCGCGGCCGACGTCCTTGCGGAACTGCCGGATCGCCTCCAGGAAGGGCAGGATCTCGATGTCGCCGACCGTGCCGCCCACCTCGGTGATGACGACGTCAACGTCCTCGGCTGCCAGCGAGAGGATTCGTTCCTTGATCTCGTTGGTGATGTGCGGGATGACCTGGACCGTCTCGCCGAGGTACGCGCCGTGGCGCTCCTTCGCGAGGACCGCCTGGTAGATGGACCCTGTGGTCGCGTTGCTCTTCCGGTTGAGCGGGACGTCCACAAAGCGCTCGTAGTGCCCCAGGTCGAGGTCCGTCTCGCCGCCGTCGTCGGTGACAAAGACCTCGCCGTGCTGGAACGGGTTCATCGTCCCGGGGTCGACGTTGATGTACGGGTCGAGCTTCTGCATCGTCACACGCAGACCGCGGCTCTTGAGCAGTCGGCCGAGCGAGGAGGCTGTCAGCCCCTTGCCCAGGCTCGATGCCACGCCACCGGTCACGAAGATGTGCTTCGCCACCCGCTACCTCCGGTTCCCGAAAACGGATCGGGACGCGCGTCGCCACGCGTCAGATGCTCTCGGGATCTCCAGGCTACCAGCCGGCTTCGCGATACCCGGGCATCCTGGCGGCACCGGTTGCCGAGTCGGCTGGGTCAGCGGGTCCCGCCCGTGAACGTCTGCGCGCCGGCGAGCAGCTCGCGAGCGTGCTCCTGCGCGTGGGTCGACTCCCCGACGCCCGCGAGCATGCGAGACAGCTCCCCGACCCGCGCCTCGTCGAGCACCAGCTCGGCAGCGGCGCTCGTACGGCCGTCGCGCTCGGTCTTCGAGACCACGATCTGAGCGTCCGCGCACGCCGCGACCTGTGCCAGATGCGTCACGCACAGGACCTGCGCGTCGTCTGCGAGGGTTGCGAGCTCACGACCGACGGCTCCGCCCGCCTCGCCGCCGATCCCGGCGTCGACCTCGTCGAAGACCAATACTGCGGCGCGTGCGGTCTCGTCGCGCTCCGAGAGCGCGGTGCGGAGGGCGAGCATCGTGCGCGACAGCTCACCGCCCGACGCCACGCGTTGCAACGGTTGCAGGTGCTCACCCATGTTGGCGGCGAGCATGAAGATGACGTCGTCGGCACCGTCGTCGGACGGTCCCGTGGGGTGCACTTGCACCTCGAATCGGGCGCTCGGCATCGCGAGCCGCACCAGCCGGTCGTTGAGCTGCGGTGCGAGGTCGACGGCGGCCATGACGCGCGCCTCGTGCAGGGAGCTCGCTGCACGCGCGGCTCGCCGTTCGGCTTGGGCACGCGCGGCCAGCAGCTGCTCGACTCGCTCGTCGTAGGAGTGCAAACGAGCCAGGCGCGCAGCCGACTCGTCGCGGTAGGTGCGCACGTCGTCGATCGTGTCGCCGTACTTGCGTCGGAGGTCGAGCAAGACCTTGCGGCGCAGACGGATCGTCTCGAGGCGCTCCGGGTCGTCGACGACCTGCTCACCGGTGTCGCGCAGGTCGCGCGCCAGCTCGGTCAGCTCCGCCTGGACGGCGAGCAGCCGCTGTTCGAGCTCCGTTGCCGCGATCCTCCCGCCGAGCGCTGCGGCCGCCCTGCCGACGGCATCGACCGCGGCACCCTCCACCTCCGCGTAGGCCGCCGCCAACGCTTCCCGCGTGCTGACGGCATCGCCGAGCAACGACTCCTCGAAGTCGAGGCTCCGGTCCTCCTCGTCGTCGGTGATCAACGCGGCGTCGATCTCGCCCACCTGGTACTCGAGGAGCGCGATCTCGCGGGCGCGTGCCTTCGGATCTCCGCCCAGCTTGTCGAGCGCCCGGTCGACCTCGCGGATCTCCGCGCGGGCGGCCCGGTACATCGTGAGCGGCTCGAGCGCCCGCTTGCCGGCAAAAGCGTCGAGCGCGGCGCGCTGCGCGGCCGGCCCGAGCAGGGTGCGATGGGCGTGCTGCCCGTGTAGATCGATGAGCTCCGTGGCGGCGTCCGCCAGCTCTGCCGCCGTGGCGAGCCGGCCGTCGATGTAGGCGCGGCTCCTGCCGTCGCGCGGGATCACGCGGGCGAGCACCATCTCCCCGCCGCCTGCCGTCTCGAAACGTCCCTCGACCCGCGCCTCGGATGCACCGGCGCGCACGAGTGACGGATCGGAGCGAGCGCCGCCGAGGAGCTCCAATGCCTCCACCACGAGCGTCTTGCCAGCGCCGGTCTCGCCCGTGATGACCGTGAGCCCGGGCCCGAAGATGACGGCCAGCTCTTCGATGATGCCGAGATCCGCGACACGCAGCTCGTGCAGCACGACGATCAACCCCCAGCGCTTCTGCCCGCGCGGATGTACGACGGGCGTGATCTTGTCAGAAGCGCGGCACGCTGTCGACGCCTTCCGTCCCCGGTCCGGTGGCGGGGTCGCGAGAGGTCAGCGGTCGGCGAGCCCGAACTTGGTCTTGAGGATCTGGTGGAAGTCGCGGCCACCGAAAGTGACGATGCGGGCGGGGTGCGGACCACCCCGGCAGGTCACCGACGCCCCGGTCTCGAGCGTGCCGAGCTCCCGGCCGTCGATCGTCAACAGGACCTCACGATCCCCGAGGATCTCCAGGTGGAGCTCCTCCTCGGCATCGAGCACGAGCGCGCGGTCGAACAACATGTGCGGCGACACCGGCGTCAGGAGGAAGCAACGGAGACGTGGCGACACGATCGGCCCGCGCGCGGAGAACGAGTAGGCGGTCGAGCCGGTCGGTGTCGCGACGATGACGCCGTCGGCCGAGTACGACGTGAAGTACGCGCCGTTGATCGAGACGTCGAGCTGAGCCATCCGTGCCGGGTGCGCCTTCTCCAGCACGGCCTCGTTGAGCGCCCACCATTTCCCGCCGGCGGGACGCGTCGAATCGACCTCGACCTGGAGCACCATGCGCTCGGCGACGTCGAAGTCTCCGGCCAGCAGCTTGTCGAGGGCGCCGTCCAGGGCCGCCGGCTCGAGCTCGGTGAGGTAGCCCATCCGCCCGAGATTGACGCCGAGCACCGGGACACCGGCGTCGTAGATGAGCTCGACGGTGTGGAGCATCGTGCCGTCGCCGCCCAGGGAGAGCACGACATCGAGCCCGTCGGCGAAGGACTCGGCGCTCCGGACCTCGGCCGTCACGCCGACGGCGTCGGGCTCGGGCACGTAGACCCGGACGCCGTGGTCGCGGAACCACGCTGCCGCGCGGTCCGCCAGCTCGCGTGCGGCCGGCCTCTCGCGGTGCGGCACCAGCCCGACCGCGCGGAGCGCGCTCACGAGGCGTGGACCTCGTCGACCAGCGCGTCGAGCAGCGGCGGCGTGACCCCGGCTCCCGATCTCGCGGCGCGGGCGAGGAACTCGACGTTGCCGTCGGCGCCGCGCAGTGGCGACTCCATGACGCCGGCGACGACCACGCCCGCGCGTGCGAGACCCTCGATCACCTCACCGAGGACCGCCCGGTGCACCGACGGGTCACGCACGATGCCGCCGCGGCCGACCCGGCCCCTCCCCGCTTCGAACTGTGGCTTGACCAGCAGCACCATCACGGCGTCCTCGGTCGTGAGCCTCACGAGCGCCGGCGCCACCACCACCAGTGAGATGAACGAGAGATCGGCGACCGCGATCTCACACGGCTCGCCGAGCGCCGCGAGCGTGAGGTGGCGCAGGTTCGTGCGTTCCATCACCTGGACCCGCTCGTCGTTGCGCAGCGTCCAATCGAGCTGCCCGCGGCCCACGTCGACGGCAACGACCTCCGAGGCCCCGCGTTGCAGCAGGCAGTCGGTGAAACCTCCCGTCGAGGCTCCCGCGTCGAGGCAGCGCCGGCCACTCACGTCGATCGAGAAGTGCTCGAGCGCGGCATCGAGCTTGCGTCCCCCGCGTGACACGAACCGAGGCGCGTCGCCGGTCACGATGATCGGCTCGTCGGCGGCGACTTGGCGGGCCGCGGAGCTCGCGGGTGCGCCCGCGACCGTGACGTGTCCGCCCTCGATCGCCTCGACGGCTCGCGCCCGGCTGCCGACGAGGCCGCGGCGGACCAGCTCGGTGTCGAGACGCCGGCGCACCGCTACCCGCTCGCGCTCAGGCGCCGTCGGGCGAGCTCGCAGCCCCCGGCTTGGACTTGTGGGCGGCCTTCTTCGCGGTCGCCTTCTTCGCGCCCTTGGACCGGCTCTTCGTCGACTTCTTGCTCGCCTTGCCGGCCTTCTTCGCCCGCTTCATGTCCTTGGTCAGCCGGGCTTCGAGCTTGGCGAGGTCGCCTTTGGTCGCGATGCCGAGCGACTTGATCTGGCGGCGGACCTCCTTGCGCACGAGGTCGAGCGTCGCATCCGTGCGCTTCCGGCTCTCCTCCATGAGGCCGTCGACGAAGGACTGCACCTGCTCCTGGGCGAGCTGACCTTGCGACACGAGGTCGGCCGCACGGCGGCGAGCCTCGTCGCGCGTGACGGCGACGAACTCGGCGCCTGCGTCGAGATAGCGACTCCAAGTGGGCGTCTGGGGCATCCAGGAGCTCCTCCGAGCTGGAACGCCAGCGTACCGCCGCGCTCCCTCAGTCCTCGGGAATGCCTTTCAGGTGGCGCAGGATCGCGGGAACGATGGCCGCGAGATCGTCCGCGACGAACGGTGGCTCGGGCTTCGGGATCGGCTCGGCGGGGTCGTGTCCGCCGATCCCGCTCAGCACGAGCGCGAACGGCCAGCCGAGCGCATCGGCGAACGCGCCGTCGGTGGACGGGCGGTCCCCGACCATCACGCCGCTGTTGCCGAGGCGGCGATGGACCATCGCCGCGGCCGGCGCCTCCGGCTTGCCCGCGACCTCGGGCTGGACGCCGCTCGCGGTCGCCACCGCGGCGACGATCGCTCCCCCTCCCGGCAGGACCCGACCTTGCGCGGGATACGTCGCGTCGAGGTTCGTCGCCACGAACCGTGCGCCACCACGGACCGCGGCCGAGGCCCGGTCCAGCTCGTCGAAGTCGAACGTGCGGTGCCAGCCCACGACCACGGCGTCGGCCGCGTCGACGGCGGTCGGCTCCGGGTGCACCACGGTCATGCCCTTCGCCTCGACGGCCTCGATCACACCGGGGCCCGCGCACGGGAGCACGCGCTGAATCTGCGCGGGGCCCTCGGAGAGCAGGTCAGCTGCGGCCTGCGCGCTCGAGAGCACGTCTTCGGGCTCGGCGGAGATGCCGTGCGCGTGGAGCTTCTCGATGAGATGCGCCACTCGCATGCTCGAGTTGTTCGTGAAGAACGCGACCCTTGCCCCGTGAGCACGGAGCGCGTGGACCGCCGCAGGCGAGCCGGGGATGGTGCTGTCTCCGAGCCAGACCACTCCGTCGAGGTCCAGCAGCACGACGGGTTGCGTCACGAGGGGTCCGTCACGCGTGCCAGCGCCTCCCGGTAGTCCGCTGAGTCGGGGCGCATCGCGACCGCGAGGCGCAGGTGGCCGCGTGCACTCGCCCGGTCACCGGCACGAATCCTGCAGAGTCCGAGCCCGTACAGCGCGTAGTCGTTGACGGGATCGATCTCGACCACCTTGCCGAACTCGGCTTCGGCCGCGCTGAACCGCCCCGCGCCGAAGTACGCGCGGGCCAGCGCCTCCCGGACCGACGCCTTGTCCGGCTCGAGATCCCGCGCGCGCTCGAGTGGGACCACCGCAGCGTGCGGGTTGGAGGTCGCCAGGAGCTGCCGGCCCTCGTTGAATCGTTCGTAGGCTTCGTGCTGCATGTCGTGTGTCACAATCGGCCGACCCTCGTCCGGAGGCCGACACCCGAGTGCCAGAGCTCCTCGCCTTTCGCGGAATTCGATACCGAACCGACGATCTCGACGACCTGACGGCGCCACCCTACGACGTCATCGATGCATCGCAGCGCGCAGCGTTGGCGGCACGGTCGCCGCACAACGCCGTGCACCTGATCCTGCCCGTCGGAGCGGATCCCTACGCGCGCGCGGCCGCCGACCTCGCTCGATGGCAGGCGGACGGAGTGCTCGCGGCGGACGCCACGCCCCGCCTCTACGGCTACGAGATGGAGTTCGTCGACGACTCGGGTGCGCGACGCCGGACCCGCGGCGTGGTCGGCGCGCTGCGCCTTCCATCCGCCGCGGGCAACGAAGACATCCTTCCGCACGAACGCACGCTCCCGAAGGCCAAGTCGGATCGGCTCGCGCTCCTACGCGCGACTCGCGCGAACCTCGATCCGATCTGGGCCCTGACGCCGTCACACGGGTTCGGGCAGCATCTCGAGGGTCTGCCGGTGCTGTCCCGGACAACCGACGACGAGGGCGTGGTGCACACGCTCACCTCGATCGAGGACGCTGATCGTATTGCGGGCATCTCCACGGCGATCGCGCACGAGCCTCTCGTGCTCGCCGACGGTCATCACCGCTTCGAGACTGCAATCAACTACCGCAACGAGCGCGAGGAGAACGGCGTCGTTGCCCCCGGCGACCAGGCGATCATGTGCCTGGTCGCCGAGCTGGCCGACGAGCAGCTCTGGGTGCAACCCATCCATCGCGTCCTCGACGGTGTCACCGATCCGAAGCAGCTCCGACACGCGCTCGAGCAGCAGTTCGACGTGACACCGGCGGGCCCCAACGACGTGGACAGTGTGCGCGCGCTCGAAGCGCGCGTCAACAGCACGCTCGGCGTCGGGTACGCCGACGCGGACGGCCTCTGGTACGTGACGCCGAAGGATGCTCCGCTCGCGAGAGCGCGCGCGGACATGGCGGCGGAGCTGGCTGACGTGGGTGCGGCGTGGTTCGACGTGCTCGCCGAGCCGGAGCTCAATGCGGTTGAGGTGAGCTACCGCGACGACGCGCAGACGGTCGCGGCGATGGTGCGCGGCGGACAGGCCGACGCGGCGGTGCTGCTCCGGCCGGTCTCGATCGAGCAGATCCGTGCCGCGGCCCGAGCGCAGGTCCGTATGCCGCAGAAGACGACCTTCTTCGCGCCGAAGCC
>DATBHZ010000092.1:0-30239 GCA_036557185.1 Acidimicrobiia bacterium | reverse complement strand
TCGCATCGTCGACTTCCTCGACTGCTGCCCGTTCGGCATCGGCTGGTTCATCAAGTGGAGCTATCTGCTCCAGCTGAGGTTCGCGCCCTGGTCGTACGACCTCACGTACCGGCTCTGGTACAAGATGCCGTCGGCCTGGGGCTTCATCGTTCGCCTCGACACGTTCGTCTCGGCGCGCCGGATCCAACGCGCCATCAACGATCTCGATGCCGACGTGGTGGTCTCCACGTATCCGTTGTCGTCGCTGGTGCTCGGCAACATGCGACGCAGGGGTTGGCTCAAGGTCCCCGCTGTGACCTTCCTGACCGACTTCGGTGTGCATCCGCTGTGGGTGCACCCGAGCATCGATCTGCACGTTGCGACGAGCCAGCAAGCCGCGGAGGCGGCTGCCGAGCGCCACGCAGGTGAGACCAGCGCGCCCGGTCCGCTCGTCGCCGACCGGTTCATGCCGGCAACTGCCGGCCAGCGCGAGGCGGCGCGCAACCAGCTCGGCATCGCGGACGGCGAGCGCGCCGTGCTCGTGGTCGCGGGTTCCTGGGGCGTGGGCGACATGGTGGGGACGGTCGAGGCCATCGCCCGCGTCGGTGCCTACCACCCGGTGACCGTGTGCGGTCGTGACGAGCAGCTCAAGGCCGAGCTCGAGGAGCGCAAGCTCGGCACGGTCATCGGCTGGACCGACGAGATGCCCAAGCTCATGGCCGCGTGCGACGCGATGGTCGAGAATGCCGGCGGGCTGACGGCCAACGAGGCGTTCGCGGTCGGCTTACCGGTGGTGACGTTCAAGCCGATCGCCGGCCACGGCAAGGACAACGCCGAGGCGATGGCCGAGTTCGGCGTCACCCGCTACGCGCACGACGACGCCGAGCTGGCGGAGGCGCTTGCCGCCGTCACCCAACCAGGGCCCGAGCGCCACGAGCAGATCGAGCGCGCGCGGGCGCTGTTCCGCGGTGACGCGAAGAGCGACGTGCTCGAGCTCGCGATCCTGCGCGACGCGACCGAGATTCCGGTACCGATCAAGCTTCCCAAGGCGCCTCGTCGCGTCAGCACGATCGCAGCCTCGGTCGTCCTCCTCTACGGCGGCCTGACGCTCGGCGCGCAGGGGGTGAGCGCGATGGGAGTGGGCGTCGCGCAGCCGCCGAAGCAGTCGCATCACCGCGTATACGTCGGTGTGCGCCTGACCAACGCGCAGCTCGCCGACGCCCAGATCCGGCAGGAGCTCCAGTCCCTGGACGCCACGGCGATCGTCGACGGGAAGACTGCGAGGGCGTCGGGATCGTCCGTGCGTCTCCTGGCCGCGCACGGTGTCGACGTCGGCAACGGCGGCTGGGGGCACGGCCGGCCCTTCCGCTATCTCCGTGCTCAGAGCGACGTTGCGAAGGCCGGGGACACGCTCAAGTCAAGCGCCGGCGTCAAGGTCCGGGAGTTCGTTCCCGAGCGACGGCTCGACGCGTTCGACCAGATGTGGTGTGCCCGCCGGCACCAGAGGCTCGTCGAGCCGGACTCGGTGTTCAAGCCCGAGCGCCTCCCCGCGAAGCTGCACGACGACAAGGTCTACGTGCTCGACGGTCGTCGCCGTACTCCGCATGCCCTCGAGGTCGCGCTCCAGCGCCTCGCGACCGAGCTGCGCGCCGCCGGACTATCGGCACAACCCCTGCTCGACCTCCGCTAGATTTCTCACGTATGGCGCGTCGTGCTGCGTGGGTAGGTGGAGCCTTCGCCGGCGCGGGCGCAGCCGCCCTTGCCATCAACAGCGCACCGTCTCTGATCGCGCTCTCCGCTCTCGGCAGGCGGATCGCGCCGCAGCTTGCCGGCGTCGGGCGCAGAGGCCACGTCGCCGTCACGTTCGACGACGGCCCGGACCCGTCGTCCACGCCGGACTTCCTCGAGCGCCTTGCCGAGCTCGGCTGGCGGGCGACGTTCTTCATGCTGGGCGAGATGGTGCGCCGCGCGCCGGGGCTCGCCGAGGAGGTGGCCGCGGCCGGCCACGAGATCGGCGTCCACGGATACGAGCACCACTCCCAGCTCTGGCGCTCACCGCGCGCGACCGTCGACGACATCGCACGCTCGCGCGACCTCATCGCGGACATCACCGGCGCGGAACCGGAGTGGTTCCGCCCACCGTACGGAACGCTCTCGATGAACGGCATGTGGGCGGCGCGCCGGCTCCAGCTGCGCCCCGTCCTGTGGACGGCCTGGGGGCGTGACTGGCGTGCGGCGGCGACCGCGGAGTCCGTGACACAGGACGTGCTCGACGGGTTCGTCGACGGTGGGACCGTGCTGCTGCACGACTCCGACTGCACGTCCGCGTTCGACTGCTGGCAGGCCTCGCTCGCCGCGCTGCCGAGGATCGCGACGGCTTTCGGCAACCTCGGTCTCTCCGTCGGGCCGGTCGGCGAGCACGGCATCCCCGCGACGAGCTGAGGGCGCCGGTTCTGCGGCGCGGGGCGCCGCGCGTTAGGAGACCGCGGCCGGGCGGAGCGCCTCGTACTTCCGGAGCTCGCGGCGCGCGATCTGCTGGAGGTGCACCTCGTCGGGGCCGTCGACCAAGTGGAGGGTGCGCGCGTGCGCATACATGTCGGCGAGCGGCCAGTCCTGTGAGACACCCGCACCGCCGAACACCTGGATCGCCCGGTCGATCACGGTCGTCGCGGTGCGCGCAGCGACAACTTTGATCGCGCCGATCTCGAAGCGCGCGCCCTTGTTCCCGACCGTGTCCATGAGCCATGCCGCCTTCATGGTGAGCAGGCGCGCCTGCTC
Source organism: Acidimicrobiia bacterium (assembly GCA_036557185.1). Lineage (GTDB taxonomy): Bacteria > Actinomycetota > Acidimicrobiia > IMCC26256 > JAENVU01 > DATBHZ01. Next base: position 27,482 of record DATBHZ010000092.1, on the reverse strand, counting down.
GATCATGATGCGGCTCTCGGCCACCGTCGCCTGGATGGTGCCCTGCTCGGCGAGCGGCTTGCCGAACGCGACACGCAGCTGCGCGCGCTTGCACAGGAGCTCGAGCGCCTTCTCGGCGAGGCCGATCGCGCGCATGCAGTGATGGATCCGGCCGGGGCCGAGCCGCGCCTGCGCCATCGCGAAGCCGTTGCCGTCGCCACCGAGGACGTTGGTGACCGGGAGACGCACGTTCTCGAAGAGCGTCTCGCAGTGGCCGCCGCCGGCGTCGTGCCCGAAGACCGAGAGCGTGCGGACGACCTGAACGCCGGGCGTGTCCATCGGGACGAGGATCATCGAATGGCGGTGGTACGGGTCCGCGTCGGGTGCCGACACGCCCATCAGGATCGCCACCTTGCACCGTGACGATGCCGCTCCGCTGGTGAACCACTTGTGCGCGTTCACCACGTAGTGGTCTCCGTCGCGCTCGATCGTGCTCTGGATGTTGCGGGCGTCAGAGCTCGCGACCCACGGCTCCGTCATCGCGAAGCACGAGCGGATCTCGCCTTCGAGCAGCGGTACCAGCCACTCGTCCTGCTGCTCGGGCGTCCCGAACTCGGCGAGGATCTCCATGTTGCCGGTGTCGGGTGCTGCGCAGTTCGTCGCCTCTGCGGTGAGCAGGTTCCGGCCCATGATCTCGCACAGGGGTGCGTAGTCGACGTTGCCGAGACCTGCGCCGAACTTGGCGTTCGGAAGAAAGAGGTTCCAGAGACCGCGCGCGCGGGCCTCGCGTTTGAGCTCCTCCATCACAGGCGGATGGAAGTGCGCGTCACCCGAGTCACGCACCTGTTCGAAGTAGACGGGCGTTGCCGGTTCGACCTGCGTGTCGACGAACTCCTGGAGCTGCGCCTGGAGCTCTTTCGAGCGCTGGCTCTGCGCGAAGTCCATGGCTTCTCCTCGTCTCTCGCGACCCGCTCGGGACCCTAGCGGTCTCAGGAGAAGAGCACGCCAGGGTTGAGGATCGCTCGGGGGTCGAGCGCCCGCTTGATCGCGCGCATCGCGTCGAGCTCCGCGGTGCTCCGGGTGCGCGCGAACGCGGAGCGCTTCGCGATGCCGATGCCGTGCTCGGCGCTGATGCTGCCTCCGAGGGAGGCGGCGAGGTCGAGCACGGCATCGTCGATGCGCGCGTCGTCGGCCGACGGTCCCAGCACGTTGACGTGCAGGTTCCCGTCGCCGAGGTGGCCGAACAGCACGAGCTGCGCGCCGGCGTCGCTCACGAGCGCGCGCACGCGTCGCTCGAACTCGAGCATGCGGTCGAAGGGGATCGACACGTCGAGCTTGTGCGGCACGCCGAGTGTGCTGATCGCCTCGGTATGCGCCTCTCGGTAGCGCCACAGGCGCGCACGGTCGGCCTCGGTGCTCGCGATCGCGCTGTCGAGCATGCCTCCGGCGGCGGCGACCGCGCCGCCGAGGCGATCCACGAGCAGGTCAACGTCGTCGCCCGCGGTCTCGACCACGACATTCACGGGCGCGCGTTGCGACAGCGGAGCCGGCATGCCGGTGACGGAACGGACGAGGTCGATGCCGTCAGCGAAGCAGACCTCGACGGCGTTCAGCTCGGGGAGCGTGCGGCGAAGCTTGCCGGTGACCGCGAGCGCGGCTTCGAGATCGGGCAGCCCCAGGAGAGCGACGACGCGTGCAGGCAGGACCGCGACGAGCCGCAGGTGCGCGCGGGTCACGACGCCCAGCGTTCCCTCGCTGCCGGCCAGGATGCCTGCCCAGTGGTAGCCGGTGTTGTCCTTGCGGAGCGCGGGAACGTGCCCGACGACGGTGCCGTCGGCGAGCACCGCCTCGACTCCGATGAGCTGCTGGGCCATGGGCCCGTAGCGGACGACGTGCTCGCCACCGGCGTTCGTCGCGACCATCCCGCCGATCGTGCACGAGCCGCGAGCTGCGAGGTCGACCGCGAGGTCCCAACCGCTCGCGCGAGACGCCCGCTGGAACGACTCCAGGATCACACCGCCGCCGACCACCGCCTCGCCGTGCTGCGCGTCGATCGAGCACTCGTCGAGACGTGCGAGGCTCAGCACCACGGCGGCCCGGTCGGGCCGCGGCACGCTGCCGCCCACGAGACCCGTGTTGCCGCCCTGCGGGACGACCGCGATCGACCCCTCGTTGCAGACCGAGAGCACCTGCGCGACCTCAGCGGTGCTTCCCGGCCGCACGACCGCCAGCGCGTCTCCCCGGTAGCGGCGTGTCCAGTCGATCTCGTAGCCGGCGCGCTCGTCCGGTTCCGTGAGCACGTGCTGCGAACGGACGATCGTCGCGAGCCGATTGAGCACGTCGATCGGATGCAGGGAGGTCAGAGGAGCAGCGGGACGGTCGGGTCGTCGGCGTCGGCGGTGTGCTCGGCCCGGTAGTCGACGAGCTGCGCGACCGAGATCATCGAGATCCGGTGCTCCTGGGCGAACATCTCGAGGAATGGGAGGCGCGCAGGCGAGCCGTCGTCGTGCAGCACTTCGCAGATCACGGCGACGGGGGCGAGGCCGGCGAGGCGCGCCAGGTCCACGGCTGCCTCGGTATGGCCGCGCCGTTCCAGCACCCCGCCGTCGCGAGCGCGCAGCGGGAAGACGTGGCCGGGGCGGACGAACTCGCCCGGCGTCGACGCGGGGTCGAGAACGCGACGAACGGTGAGCGCACGATCGGCGGCACCGATGCCGCTGCCCGCGTCGACGTGGTCGATCGAGACGCTGAACGCGGTGTCGCAACCTGCGTGGCCCGGCGGAACCATCGGCGGGATGTCGAGCCTGTCGAGGAGTGACGCGCTCGTCGGCATGCACACCAGGCCGCGCGCCCAGCGCAACATGAAGTTGATCGCCTCGGGTGTGACCCACTCGGCGGCGAGCGTGAGGTCTCCCTCGTTCTCACGGTCCTCGTCGTCGGCGACGAGGACCATCTCACCGCGGCGGATGCGCTTCAGTGCGTCGTCGATGCTGGCGAATTTGATCATCCGTGTCTCCCTAGGAATTGCTGTGCTGCGGCGATCTCAGGCGGGCGCCGCCGCGGGCGCGGTGCGTTTGACGTGGCCGTGCGGGAGCGTCACCACCATGCGGCAGCCGTGAGGCAGCCGCGGCTCCGGGTGGATGTCCCCGCCGTGCAGATCGACGATCCAGCGAGCGATGGCGAGCCCGAGGCCGGCGCCCCCGTCGCTCGACGCGCGGGCGGAGTCCGCGCGGTAGAAGCGTTCGAACACTCGTTGCTCGTCCTGCTCCGGGATGCCCGGACCTTCGTCGAGCACCTCGATCGTCACGCGATCGTCGGTCCGGCGCGCACGCACCTCCACGCCGGAGCCGCTGGGCGAGTGGCGCACCGCGTTCTCGAGCAGGTTCGCAACGACCTGGTGCACCCGCTCGGGATCACCGTCCGCGATCAGCGGCTCGTCCTCCACGATCATCGCGATCTCGACACCGGGCGCGTGCAGCTTTTGCTCGCGGACCGCGTGCTCGAGCACGGGCTCGACGGCGAACTCCTGGCGGTCGAGCGGCACGGTGCCGGCTTCGAGGCGTGAGAGGTCCAGGAGCTGAGTGACGAGCCGTCCGAGCCTCTCGACCTGAGCGAGCATCGTGGAGAGCGTCCCCGGTTCGGGCGCCTCGATACCGTCCACGAGGTTCTCGAGCGTGGCCTGCAACGCGGTGAGTGGCGTCCGCAGCTCGTGGCTGACGTTGGCGACCAGATCACGCCGGACTCGGTCCGTCTCGGCAAGCTCGGCAGCCATCTGGTTGAACGAGCGTGCGAGCCGGCCGACCTCGTCACGCGCGCTGTCGGTGACGCGGCGGGAGTAGTCGCCGCGGGCCATGGCCTGTGTGGCCTCTGCCATCTCCCGCAGGGGTGACGTCATGCCCCGAGCGAGGAACCGGACCATCACGAGCGCGACGACGCCGGCGACTACGCCGCTCACGCTGGGCCAGATCTCGAGGATCCGGACCATGAACCAGAACACGAAGACCGTGATGCCGACGGCACCCACGATCAGACCCGCGAGCTTGACCTTGATGCTCGTCACCTGGTCGAGCGGCCGGTCCGGCATGTGCTTCACGGCAGGCTCCCGGCAACGTCGGTGTCGATCGCGTAGCCGACGCCGTGCACCGTTCGGATGAGCCCCGGATGGAGCTTGCGCCGGATCGCGCGGACGTGCGAGTCGACGGTGCGGCCACCCGACGCGACGTCGTAGCCCCAGACCTGCGCGAGCAGCTCGTCGCGCGTGTAGACGCGACCGGGAACCTCGGCCAGGCAAACGAACAGATCGAACTCCGTGGGCGTGAGGTGCACGACCTCGCCGTCGCGCGTGACGCGCCGGGTCGTGGTGTCCACCGTCACGTCTGCAAGCTCGAGCACCCGCAGCTCCGGGAGCCCGGCGTCGGCACGCGCACGATCGACGCGGCGCAGCAGAGCATGGACGCGCGCCACGAGCTCCCGCGTCGAGAACGGCTTGGTCATGTAGTCGTCGGCGCCGACGTTGAGCCCGACGACGAGATCGCTCTCGGAGTCGCGCGCGGTCAACATCAGCACGGGAACGGGCCGGTCCTCCTGGATGCGCTCGCAGACCTCCAAGCCGTCGAGGCCGGGGAGCATGAGGTCGAGCACGACGAGGTCGGGTTGCAGCTTTCGGCACCGCACGACGCCGCTCGGCCCGTCGGAGGCGATGTCGACCGAGAACCCCTCGGAGCGCAGCCGGGCCGCCACCGCGGCGGCGATCGAGGCTTCGTCCTCGATCACCAGGATCGTGCGCGCGTTCGGCGCGAGTGGTGCCACGGGCGTCACTTCCTCAGGATAAGGAGCCTGCGGTGGAGGAGTCCCCCCTGGGGTGTGGAGATTCTGTGGAGATGGGCCCCTCCGGAGCGTGCCTAAGGTTTGACCATGGCGGATACCGAAAAAATCTCGATGACGGACGACGAATGGCGGGAGAAGCTCAGCCCCGAGCAATTCGAGGTGCTTCGCCGCCAGGGTACGGAGCGGGCCTTTACGGGCAAATATGCCATGACAAAGGACAAGGGCATGTACCGCTGCGCCGGCTGCGGAGCGGAGCTCTTCTCCTCCGACACCAAGTTCGAGTCCGGGACGGGTTGGCCGTCCTTCTACGAGCCTGCGGTTGCGGAGGCGGTGGAGCTCCGATCGGACACGGGCCACGGCATGGTGCGCACCGAGGTGGTGTGCCGCAAGTGTGGTGGGCACCTCGGGCACGTGTTCGACGACGGTCCCCGGCCGACGGGGCAGCGATATTGCATCAACTCGGCTGCGCTCGATCTCGAGCCGGCCACCGACGGATAGGCGAACGGCGATGAACGTGATCCGGGAGATGGAGCAGAGCGGGCACGAGCAGGTGGTGTTCGTGACAGATCCCCCGACCGGGTTGCGAGCCATCATCGCCGTGCACTCGACGGCGCTCGGTCCGTCGCTCGGTGGGATCCGGTTCTGGCACTACGCCGACGACGACGCGGCCGTCCACGACGCGCTCCGGCTGTCCGAGGCCATGACCCACAAGGCTGCGGTCGCGGGGTTGCACCAGGGCGGCGGGAAGGCAGTCGTCCTGTGGGACGACCCGCTCGAGGAGCGCAAGCCCGCGCTGCTCCACGCACTCGGCCGCGCGGTGCACGAGCTGGGCGGCAGGTACATCGCCGCCGAGGATGTCGGCGCGACGACGCACGACATGGATTCGATGGCGGAGGTCACGCCGTGGGTGACGGGCGTGAGCACGCCCGGCGGTTCCGGCGACCCCTCGCCCGTGACGGCGTTCGGCGTCTTCTGCGCGATGTGGGCGGCATCCGAGCACCGTTGGGGAGAGGGCTCGCTGCGCGGCAAGCGCGTCGTGGTGGAGGGCGTCGGGAAGGTCGGCGCCGAGCTGGCACGGCTGCTCGTCGCGAAGGGCGCGATCGTCCAGATCAGCGATGTCGACGCGTTGCGCGTCAAGGCGCTGGTCGACGAGCTCGACGTCAACCCGTTGCCGGTGGACGCGGTGTTGCGCACGCCCTGCGACATCCTCGCTCCGTGCGCGCTGGGCGACGTGGTGACCCTCGAGACGATCGACGAGCTGAAGTGCGAGATCATCTGCGGCGGCGCGAACAACCAGCTCGCGTCCGACGAGGTCGACGCGGCGCTCGCCGACAAGGGCGTGCTCTTCGTGCCCGACTTCGTCGCGAACGCCGGGGGCATCATCAACATCGCGCAGGAGTTCACGGGGTACTCGCGTGACCAGGCGATGTCGGAAGCGTCCAGGATCCAGACGACCACGGCCAAGGTGCTGGCGACGGCGCGCGCGTGGGACCTCCCGCCCGGTGAGGCGGCGGTGCGCATGGCGAGGGAACGGATCCAGGTGGATGCCTCGCCGAGCGGCCGGTGGGAGCCCGGAGATCCCGCGGCATGGACGAACGGGGCGCCGCTCACGAAGGTGCGGCCCTAATACCGGCCCAATACCCTGGCCGGATGGGTTCGCACCTGTCCGACGTCTGGTTCCAGGTGACGGATCTCCAAGTCGTGTCGGGACGCGGCTGCACCGTCACCACCGCAGACGGAGCCCAGTATCTCGACTTCACGGGCGGGATCGCCGTGGTCAGCACCGGCCACTGCCACCCCGACGTCGTCGCAGCGATCCAGCAGCAGGCGGAGTCGTTCATCCACGCTCAGGTCAACTGCTATCGACATCCGCTGCTCGAGCCGCTGGCCGATCGCCTCGCGCAGATCACGCCTCCCGGCATCGACACCTTCTTCTTCGCGAACAGCGGTGCCGAGGCGACGGAAGCTGCGGTGAAGCTCGCGAAGCAGGCCACGAAGCGCCCGAACATCATCGTGTTCCACGGGTCGTTCCACGGCCGGACCCACCTCGCGATGGCCATGACCACGTCGCGGACCGGATACCGCGCCGGCTACGAGCCGCTTCCGCCGGGCGTCTTCGTGGCACCGTTCCCGAACGCGTTCCGCGACGGCGTCTCCGAGGATCAAGCGGTGCGGTACGCGCTCGGCTCGCTCCGCGACCTGCTCGCGGGGCAGACGGCGCCGGAGGAGACGGCGGCGATGATCATCGAGCCCGTGCTCGGAGAAGGCGGGTACCTCCCTGCGCCGACGTCGTTCCTTCGAGGGCTCCGGGAGCTCTGCACGCAGCACGGGATCCTGCTGGTCGCCGACGAGGTGCAGTCAGGGTTCGCGCGGACGGGCACGATGTTCGCGATCGAGCAGTCGGGCGTCGTTCCCGACGTGATCATCCTCGCGAAGGGGATGGGCTCGGGATTTCCGATCTCGGGCATTGGTGCTCCGGCCGAGCCGATGGCGCGGTGGCCGAAGGGCTCCCACGGCGGAACGTACGGCGGGAACCCGATCGGTTGTGCCGCAGCGCTCGCGACGATCGAGGTCCTCACCGCGCCCGGTTTCCTCGAGAACGTCAATGCCCGTGGCGCGCAGTTGCGGAAGGGTTTGGTCGAGTTGGCGGCGCGGCATCCGGTGCTCGCCGACATCCGCGGTCCGGGTCTCATGGTCGGTTGCGAGCTGGCCGATCCGCAGACGCGCCAGCCGGCTCCTGAGCGGACGGCAGCTGTCCTGGCGCACTGCCGTGACGAAGGGCATCTGCTCCTGATGAACGCCGGGACCTGGGGGAACGTGATCCGTTGGATGCCGCCGCTCGTGGTGGACGAGCGCGAGATCGCGCGCGGGCTCGAAGCGTTCGCGATGGCGATGGACGAGACCTGAGCGATTCGCAGTCCCGGCCCTACGAGGGCTCGCGGAGTCGGCGTCTCCACCGGTTGACCGAACGGTCGTGCTCGACCTGCTCGACGACCTTGAGGCCCGGGATCCCCGTCACGCCACCCCCGCCGTGGGTGGCGGAGCCCGCCTGGTAGAGGTTCCGGATCGGAGTGCGGTAGTCCGCGTAACCCGGCGCCGGACGCATGTGGAACAGCTGCGACGGTGAGAGCTCGCCGTGGAAGATGTTGCCGCCCACGAGACCGTACGTGTGCTCCATCTCGTACGGCCCGATGACCTGCTGGTGGAGGATCGAGTCCCGGAAGCCCGGTGCGACGTCGTCGACCTCCCCGATCACCCGGTCTGCGTACGCGTCCAGCTCGTCGGTATGCGGCGCGGCGGCGAACATGTGAGGCACCCACTGCGTGAACATCGACATCACGTGGTGCCCCTCGGGCGCGAGCGTGCGGTCGAAGACCGAGGGGATGCAGATGTCGGCGAAGGGGGAGACGGCCGTGCGGCCGCCCACGGCGTCCTGGAACGCTCGCTCGACGTGGTCGAGGCTCGGAGCGATCACGATCGTGCCGCCGTGGACGTCCGGGTCGAATCCCGGGTCGGAGGCGAACTCGGGGAGCCGATCGAGCGCCAGGTTCACCTTCACGGTGCCGCTGCGGCTCTTCCACCTGCGGATGTCGTCGAGGAACTCGCCCGGGAGGTCGCGCGCGTCGAGCTGGTCGAGGAACGTGATCCGAGGGTGTGTGGCGGCGATCACGACGTCGGCGCGCACCTCCTCACCGGTGGCGAGCACGACGCCCGTCGCGGTTCCACGGTCGACGAGGATCCGCTCGACTGGAGCATCGGTGCGTACCGACGCGCCGAACGACTCGGCGGCTTCGCGCAACGCGCGCGTCACGGCTCCCATCCCTCCCTCCGGGAAGCCCCACGCGCCGAGCTTGCCGCCGCCGACGTCGCCGATCTTGTGGTGGGCCATCACGTACGCGGTACCGGCAGACCGAGGTCCGGCCCAGGTACCGATCACGCCGCTGACGCTGAGGACGCCTTGCATGGCGTCGGATTCGAAGAAGTCGTCCAGTAGATCGGCGATGCTGGCGGTGAAGAGCTTCGTGATGTCGGCGGTCGCGCGTACGTTCCAGGACCGGGCTCGCCACCCGAGGCGCGCCTGGTCGAGCAGGTCCCTCGGGCGGCGCGAACCGAGGCGCGGCGGCGTCTCCGTGAGCAGCGGCGCGAGCGTGCCTGCCAGCCCGCCGAGCCACGCCTCCCACCGGTCGTACGCATCGGCGTCGCGCCCCGAGAACTGCGCGATCGATCGACGCCGGGCGACCGGGTCGGCGGGCAGACGCAACGACGGGCCGCCGGGCCGCGGCGCGAAGTACGGGCCCTGCGGGTGGATGCGGTAGCCGTGCCGCTCCAGCTCGAGCTCGCGCACGATGACGGACGGGAGCAGGCTCACGACGTAGGAGAGCGCCGTGACCTTGTAGCTCGGGCCCCACGGAGTCTCGGTGACGGCGGCCCCGCCCACCACGTCGCGTTGTTCGAGGACCGTCACGTGTGCACCGCGTTTGGCGAGCAGCCCGGCCGCGACGAGACCGTTGTGTCCACCACCAATGACGACGACCTGCACTATCGGAGCACCGCGATCACGCGGTCGAGCCGCCGCTGGGAGAGCGCGAGCTCGAGCACCGTTCCGTCGGGGAGCTCGACGGGAATCACCGCGAAGCTCGCGGGCAACGAGAACAGGTGTTGTCGCCTGCCGGGCGGGCGCTGCTCCTCGAAGTGGATCGCCGCGGCCGGGATCGACACCTTGGGCGACGGCCAGATGATGCGCCGCCACACGAAGTTGTCGAGCTCTCTCCCCGCGTAGCCGGCTCGGAAGCGATCGCTCAGGCCGGGACGCTCACCGCTCAGGGTGCGCAACGAGCACTCGAACCCTCCCGGTCGGAGCGCCTTGAGCAACAGGTGCCGGCCGCCCAGTGCCAGACCGAGCACTGCGACGAGCACCACGGCGATCGCCAGGACGGTCCCCATGTCCGGTCAATCCTACGAGACGTCTCGCGTGACCTCGACGACGCCGCTCGCCGTGAGCGAGCGCTCCGCCGCTTCGACGACGCGTTGGAGATGGAGCCCGCGCTCCGCGTCGCACGGATGACGCGCGCCTCGCGCGACGTCGGCGAGCTCCGCGCGGAGCCGGGCGAACGACTGTTCGCGCGGACCGGACCGGGCGTCGACGCTCAAGGAGCCGCCTGGTCCGAAGATCTCCACGTCGGTCCGGCTCGGTCTGATCGCGGCCCGGCACGAGATCGCGACATCGCTCACCGCACCGGTCGCGTGCTGCAGGACGAGCGACACCCAGGTCGCCGGGTCCCCTCGGCCGGTGACGTGGGTGATCTCGCCGAGTGCCGCGTCGACCAGATCGAGGATGTGGGGCCCGACGTCGACGAGCACGCCGCGTTCGAGCCGCCACCCACCGGCGAACGCGCCGCCGAGGAAGGCTCCCGAGAGGAACGCGGCGCGGCCGCCGTACGCGGCGAACTTCGCGGCCTCTTCGAGGAAGTCGCGAACCACCTGCGCGTAGCGATACGTCAGGAGCATCATCGATCCGACGCCGGCTCTCCTCACCGCTGCGGCGATCTGCTCCGCGCCTGCAACATCGAACGCCAGAGGCTTCTCCAGGAGCAGCGCCTTGCCTGCCTCGGCCGCGCGGACGGCCAGCCCCGGTTGGACGTCGGGCGGCACCGCGATCACGACCGCGTCGGAGACGGCCAGCAGCTCGTCGAACGACTCGCACGCCGGCACGCCGTGCTCGGCGGCCAGGTCGGCCGCGTGTGCACGGGTGCGCGACCACACGCCGGCGAGCTCCGTCTCGGGACCGGCCGCGAAGGTCGGGGCGTGGACCGTGCGTGCCCAAGGGCCGGCGCCCGCGAGCCCGACCCGGACGGGACGCGGCGCGCGGGCGTTCACCGTCCGGAGGTTATCGATCGGCGTGCGCAGGGAGCACGACCGCTGCGGCCGGGTCGAGCGCGACGCTCAGGTGTGCTCCCATGGCGGCCGGCTCGGCGGTCGCGACCTCGAAGGTGCCGTGCGGCGTCGCGATGCGTGTCAGGAAGTGATCGCGCCGGAACGTGCAACCCACGACCTCGCCGGTGATGTTACCGGCGTCGGCGACACGCAGACCGTCCGGACGGATCGCGACGCGGAGCGCGCCCGATGCCGAGTCATCGGGTGCCGGCACCGGCCCCAACGCGCACCGAACCACGCCGTCGACGCGGCGTGCGTCGAGGACGTTCGAGAAGCCCAGGAAGCGTGCCGCGAACTCGGTGCGCGGCCGCCGCCACACCTGCTGCGGATCACCCTCCTGCTCGACGAGCCCGCGATGCAGGATCACGACCGAGTCCGCGAGCGCGAAGGCCTCGTCCTGATCGTGCGTGACGAACAAGGCCGTGATCGCGGTCGAGCGGAACAGGGCGTGCAGATCGACGACGAGTCGTTCGCGCAGCGCCCGGTCGAGCGACCCGAGGGGCTCGTCGAGCATCAAGAGGCGCGGCTTCGGTGCGATGGAGCGCGCGAGCGCGACGCGCTGCTGCTCGCCGCCCGACAGCTCTCGCACCTTCCGGTGCTCGAAGCCCTCCAACCCCACGCTCGCGAGCGCTTCACGCGCTCGTGCTTCTGCATCGCCGGCCGAGAGGCGCGACATCCGCAGGCCGAATGCGACGTTGCCCAGCACGTCGCGGTGCGGGAACAGCGCGTGGTCCTGGAACATGAGCCCGAACCGGCGCCGGTGCGTGGGGACGCCGGCGAGGTCCCGGTCGTCCCAGCGGATCGTGCCGGACGTCGGTGGCTCGAGCCCGGCGACCGCGCGCAACAGCGTGCTCTTGCCGCTGCCGCTCGGTCCGACGATGCACACGACCGTGCCGTCGGGGACCGCCAACGAGACGTCCGCGACCGCGGGCTTTCCGGAGTACTCGACGCGCAGGTGGTCGATCTCGAGCATCAGAACTCGCCGACGTCGCGGATGCGCAGCCGCTCAATGGCCATGATCGAGAGCGCGGTCAGCACCATCAGGATCGTGCTCGCCGCCATCGCCTCCGAGAAGCTCGTCGCGCCCGGCCGCCCGAGGAGCCGGTAGATCGCGACGGGCAGGGTCGTCGTATCGGGGCGGACGATGAACAAGGTCGCCCCGAACTCGCCGAGCGAGATCGCAAACGCGAACCCCGCGGCAATGAGCGCGGCGCGTGCGGCGATCGGCAGATCGATCTCGCGCCACACGCGTCGCGGCTTCGCTCCGAGCACCGCGGCCGCTTCGCGCAGCCTCGGGTCGATCGCCTGGATCACCGGCAGCACGATGCGGACGACGAACGGGATCGCGACGAGCGCGTGTGCGATCGGGATGATCAGCCACGACGTCCTCAGGTCGAGCGGAGCCCTATCGAACGTGATGAGGAAGCCGAAGCCGACGGTCACCGCGGAGACGCCCAGCGGCAACATCACCAGCGCATCGAGCGCGCGGGCGGCGCCCCGCCGCCGTCGGCGCGACGCATGTGCGAGCGCGAACGCCGCCGCGCCCCCGACGACCAGCGCGATTGCGGTGGCGACCACGGCGTAGCGCAGAGATGTCCAGACGGCGTCGATGGGCGGCTCGGTGAACCCGCGCGCTGTCGTCCGCAGCTGTGTGTAGGCCGAGAACCCGTGCGGCACCGACCGGGCGATCATCACGACGATCGGCGTGCCGAGCAGGGCAGCCATCACCGCGAGGTTCGCCGCGAGGAACGCCCTTGCCTGCCAGCCTCGGGGTGCGCGGCCGGTCTCGGACGCCGACCGGAGTCCGAGCGCCGCGTCACGGCGGCCTCGCGCCCAGCCGCTCACGCCGATTGCCGCGAGCACCGCGGCGAGCTGCACGAGCGAGAGGATCGCCGCGGTTCGGAGGTTCAGCAGGTCTGCCGTTTGGCGGTAGATCTCCGTCTCGAGTGTCGAGATCCGCGGCCCGCCCAGCACGAGGATGACCCCGAACGACGTGAAGCAGAACAGAAAGACGATCGATGCTGCAGCGGCGATCGCTGGCCGGAGCGCCGGCAGCGTCACCGTGAGGAACGTTCGGACACGTCCTGCGCCGAGCACACGCGCCGCCTCTTCGGTGCGCGTGTCGAGGTGTGCCCAGAGCCCTCCGACCGTGCGGACGACGACGGCGTAGTTGAAGAAGGCGTGCGCGAGCAGGATGGCGAGGAGCGACTCCTGGACTCCGAGCGCGATGAAGGCCGCGCTGACCACGATGGTCGGGAGGACGAACGGGACCACGACGAGCGCGCGCAGGAGGGAGCGGCCCCGGAAGCGGTAGCGGCTCAGCACATATGCGCCGGGGATCCCGAGCGCGAGCGTGATTGCCGTCGAGACGGCGGCCTGCCAGAACGTGAACCACACGATGTGGCGCAGGCCCGGGTCGTCGAAGACGTCTCGGAATCCCGATAGGTCGAGCGCGCCACCGGGCCGGATCCCGCGGTCGATGATCGCACCGACGGGCCAGAGCAGGAAGACCGCGAGAAAGGCGACGGGGACCGCCGCCAGCGCGATCCGCCGTGCGGCAGTCGACGCGCCTCTCAGCGCAACACGATGTTTGTCCATTGCCGGATCCACTGGTCACGGTGTTTGCCGATCTCGTGTGCCGGGAGCGTCAGCGAGTGCGCGGGCACGTCGGCGTACTTCGTGAACACCGTCGGAAGCGGTGTTCCCGTGCGCGTCGGCCAGACGTACATCTGGAGCGGCACGTCGGCTTGGAACGGCTCGCTCGCCATGAAGTCGATGAGCTTCTTCGCCCCGACGCGGTTCTTGGCTCCTTCGAGGACGCCGACGAACTCGACCTGCCGGAAGCAGGTCGCGGTCATGGTGCCGACCGGCGACTGCGCGGGTTCCGGCGTCTTGCCGACGACCTCGGCCGGCGGGCTCGACGCGTACGAGACCACGAGCGGGTACGGGCCCTTGCCCGACGATCCCGAGAAGTCGGAGTCGTATGCGGTGCTCCAGTCGTCGACGACCTTGATGTTGTTGGCGCGGAGCCGCTTCCAGTAGCGCTGCCAGCCCGGGGCGCCCGAATGCGCGATCGTCGCGAGCAGGAAGAGCAGGCCTGGGGAGGACGTCGCGGGGTTCTCGACCACGAGCTGGCCCTTGTACGCGGGCTTCGTAAGGTCGGCGAAGGTGCGCGGCACCGCGAGGTGGTGATCCGCAAAGTACTTGCGGTCGTAGTTGATGCAGACGTCGCCGTAGTCGACGGGCGTCACCCGGTGTTGCGGGTCGAGCTGGTACTCCAGCGGGATGTTGCTCAGGCCCTTCGCGACGTACGGGGTGAAGATCCCTGCTTTCTCGGCGCGCGACAGGAAGCTGTTGTCGACTCCGAAGAAAGCGTCCCCGAGTGGCTTGCCCTTGGTGAGGATGACCTGGTTGAGCGTGCTCCCGGCGTCGCCGATGTTGCTGATCAGCCGGAGCTTCAGACCGGTGTCTCGCTCGAACTCGGCCTTGACGCCGGGGGAGACGGCGAACGAATCGTGGGTGACGAGTGTGACCGTGCCGCTCGCCTTCTTGCCCTGCGACGCGGTTGCCGAGCCGGAGGAAGAGCTGCTGCACGCAGCCGCCACCATTGCGATCGCACACACCGACGCCGTCACCATCTTTCGCATGTCAGAGCTCTCCCGAAGGTTGGATCGCGAACAGGACTCCTTCGCCCACCGAGACCGTCGCGGTCTCGCCCGTCATCTCGTTGCTCACGCCGCGCGTGGTGCCCGCCGTGAGCGATTCGCCTGCGAGCTCCCACCGGAGGCCTGTCGTGGTGACCCCCGTCGCCGTGCCGCTCACCGCGAGGAGGGTGACGACCGAGCCGACACGGCCGCGGAGCTGCACCTGGCTGCGAACGACGAACAAGCGGGCGGGACCGACCAGCGCGTCGATGCGGATTGCCTCCCAGCGCGACGAAGCGAGGAGCAGCGCATTGGCGAGGAAGTGGTCGAGACGCCCGCCGCCCGCGCCGAGGACAGTGACGCGGTCGGCGCCACGCCGGAGCGCGGCTTCCAGCGCGAGCTCGAGATCGGTCGCGTCCTTGTCGGCGGGATGCTGCTCGATGCGCGTCCCTTCGTCGCGCGCGCGATCGAGCGAGCGGCTGAGGATCGAGTCCATGTCGCCAACGAGGACATCGGCGCGCAGGCCCAGCCGGTGGACGTGACCGATTCCGGAGTCGGCGGCGATGACCAGCTCGTGCTGATCGAGCAGGGCGTGCCAGCGCTCGTCGACCGGGTCGCCCCCGGCGAACACCAGCGCCTCCATCACGACTCCCGTCGACAGGTACGCCGGATGCACGCCGACCGGAGAAGCAGGAGCCTCCCTGCGCCGGCATGACCCGGATCAGGTTCTGACGGTCGGGGGCTGCGTGCCCACCCTCTCAGCCCGGCGCACCGGACTCCCGTGTACCGCTCACCCTATCGCCGGCGCGGGGAGCGCGCGGCGGGAGCTTCTAGTACGCGCTGTTGGACGAGCTGGCGACAGGAATCGCGCCGCCGGACGCCCACTGGCTGAACGGCAGGATCCAGTCGACGACACCCGGGTCGTTCTCGGGCGGGCGCCCGGTGTTCACGACATCGACGATGTCGCCCGGCATGCTCCAGTTGTAGAACCATTCGGCGTTCGCGACGCTCAGGTTCACGCAGCCGTGCGAGACGTTCGTGTTGCCTTGGCTGCCGACGGACCACGGTGCCGCGTGGACGTACTCTCCGCCTTCGGAGATGTGGGTGTTCCAGAACACGTCCTCGCGGTAGCCGTCGGGCGAGTTCACCGGGATCCCGTTGGTGCTCGAGTCCATGACGACGTGGTACGCCTTGTCGAGCACGATGTGGCGGCCGCTCATGGTCGGGTACTTCGGCCGGCCGAGGCTGATCGGGTAGTTCTGGATGAGCTGCCCGTTCTGGTACACGGCCATCATGTGCGTCTGCGCGTTCGCGACGCTGACGTGCGAGTCGCCGATCATGAAGTGCACGGTGCGGTGCACGTTGCCGTAGACACCGTTGCCTGCGTCCACGCCTTGGATGTCCGCGTCGAGCGCGACCGCCGTGTGGGCCGGCCAGAGGTTCGCCGGTCGCCAGTGGACCTCGGTGTCGCTCATCCACCGCCACGCGCCGAGCACCGCAGGTGTGGTGGTCACCTTGAGGCGTTGCTGCACGGCCTCCTTGTTCGCCACCGGCGCCGAGAACTTCACGATGATCGGCTGTCCGACGCCGCGCACCTCGTTGTCACCGGGCGTGATGGCCTCGTCGAGGTAGTCCGAGGGAGCGACCGTCGTGAAGGTCCAGCTCTTCTGGACTCGGGCGCCGTCGTTCGGCTTCACCAGCGCGTTGACGTGGTACGTCGTCGAGGGCTGGAGGTTCGCGACCGCGATCCACGTCTTGTTCCCGTCGACGAGGTCGCCGGGTACCGGGTTGCCGCTCGGGTCCGTGACGGTCAGCGTGTCGATCGTGCCTGCGTACGTCGCGAAGCTGAGCGTTCCGCTGAGCGGCACGTTCGTGGCACCCGCCGGCGGCACCGCGTCGATGCGGAGCGGCCCGGACTGGTTCGGTGCGGCAAGCTGGGTCGCGTAGACCGTGGTCGTGCCGTCGGAGCTCTTCCAGGGCACGAGGGTGTAGGCGGCGGCGCCCGAGGCGAGCACGGCGACCACTGCGAGCGAGACGACCAGAGCCTTCTTGAGCTTGGGCATGTTCGTCACCAACCGACGTCCAGGCGGCCGGTGACCGCGTGGGGAAGTAGGGGGAAGGTGTCGCCCGCCGGCTCAGACGAGTGTCGTCCGATATGCACCGTTCCGCAAGTTGTGGTGGGCCGATGGGCCCATCTGGTGGAACCGTGATGCTTCGTGCAAGTGCAAGTGCGGAGGGCGCGATGGACCGAGCGCGGGTGGGCGACTCCGCCGTGATCGTCGCCGTGGGGGTGCGGCCTTCGGCTTCCGACGAGTTCGAAGTTTACGGGAACGAATGCACCCCAACGCGCGCGGGCGCCGAACCGTGATCGGCTAGACCTCCGGCCGTGGACCTGCGTTTCTCGAGTGAGGACGAGGCGTTTCGGACCGAAGCCCGGGACTGGCTCGTGACACAGCTCGAGGGCGAGTTCGCCGTGGTCAGGCATCGTGGCGGCCCCGGCGACGAGCACGCGCTGTTCGAGGAGCGTCGCGCGTGGGAGGTGGCGCTCGGCGCCGCCGGCTGGACCTGCCTCTCGTGGCCGCGTGAGTACGGCGGCCGCGACGTGAGCCTGCTCCAACAGGTGATCTTCTACGAGGAGTACGCACGCGCCGGAGGCCCTGGCCGCGTCGGTCTGGTCGGCGAGGGGTTGATCGGTCCGACGATCCTGCACTTCGGCAACGACGCGCAGCGCGCGCGCTTCCTTCCGAAGATCGCGAGCGGCGAGGAGCTGTGGTGCCAGGGGTACTCGGAGCCCAACGCCGGCTCCGACCTGGCCAACATCTCGACACGCGCCGAGCTCGACGGCAACGAATGGGTGATCACCGGCCAGAAGGTGTGGACCTCGCTCGCGCACTGGTCCGACTGGTGCTTCGTGCTCGCGCGCACGAACCGGGACGCGCCGCGTCATCGCGGCATCTCGTATCTGCTCGTCCCGATGGCCCAGCCCGGCATCGAGGTGCGTCCGATCGTGCAGATCACGGGGACCTCCGAGTTCAACGAGGTGTTCTTCGACGGCGCGCGCACCTCGGTTGAGAACGTCGTCGGGGACGTCGACGGCGGGTGGCGCGTCGCGATGGGAACACTCGCGTTCGAGCGGGGGGCGCTGACGCTCGGTCAGCAGCTCGGGTTCGTCAACGAGTGGCGCCAGATCGTAGCCACGCTCCGTGAACGGGGTGCACGCTGCGACACGATCTCACGACAACGCGTCGCGCAGGCGTACATCGAGCTGGAGATCATGCGGTACACGGCGTTGCGCGGCCTGACCGCGATGGCGAAGGGCGAGGTCACGCGCGAGACGTCGATCTCGAAGCTCTACTGGGCACAGCTCCACCGCTCGCTCGGCGAGCTCGCGATGGACGTGCAAGGAGCGTGGTCGGAGGTTGCATCGGAGCCCCCGTACGAGCTCACGCCGGCGCAGCGCTTGTTCCTGTACACCCGTGCCGACACGATCTACGGCGGCTCGAACCAGATCCAGCGCAACGTGATCGGTGAGCGGGTCCTCGGCCTGCCGCCCGAACCCAAGGTGGTGTGATGGACGCCCACGGTCTGCTCGAGGGCAAGAAGGTGCTGATCACGGCGGCCGCGGGGACCGGGATCGGGTCGGCGACCGCACGCCGCTGCCAGGCGGAGGGTGCGACCGTCGTGATCTCGGACGCGCACGAGCGTCGGCTCGGTGAGACGGCCTCGGCGCTCGGGGTGCCGTCGATCGTCTGCGACGTCACCAGTCAGGAGCAGGTCGACGCGATGTTCACGTTCGCCGAGGACGAGGTGGGACCGCTCGACGTGCTCGTCAACAACGCGGGCTTGGGCGGTACGGCGAACGTCGTCGACATGACCGACGAGCAGTGGGCCAAGGTCCTCGACGTGACGCTGACCGGGACCTTCCGCTGTGTGCGCGCCGCGCTCCAGCGCATGCAGCCGCGAGGGAGTGGTGTGATCGTGAACAACTCCTCCGTGCTCGCCTGGCGCGCGCAAGCGGGGCAGGCCCATTACGCCGCGGCCAAGGCCGGGGTGATGGCGCTCACGCGCTGCTCCGCGATGGAGGCGGCCAAGTTCGGCGTGCGGGTCAACGCCGTGTCGCCGAGCCTCGCCATGCACGAGAACCTTGCCAAGGTCACGAGCGACGACGTGCTCAAGCACCTGACCCGGCAGGAGGCCTTCGGCCGCGCCGCCGAGCCGGACGAGATCGCCGGCGTGATCGTGTTCCTCGCGTCCGAGTACTCGAGCTACATGACCGGCGAGATCGTCTCCGTCTCCAGCCAACACGCGTAGCCGCGCCCCACTACGACTTTCTCGCAGTAACCGTTGCTATAGCGACGGTTTCCGCAAGAAAGTCGGGAGTGGGGCTAGTCGCAGTGGTCGCTGGGCGGGACGT
This sequence comes from Acidimicrobiia bacterium, assembly GCA_036557185.1. Lineage (GTDB taxonomy): Bacteria > Actinomycetota > Acidimicrobiia > IMCC26256 > JAENVU01 > DATBHZ01. Next base: position 8,684 of record DATBHZ010000092.1, on the reverse strand, counting down.
CGAGGGCGGGATTGCGGTCGAAGAAGCCCGTTGGCGTGAGCATGAAGCCGGTGTACTCGACCGGCATCACGGGCCAGTCCTCGGGTCGCGCGAAATGCGTGATGCCGAACGTGTACCAGAGCACCACATCGGTGTCGGTAAGCGAGCGATCCGCTGCGGTCCAGAGCGGCAGGCCGTCGCCACCCTCGTGTTGGTTCGGGTACTCGCCAGCGGCGCGACGCTCCTCGCGTCTGTAGGGAGTGACCCACAGGTTGTTGCGCGCGAACGCTGCGCGCTTCCCGACGCTCGAGTCCGGCTGTGCGAGCAGCGCCGGCGTGCTCATCGTCGGCACGAGCTTGTAGGCAACCGGCTGGCCGAGCCCGTTGGTGACGCGCGGGTTGACGATCTTCCACGCCCGAGAGCTCGCGGGATTGACCGTTCGCTGCGCCTCCGACTCGTGCTCGAGGCGCTTCGAGCGCGAGCGGAACGCGTTCCCCCACGGGTTGTCGGGTCCCACCGGCACCGCTTCCGCGTTGATCTCGTCCACCTCGTTGTGCGTCCCGTCGACGTCCATGTCGAGCCGCACGTTGAACATGTGCTGGTGGTGCGGCGCCGCGATGCCCGGCGCGATCACGTTGGCGAACTCGGGCTCGGTCCCCGGCTCGATCGCCATCGGCGACACGATGCCGGTGAGCTTGACCTCGAGCTGGATGCTGCCGTCGAGGTAGAAGTACCAGTAGAAGCCGTACTCGTAGTTGCCGACGGTCGCGATGAAGCTGATGACCAGACGGCGGCTGCGGCGCACCTCCGAGGTGCCGCTCCACAAGTCGACGTGCTTCCAGAGGATCCCGTAGTCCTCCTCGTGCATGCAGATCGCGTTCTCGATCACCCACGGCTCACCGGCTTCGGTGGCGAGCGTGGCGTCGAAGTAGGTGATCTCTCCCAGGCAGTCGCAGCCGAGCGTCAGCGGCTGCGTCATGCGGCCGAGGCCCCACTCCCCCGCATCGAAGGCGTTCTTCCATCCGTGGACCTCGTTGGGGTCGCCGTACGGCACCACCATCTCGGTCACCGATGCTCGATGCATGATCGAGCGCTCCCGACCGTCGTCGGCGTACGTGACCTGGTGGAGTGTCAACCCCTCGTACGGGTCGAAGCCGATCCGTAGGGACCACTTCTGCCACTGCACGAGGTTGCCGTCGACCGTGAAGCTCGGGCCCTCCGGCTGGGTGATCTCGAGCGGCTTGAGGTCGGTGCGCTGCGGTTGGTGCTCGTCGATCGAGTAGCGCGCGTGCTGGGTCGGCAGGGTCGTCGTTCCGTGGTCGATGACCTCGATCACCTCGTTGCGGCCGAGATCGAAGTGGACGATCAGGCCCTCCACTGGCCGCGCGTATCCGTTGTCGGTGCGGGTCTCGCGCACGAACGTGATGCAGCGCGCGATGCGGCGGTCCGCTTCGGCCCCGTAGCCGAACGAGCCCGCGGGCCACGGGTCGATCTGGACGGTGTCGAGATCGGTGATGCCTCGCCGCGCGAGGGCAGCCACGAACTCGGGATGCTCGCGGGTCGTGAAGACGGCGTGCGCGGCCTCCTCCATCAAGAGCCCGGGCCGCATGCCTTCGACGTCGACCCAGCGCTCGATGGTGCCGGTCGTGAGCGAGACGATCACGTCGTGCATGAGCAGGTGCGGGCCGGGAACGACCAGCGCGTGCACCTGGCGATCGATCGGGTCACCCGGCTTCCAGGACGCCAGCTCTTCCTTGGCCGGCTCGTGAAGGATGATGTACGCGAACCGCGCCGCGTCGGTGAGCCGGCCGGTCCCGCGGATGATCTCGGCAGCGCGCGTGACCTCGTCCGGGGTCAACATCGAGAGCGGATGCGTGGGTGCGGCTCCTTGCATGCCCGGATTCTCCCCGAACGACGCCGGATGATGTCAACCGGTGCCCTCTGCGGGGTGCCGGGTGGCCTAGGCGGGGCTCGCCGGGGTTGCCGGCGTTGCCGCGTCCAGGAACGCCGGGCGCTCGCCGCCACCGTGCACGACGATGCTCGCACCGCTCACGTACGAGGCCAGGGGCGACGCGAGGAACAGGCACACGTTCGCGACGTCCTCGCCGGTCCCCATCCGCCCGAGCGGGACGGTTTCGGCCACTGCCGCGACGCCGGCCTCGTCGCCGTAGTAGAGGGAGCTCTGCTCGGTCTCGATCAGTCCCGCGACCACCGCGTTGACCCGAACCTTGGGTGCGAACTCGACGGCCATGGTCGCGGTGAGGTTGAGCAGGCCCGCCTTCGCGGCGCCGTACGCGGCCGCCCCGGGCGACGGGCGGATCGCGCTCACGCTCGCGATGTTGACGATCGCCCCGCCGTGCTCCTGGCGCTGCATGCAGGCGTTGGCACGCTGTGAGCAAACGAGCGGGGCGATCAGGTTGAGCTCGATGATCGCTCGAGAGAACCGCGGCGACGCCGTCCCCGTCTCGGCAGGCGGCGCGCCCCCTGCGTTGTTGACGAGGAGATCGAGGCGGTCGATGCGGGCGAGGGCCGCGTCGAACATCGCGTCGACGGACTCTGGGTCGCGCACGTCGGCAGGAACGAACACGGCCTGCCGGCCTTCGGATTCGATCGGCCGGTCCGGCTCGGTGCGCCCGCAGGCGACCACGCTCGCGCCGACGGCGAGGAAGCGCTCGGCGATGCTGCGGCCGATTCCTCGTGTACCGCCGGTGACGAGCACGCCGCGGCCCGACATGTCCAGCGAATCGGCCATCCAGGTAAGTTAGCGATCCGATCTGACGACCTGTCAGATGGCCGCTGCCCACTGTCCGCCCGTTGGTGGACCCCCGTTTTCTGTGAATGTGTCACCCGCCAGCGGGGGGTGGCGCATCTCATGGTCGGTATGGCCTCGGACGAAGAGATCTATCGGAAGTACGCGGACGAGCTCACGCGGTTCGCGACCGGGCTTGTCGGTCCCGACAACGCTACCGATGCTGTCTCCGCGGCGATGATCGGCGTGTTCACGTCGGCGAAGTGGCCATCAGCGTTGAACCAACGCGCGTACCTGTACCGCGCGGTGCTCAACGAGTGCCGCATGCAAGGCAGGCGGACCGCGACGCGACGCCGGTATGAGCAGCGCACGCCCGCTGCCGGCGACGCAGATCCCGACGGCGCTGGTCCCGCCGACGCGCCGAAGCCCGAGGTCCTCGCTGCCGTGCTCGCCTTGAGCGATCGGCAGCGGGCCGTCGTGTATCTGACGTACTGGGAGGACCTCGAGCCGTCGCGGATCGCGGAGCTCCTCGGTATCTCCGATGGCGCCGTCCGCCGTCATCTTGCCCGTGCCCGCCGCCACCTCAGGAAGACGCTGCGATGACCGACCTGGATACAAGAATTCGAGCTGCAATCGTCGAGATCGTGGAATCGGCGCCAGAGGCGCCGCGCTACGAAGATCTCGTACACGAAGTCGAACCGGCCCGGAGTCATCCGCGCGGGCAACGCCGAAGCAGTCGGACGCGGTTGGCACTGATCGGCGCGGCGGCGATCCTTGCGCTCGTCGTCGGCGCCTGGGTGCTCACAGCGCGTCGCAACGGTGGGAGCACGGCGCGCACCGAGCGGCCCGCCGGTTCGAGTCCATCGGTGCCGGCTGCGGTCTCGGGGCACGAGCAACGGATCGTCGAGGTTCTGCTCCCGCCCCGCCTCGACATCAATACGAGTGTTCCGCGCGGCAGTGCCTGGAGCGTGAACGTCCTCCCCGGAGCTACCGAACGTGCCTACAGCGTCGACGGCGGGACAGTGTTCGCGGTGACCGATCAGGAACAGCGTGGTTCCGATCCCAGCAAGCCGATGTCCGAGTCGTGTGCCGTGTTCCCCGAAACAGCTGGTGTCCGGGGACACTGCGAGCCTCTGAGCTCGGTCGAGAAGGGGCAAGTGCATGCGGTCTTCCTCGCTCAGGACTTCCCCAGGCACGCCCTTGACACCACGGTGTGGGCGCACCTCCCCGGCGGCACGGCGTTCGTGACCTTCGCGACGCCGTCCGTCCATCTCTGGCAACGGCCGATCCACGGTACGGCGGCGTTCGCGGTGAACGTCCCCGCGCAGTACCAGGGCAGGGACTTCGGCGCCGCACCAAAGCCGGTCCTTCGTGCCTTCAGCGCGAACGGCAAGCTGATCGCAACCGTCGAAGCCCCGGCTGACAACTGATTTGACGCTTTCGGTGCGTACGGCGTCGATCGGCCAACCGCCTGGCTAATCTCCGGCCCGTGACAATGCCTGTTCCACCTCCCGCGATGCCTCCACCGGCACCCCTGCCAGCACCGAACGTGCCACCGCCGGGTGGATCAGGACGCATGGAGCCCTTCGCGATCGTGTCCCTCGTCTGCTCACTTCTGGTGGGCTGTGGCGTTGGCTCGATCATCGCCATCGTCTTCGGTCATATTGCACGTCAGCGCATCCGACGCGACGGCTCGGACGGCGGAGGTCTCGCGCTTGCCGGACTCATCATCGGCTACATCGGCGTTGCTTTCACCGTGCTGGCAGTCGTGGCGATCGTCGCGATCAGTGTCTTCGCCGCGAATGGCGACCACCGCGCAGCCAATGACGCATGGGGTCTCGACAAGCGAATCGTCAGCGTTGCGCGTACACGCAAGGAGACGCCGCGGAGCGCAACGGTCGTGAACAAGGCGCTCTACGGCGACGACGCCAGCTGGGACGCCGGGATGCCCGGCACCGACGACGACCCGGCCGCCTCGGACACGTCGGACTTCGCGGCGACTGCATGGCGCCTTACGGTGCACGGCGACACTGGCGACGCCTGTCTCACGATCCCGTCCACGCCCACTGCGCGCAGATCCGACATCACAGAAGGCGAATGCTGAACGGGAGGTGCTGACCCGCTCGTTCCCGGAGCGGGCTGGTGCTGCATCGAGGTAGCTAGAGTCGCTGAACTGACGACCTGTCAGATGGCGCAGCAGAGTGCTCGCCCGGTCTTGCCGGTAGGTGTCATGCCGATCACCCACACCATCGATGCGCGTGGCATCGCCGAGGTCGTGATGGACCACCCGCCCGTCAACGCGCTCACGGTTGCGGGCTGGTTCGAGCTCGCCGAGCTCGTCCGGTCCCTGGGCGAGAACGAGCAAGTGCACGTCGTCGTGCTCCGTGCCGAGGGCAAGGGTTTCAACGCCGGCGTCGACATCAAGGAGATGCAGAATACCGAGGGGTTCGAGGCGCTCGTCGGTGCGAACCGGGGCTGCTACGCGGCGTTCGCCGCCGTCTACGACTGCCAGGTGCCCGTCGTGGCAGCGGTCCACGGTTATTGCCTCGGCGGCGGGATCGGGCTCGTCGGCAACGCCGACGTGATCGTCGCGTCCGAGGACGCGACGTTCGGGTTGCCGGAAGTCGACCGCGGTGCGCTCGGTGCGGCCACGCACCTCGCGCGGCTCGTGCCCCAGCACCGGATGCGGGCGATGGTCTACACATCGGCGACCGCGACCGCCGAAGAGCTCCACTCCTACGGCTCGGTGCTCCGGGTCGTGCCTCGCGCCGAGCTGCGCGACGCGGCGTTGGAGGTCGCGGTCGCGATCGCGGAGAAGAGCCCGACCGTGATCCGCGCGGCGAAGCAGAGCCTCAACGGCATCGACCCCGTCGACGTCAAGCGCTCGTACCGGTTCGAGCAGGGCTTCACGTTCGAGCTGAACCTCTCGGGCGTCGCCGACGAGCACCGCGACGCGTTCGTCGAGAAGCGCGACACCGACACGTCGCGGTGAACGGGGCTCGAGCGTGAGCAACAAGGTTGTCACGGAGGACGATGTCGTCGCGGAGCTGCGCGACGGGATGACGGTCGGGATCGGCGGCTGGGGATCACGGCGCAAGCCGATGAGCCTCGTCCGCGCGATTGCTCGGTCCTCGGTGCGGGAGCTCACGGTCGTGTCGTACGGAGGACCGGACCTCGGCTTGCTCTGCGCGACGGGGAAGGTGCGCAAGGCCGTCTACGCGTTCTGCTCGCTCGACTCGATCCCGCTCGAGCCGCACTTCCGTGTGGCGCGCCAGACGGGGGCGGTCCAGACCCTCGAGCTCGACGAAGGAATGTTCCTGCTCGGCCTCCAGGCCGCGGCGTGGCGCGTGCCGTTCCTGCCCACCCGGGTTGGGCTCGGCAGCGACGTGCTCGCCCGTCAGGCCGAGATCCGGACCGTGACCTCTCCGTACGACGACGGCGAAGAGCTGGTTGCCGCGCCCGCGCTCGAGCTCGACGTGGCGCTCGTGCACATGCATCGCGGCGACGCGCGAGGGAACGGGCAGTACCTCAACGTCGATCCTTACTTCGACGACCTCGTCTGTATGGCGGCGAAGCGCCGGTTCATGAGCGTGGAGCGGATCGTGGCGACGGAGGATCTCCGCGGCGCAGCGCCGGTCCAGAGCCTCCGGATCAACCGCCTGATGACGGACGGTGTGATCGAGGCACCGTTCGGTGCGCACTTCACGGAGTGCGTTCCCGACTATCCACGCGACGAGGCGTTCCAGAAGGAATACGCGGCGAGCGCGAAGTCGCCCGACGCGTGGGCGGCGTGGCGCGCGAAGTACCTCGACTGCGGCGACCACGACCAGTACCGCAAGGTCGTCGGCCTGTGAGCGAGACGAGCACGCCGTCGCGGGCCGACTACTGCGCCGTCGCGATCGCAGAATGCTTCCGCGGTGACGGGGAGATCCTCGCGAACCCGATCGGGACCCTGCCGATGATCGGCGGGAGGCTCGCGCGTGCGTCGTTCGAGCGCGACCTGATGATGACCGACGGTGAAGCCCTGCTGATCGCCAACGACGAGGTGGCGCCCGCGCCCGACGACAAGATCGTCGAGTACTGGAATCCCTACCGCTTCATGTTCGACATCGTGTGGAGCGGCCGGCGCCACGTGATGATGGGCGCGTCGCAGATGGACAGGTTCGGCAACCAGAACTTCGCGTTCATCGGCGAATGGGAGCAGCCGAAGACCCAGCTCCTCGGGTTCCGCGGCGCGCCCGGCAACACGATCCAGAACACGACGAGCTACTGGATCCCGGCTCATTCGCCACGCGTCTTCGTCGACGAGGTGAGCGTGGTCAGCGGCGTCGGCTACGACCGCGCGGCCGCGTTGGGCGAGGCCGGGCGTTTCCACCGGATCCACCATGTGGTCACGGACCTTGCCGTGCTCGACTTCGAGACCCCCGACCACTCGATGCGCCTCGCCGCCGTGCACCCCGGTGTGAGCGTCGACGAGGTCGTGGACGCCACCGGCTTCGCGCTGGTGATCCCGCCGGAGGTCGAGCAGACGCGCGAGCCCACCGACGACGAGCTGCGTCTGCTGTACGAGGTGATCGACCCGGCGGGCAAGCGCGAGCGCGAGGTCCCTTCGTGACCGCGATCCACACGCCTGCCTGCAACCTCTTCGGTGTGGAGATCCCGATCGTCCAGACGGGCATGGGCTGGGTTGCCGGCGCGCGGCTGACCTCCGCCACGAGCGCCGCCGGCGGGCTCGGCGTCCTCGCGAGCGCGACGATGACCTACGACGAGCTCGCCAAGGCGATCCACGAGGTGCAGGAGCGCACCGACAAGCCGTTCGGCGTGAACCTGCGATCGGACCAGCCCGACGTCGACGACCGCATCAAGCTCATCGCTCGCGAAGGCGTGCGCGTGGCGAGCTTCGCCCAGGCGCCCGGTGAGCGTCTCGTCAAGATGCTGAAGGACGACGGCGTCGTCGTCATGCCGACGGTGGGCGCGCGGCGTCACGCCGAGAAGGTCGCGGCTTGGGGAGTCGACGCGGTGATCGCTCAGGGGGCCGAGGGCGGCGGCCACACCGGGACTGTCCCGACGTCGCTGCTGCTCCCGCAGGTCTGCAGCGCCGTCGACATCCCGGTGCTGGGAGCGGGAGGGTTCCACAGCGGCGCCGGTCTCGTCGCCGCGCTCGCGTGGGGCGCGGCGGGCGTCGCGATGGGCACCAGGTTCCTGCTCTCCGCCGAGAGCACGGTGCCGGACGCGGTCAAGCGGCGGTACCTCGCCGCGGGGGTCACCGACACGGTCGTGACGACGCGTGTCGACGGCTACCCGCAACGGGTCATCCGTACGGATCTCGTCGATCATCTCGAGGGCGCGGGCCGGCTCACCGCTCTGCCGCGTTCCGTCGCGAACGCGCTGCGGTTCCGCAAGCTGACCGGTCGCTCGCTCGACTCGCTCGCGCGGGAAGGGCTGGCCATGCGACGGTCGCAGGAGCTGACCTGGTCGCAGGTCGCCATGGCCGCGAACGCCCCGATGCTGACGAAAGCCGCTCTCGTCGACGGCAAGCTCGAGGCGGGTGTGTTGCCGACGGGGCAGGTGGTGGGCGCCATCGAGGAGCTCCCGACCGTGGCCGACATCATCCGGAGCATGATGGAGGAGGCCGGGGCGACGCTCGCCCGCCTCCGGGCACTGGAGGAAACAAAGTGACCAAGACGAAAGTGCCTGCGGTCGAGGGGTGGTTCACGATCGGTGACGAGCCGCGGCTGCTGGCCGGCCGCGGCGCGGAGACGGGTAGCTACTTCTTCCCCAAGAACCTCGCGTTCTCCCGCAACCCTGCGGCTCCCGCGGAGGAGATCGAGGAGGTCGAGCTCTCCCGGCGAGGCCGCGTCTGGTCGTGGTCGACGAACCACTACCAGCCGCCCGAGCCGTACGTCGCTCCGGATCCGTTCGTGCCGTACACCGTCGTCGCCGTCGAGCTGGTCGA
>DATBHZ010000091.1:0-19303 GCA_036557185.1 Acidimicrobiia bacterium | reverse complement strand
GCGCCCGAGAACGTCGCGCCGCTCGCCGCGTGGCTCGCGAGCCCGGAGTCTGCGGAGGTCACCGGGCGCGTGTTCGAGGTCGAGGGAGGCATCGTCTCGCTCGCCGACGGCTGGCAGCACGGCCCGCGCGTCGACAAGGGCGCGCGTTGGGAGCCCGAGGAGCTCGGTCCCGTCGTGCGGGATCTCATCGCGCAGTCCGTGCCACCCGCCGCGGTGTACGGCGCCTAGTCTCCCGGGCAATGAGCGCCGACCTCCTGGACGAGTACGGGGTTGCGGCGCACGCGCGGATCCGAGGGCACAAGATCGCGCTTGCCTCGGCGGAAGGCACCATCACCTACGCCGAGCTCGACCGGTCGATCTGGGAAGCAGCACGCGCGTTGCGGGAGCTGGGCGTCGGCCCGGAGCGACGGCTCGGGCTCGCGTTGCGGAACAGGCCCGAGTGGATGATCGCGGCGATGGCCGCTGCGCGCATCGGCGCGCAGTGCGTGCCGATTCCGTCGGGCGCCACCGCCGACGAGCGCGAGTACTTCTGCACCGACGGCGAGGTCGCCTACCTGCTCGAGGAAGCGAACCTGGACGACTTCGCCGACGCCGCGGCCAAGCAGTCGACCGATCCGCTCGACGACCCCTTCCCCGACTACGTGCGCCTGCGCGCCTACACGTCGGGCACGACGGGCCACCCCAAGGCCGTGCTCCGCCCGCCGGCCGATCCGGTGCCCGCGATGGAGGGCCTGATCCGCTACTACGGCGCGTACGGCATCGGCGGGGTCGACGAGATCAACATCACCGCGTCGCCGATCCACCACCTCGCCGGGTTCAGCGGTCCGCACAGCGCGCTCCTGCTCGGGCACACCACCTTCATCCTTGACCACTTCGACGCGCGCGAGTGGCTCGCGACGGTCGATCGCGAGCGCGTCACGTACACCTGGTGCGCGCCCGTCCACCTCTACCGGCTCATGCAAGTGCCTGCCGCGGAGCGCGCCCGGTACGACGTCTCGTCGATCAAGCGGGTGCTGCACGGGTCAGCGCCGTGCGCCCCGACCCTCAAGCGCGAGGTCATGGAGTTCTTCCCCGAAGGGGCGGTGTGGGAGACCTACGGCGGCACCGAGACCATGGGCACCGTGATCAGCGCGGAGGAGTGGCTCGCGAAGCCGGGCAGTGTCGGCCGCGCCGCGCCCGGATCGACGATCAAGATCTACGACGACGACGGTGTCGAGCTCGCGCCTGGCGAGGTCGGGCTCGTGTACATCGGTTCCGACTGGGGGCGCGGGTTCCGGTACGCAGGGCCTGAGGAGCTCACGACGGCCGTCTACCGCGGCAACCTCGCGACGCTCGGCGACCTCGGCTACCTCGACGAGGACGGCTACCTGTTCATCGTCGATCGGCGCAAGGACATGGTCATCACGGGTGGTGCCAACGTCTACCCGGCCGAGGTGGAGGCCGTCCTCATGGATCATCCCGGTATCGCGGAGGTCGCGGTGTTGGGCATGCCGGACGAGGAGTACGGCGAGCGCGTCACTGCCGTCGTCGTCGCCGGCAGACCCGTGACTGCCGACGACGTCATGGCCTTCGCCCGCGAGCACCTCGTCGCGTACAAGAGCCCTCGGCGCGTCGAGTTCGTCGACTCGCTCCCACGCGACCCGATGGGCAAGGTGCGCAAGCGCGAGCTCCGTGACCAGCTCGCCTAGCTACCCTCCGCCCCACCCGCCCGACTTTCTTGCGCTAAGCGTTGCTATGGCAACGGTTTCTGCAAGAAAGTCGTGGAGCGGAGCGGGGCGGGCGGCTCACGCCAGGCGTTCGACCACCATCGCCATGCCTTGGCCACCGCCGACGCACATCGTCTCGAGGCCGTAGCGGCCGCCGGCGTCCTCCAGCCCGTTGAGGAGTGTGGTCATGATCCGCGCGCCGGTCATGCCGAAGGGATGGCCGAGCGCGATCGCGCCGCCGTGCACGTTGAGCTTCTCCATCCGGATGCCGAGGTGCTTCGCGGACGGGAGCACTTGCGCGGCGAACGCCTCGTTGATCTCGACGAGATCCATGTCGTCGATCGTGAGCTTTGCCCGCCCGAGCGCCTGCCGCGACGCCTCGATCGGTCCGAGTCCCATGATCTCCGGGTTCAACGCCGACACGCCGCTCGACACGATCCGCGCGAGCGGCTGGATGCCCAGCTCGTTCGCTCGCGTGTCGCTCATCACGACGACGGCAGCGGCGCCGTCGTTCAGCGGGCACGCGTTCCCCGCGGTCACTGTGCCGTCGGGCCGGAAGACGGGCTTGAGCTGCGCAAGCTTCTCGACGGTCGTGTCGGGCCGCGGTCCGTCGTCCTTCGACATCACGGTGCCGTCGGGGAGCGTGACGGGCGTGATCTCGCGCTCGAAGAAGCCGTTCGTCTGCGAGTCGACCGCTCGGTTCTGCGAGCGCGCGGCGAACTCGTCCATCTCCTCGCGCGTCACGCTCTCGTACTCTGCGACGTTCTCTGCCGTCTGGCCCATCGCGATGTAGACGTCCGGGAGACCGGACTGCGGCGCCCAGTCGCCACCGCTCCCGTCGCTCCGTGCCTTCGTGCGCGCCCGCGCGTCGGCGAAGCGCTCGTTGACGGTCCCGGGGTTGCCGTCGGAGCGGCCCTTGTCGAACCGGCTCACGCACTCCACGCCTGCCGCGACGAACACGTCGCCCTCGTTCATCCCGATGGCGTGCGCTGCCATGCGTATCGTCTGGAGGCTCGATGAGCAATAGCGGTTGACGGTTGTACCGGGAACGTCACCGAGCTCCGCGAGGATCGCAACCACTCTGCCGAGGTTGTAGCCCTGCTCACCCGCGGGCTGAGCGCATCCGATGATGACGTCCTCGACGGTGCTCGGGTCGAGGTCGGGCAGCTTGTCGAGCGCGGCGCGCACGATGGTGGCGGCGAGGTCATCCGGGCGCACGTCGACGAGCGAGCCCTTGTTGGCGCGGCCGATCGGGGACCGGGCGGTGGCGACGATCACGGCTTCGGGCATGGGATCCTCCGACGACGACGGACGGAAGTGTCTACCGCGCCCGATCCTCGTGCGGCATCTCGGCGAGCCCGCGTCAGGTCAGAGCGGGAGCGCGACGATCCGGGCCCAGGTGGGGAGCGGCGGCCGTCCGCCGCCCGCGACGGGGAGGAGCGCGACGATCACTCGGGCGCGGGGCGGCTTCTCCGGCCAGGGTGTCACGCCGTCGGTGATCACGACGATGATGTCCGGCCGGGGTCGCCCGTTCGCCGCGGCCTCGATGCCCGCCCGCATGTCAGTGCCGCCGCCCCCTTGGAGCGCCACGCGGCGGCTCGTGGGCCCCGCGAGGCGGTGGGCCGTGGCATCGGTCGCGAACAGGGTGAGGAGATCGCGTCGCACCCCGAGGTTCCGCACGCAGGCGTGGACCTCCGACCACGCGGCGGTGAGGCCCTCGGCGCTGATCGACGCCGACGTGTCCACCACGACCGCGACACATGGCACCGGGCGCACGAGCGCGGGCAGCACGACGCGCGTGACGCGGCGCCGCGACGGCCGCATGTACGAGTAGTCCCGCGCGCCCTGCACGTAGCCGAGCGCCGCGCGCACCGACGCCTGCAGCTCCTTGCGCCAGTCGACGGTCGGTCGCAGCAGGGCCTCCGCCCACCGCGTCCAGCCTCCCGCGCTCTGGTCCGGATCCATGCCGACGCGCGACAACACGGCCTCTGCGACCTGGCGCCGGATCAGCGATGCCTCGATGTCGGTGAGGCCCTTCGGCGCCTCTTCCTCCGAATCCGTGCCGTGTGCCGGCGCGTCGTCGTCTCCTTCTTCGCCGCCGTCCGGTGCCAGCGAGTGGCAACCCGCACCACAGTCCGCGTCCTCGTCGGGCGGTTCGGCACGCGCGAGCAGGCGCGCGTAGTAGTACTCGGCGACACGCCCCGGCGGCTCACCGAAGTTCTCCGGGAAGATTCCCGAAGGAAGGTCGATGCCGTCGGCACGAAGGTCGTCGTTGATCTCCGCGTCGGCGCCCAGGTTCCAGAGGTTGCGCGTCGACGCGTCGACCCGCACCTCGCGCGCCCGTCCTGAGTGGTCGCGCACGATGTGGCCGACCTCGTGGAGGAGAACGCCTGCGATCTCCGCGATCGACCACTCGTCGAGCTGCGCGGGGTTGATGAAGAGGCGCCAGCTCTCGTCGACCGCCATCGTCGAGATGGTCGGCGCGGCGATGGGTGTCAGGGCGAAGATCGCCTGTGCGAGGAACGGCTGCGTATCGACGGCCCGCAGTCGCGCTGCGGCCAATCGCGTGCTGTCGAGCTCTTTCTTGGACTCAGCGGGGGACTCGACGTCGGGATCGGCGTCCATGTCAGCCCGTCGGGCTCATCAACACCTCGAAGAGCCCCGCTTCGCGCAGGACGGGCGCAACGGTCCCGAGCACCTTGCGTGGCGGCTTGGCGCCGTCGGGCCGGTGGCGGACGAGGACACGGATGATGGAGATCGCGATGTCCGCCTTGCCGTTGCGGATCCCGGTGTCGATCGCGAGCCAGGCTGCTTCCCATCGCTCCTGCGTGTTGTTCGCGATGACTGCGGCGGCGATCCGCGAGAGCGCCGCGTAGGCGCGGTCACCGCGCTCGGGGAGCTCGAACGACGCGGGGTCGGCCAAGGCCTCCTCGGGATCGGGCAGCTCCAGCTCCGACTGCCACGCTCCGAACTCGACGGCCGCGGGCGCGCCGACGCACCCTGCGGTGAGCGTCGCCTGTACCGACTCATCCGCCCCGTGGAGCTGCGCGGCGCCGATGAGCCGCGCAGCCATCGTCCAGGTGCGCGCCGAGGGCCATGCGCGGCCCGCCGACGCCTCGTCCCGAGGCGGCGCGACCAGCAGCTCCGGCCTGCTCGCGACGAACGCGCTGACGGTCGTCAGGATCGCGGCGCTCATCGCTTCGAGCTCGCTCGGCTCGAGCTTCGGGATGTTGGGGATGTCGAACCCGCCGATGACGCCGTCCGCCCAGTCGCGCGCCCCGAGGTCCCACTCGAGGTGGCAGAACCGGTTGGCGAGCGGCGCGGCGAGATCCCATCCGTCGGCTGCCTGCTCGGGCGGATTCGCGGCTGCGACGACGGTGACGTCGTCGGGAAGATCGAGATCGCCGACCGTTCGTTCGAGCACGACGCGCAACAGCGCGGCCTGCACGGCAGGCGGTGCCGTGGAGACCTCGTCGAGGAAGAGGATGCCTGTGCCCTCCTGCGCGAGGCGGCGCGCCCACACCGGGGCCGCGAACGTCACACCGGTGTTGCGCGTCCCTACCACCGGCAGCCCCGCGAAGTCGGACGGCTCACGGATGCTCGCGATGACCGTCTCGCAGTGCAGCCCTGCCTTGGCCGCCATGTCGCGCACCGCCGACGTCTTCCCGACGCCGGGACCGCCCCAGAGCAGCACGGGGACACGCGCGGCGACCGCCACGGCGAGCGAGTCGCGCACGATGCTCACACCTGCCCCCTCTCTCGTCTCACGCGCCGGGAACGGTGGTCGCGGCAATACCCGGACCGGAGGCTCCGAGGTAGTGCACGCGCACGCGCGCGAGCTGGCGTTGGCCCGAGTAGTGCATGATCAACATACTGTTCGGCTCCAGCGCCAGAACTCTGAACACCTTGGTCGGCTGACCCCCTCGCGGCTGGAGCTCCACGTAGTCGACGGCGATCGGCTGGTTGCCCGCCTGCACGGTCAGATCGAGCGCTGCGGAGCCCGGAACGGGGGCGACCGCGGCGAGCCAGCCGCCGCCGGGGAGGCTCCCCGATCCGGCGGGTGCCGGCAGGGGCACGCCGCCCTTCACGAACCGGCTGAACGCGAGCTTGGCGCCGATCCCGCCGCTCTGCGGCGGCGCGGAGCCCGGCACGGTGACGGTGGGAGGCGACACGGTCGTGGTCGGTGTGTGCACGGACGGCGAGGGCGTCGAGCGGAAGGCGCCGACCGCCAGCAGGACGAAGAACGCGAGCAGGAGCGGCCAGACCACGGCGACCGTGAGGCGGATGCCGCGGCGGTAGCGCGCGAGACCGGTCTCGTCCTGGTCGTTGGGCTTGTCCATCGACCAGCGCGCGGTCGCTGCCACGCTGGGGTTCTCGTCGTGCGTCAGCTCACGCAGCATGAAGTAGTCGAGAGCGGGGAAGCGCGCCGCTGCCCATCGCCCGTCGGTGTGCGCGTCACGCGCGAGGATGCGCAGCCGCAGCTGCGCTCCCTTGCCGCGGAGCGCGGACGACGCCGCTCGCGTGCGCCACAGCGGGTCGAGCTCAGGCCGATCGACCGTCTCGGCGCGGGTGCGGTACCACCGGTCGGCGCTGCCCTGCGCGTCGGGCGGGTTCCCCGTGCAGCGGACCGGGTCGAAGTCCGGGTCGCCTTCACCGGCCCCGCCCAGCGCCAACCAGGCGAGCAGCTCCGACGACAGCCCGCTCGGCGTGTTGGCGTTGCGCGCGATGCGCCGGAGGATCCACGGGTCCTCGGACATCGACGCGCCGAGATGGGCAAGCGCCTCCGCCGACGCGTTGACGTTGCCCGCGGCAACGCCGCGGATGAACGGGCTCTCGTGACCGAGCAGCTGATCGACGATCCACGAAGGCGTGAGGGGCGACCCCGCAACGACGAGCACGACCGGCGGGATGTCGTGCGCGAGCCGCCGCAGGATCGCCGACGGCGTGCTCGGGTTCGTCGCGACCTCCGCGCGCACTGCCCAGAAGGGCGACCGCGACTGCCGAGTCAGCTGCGCGGAGGTGATGTTGGCATGACGGACCGCGTTGCGACGCACGTCCCATCTCGCGTTGGTGAGCGCGAGGCGGATCTGGGCATGGCGCGCGACCGGGTTCAACGCGGCGGCGCGACACAGAGATGCGTTGGTTCGGCGTACCGCGAGCAGCCAGGTCAGATAGGGACGACCGAGCGCGGGGTTGCGCGCTGCGGCGACCGCGACGTCGTGTACCGGATCCCGCGTCAGGCGACGAGCGATCGCGCGCGGCGCGCTCGCGTTAGTTGCCACGGCTTGGCGAACCTCGCGCCGCGGATCCTTCGCGAGGTTCCGGAGCGCCGGCTCGGGCGTGCTCTCGTGCGCACCGCACACGACACGTACGGCGACGTCCTCGTGCGTCGAGAGCGCTCCGAGCGTCGCCGGCGACGTCCCCGGCGACGCGAGTTGGTTCAGGTAGCGGATCCGGGACCGCGGGAGGTCGTGCAACCCTCCGGCCATGGGGGATCTCTCGGCGCTCAGACCCTGATGCTGTAGAGCGCCGCCGCGTTCGCGTGGAGGATCTGCTCCCGAGCCTCGGGGGTGAGGTGCTGGGTGTGCTCGGCGAGCAGCGCTTGGGAGTCGGGCCAGGTGGCGTCGCTGTGCGGGAAGTCGTTGGCCCACATGAGCCGTTCCGTGTTCATCAGGTCCGCGGTGCGGAACGCGACCCAGTCGTCCTGGAACGTCATGTAGACGTGGTCGTAGAAGTACTCGCTCGGCCTGCGCTGGAGCTCACCCGCGGTGAGCCAGTTGCGATGCCGGTCGTACGCGTGATCCATGCGATACATGTAGTGCGGCGCCCAGCCCGCATCGGCCTCCACGCACACGATGCGCAACCTGGGGTGACGATCGAACACGCCACTGAAGATGAGCGTGCCGATGATGTCCTGGTTGGCGCGGATCACCGAGAGGAACGTGTTCAGGCGCGGCCCGCGTACCTTGCCGAACGGGTCTTCGGACTTCGTCGTGAGGATGTGGAAGGACGGTGGCAGGTCGAGGTCCACGATCGCTTCCCAGAAGTCGTCGTAGATCGGGTCGTCGTAGTCGGCCTCGCCGGGGATGCCGGGCAGCATCACGCCCCGCAGGCCGAGCGCCTTGATGGCTTCGAGGTCCTTGATGCCTTGGGCAGCCGTCTCCATCGCGGTCTGGCCGAGCCCGATGAGACGGCCGGGGGAGAAGGAGCAGAACTCCGCGATCCACTGGTTGTACGCGTCGAAGCACGCGTGCTGGTACGCGCGGTCCGGGTGGTTGCACAGCAACATCCCAACCGACGGGTAGATGACCTCTGCGGCGACGCCGTCGACGTCCTGGTCGCCGATCCGTGCCTTCGGGTCCCAGCCGCCCGCGTGCAGATCCTCGAACCGCTTCCCCATGTCGAGGCGGATCTCGTCGGCTGGACGACCTGCGGCCGCGGTGAGCCAGAACGGCACGAGGCTCTTGCCGTTGTCGATGAGCATCACGTCGCCGAGGTTCTCGTCGAAGTGCACGCGGGGCGCACGTTCGCGGAACGCGGGGTCGATGCGGTCGATATAGGTGTCGGGCGGCTCAGTGACGTGCGAGTCGGCCGAGATGCAACGCGTTGCGGTGGCAGTCATGAGGCGATCTCCGCGAATTGGTTGGTCATCGTCGCGAGGTCGAAGTAGTCGCGCCAGAGGGTGATGCGGCCGTCGTGCACCTCGAACACGCCGGCGACCGGGAGCTCGGCCCACTTCCCATCCTTGCGGAACCGATCGGTCCGCTCGTTCAGCACGAGATCGCCGGCCGCGCTCTCGCGGTGGGTGACGAACTCCATCGCGTCGATCATCCCGGACATCTGCGAGAACACGGACTTGATGCCCTCTGGTCCCTGCACCTTGCCCATGGGCACGTTGTCGTACTCGACCTCTGCATCGACCAGCTCGCACGCGCCGTCGACGTCGAGGCTGGTGATCCGGGCGATGAACTCGTGCACGACTTCGGTTGGCGTCATCTCGAGCTCCCGTTGGCGGTGCGGGCGTCAAGAGCTTCGCGCACATGCTGGAGCACGCGTTCGGTGGCGGCAAGATCCCTGTCGCTCAGGCCGCTCAGGAGCTCGGCGCCGAGCAGGCGGTAGCCGGCACGGAGCTCCCGGATCGTCGCTCCGCCGGTCTCGGTCAGCTCGACCATCGTGACGCGCCGGTCCGAGGGGTGCTCGTGGCGGCGAACGTGACCGAGGGTCTCGAGACCGTCGACGAGCGCGGTCACGGCGCGCGGTGTGATCTCGAGGGCACGGCTGAGCTCGGTCATCGTCGCCGGGCCGCCGTCGTCGAGCGCGAGCAGCAGCCGGGCCCGCGCGCGGGTGAACCCACGCAGCTTGAGGTTCTCGACCGTCAGGCGGTCGAGGCGGGGCGCGAGGCGCAGCATCTCCCGCAGTGCCGCCGCTCGCCGCTTCGGGTCGGTCGAGACCGTGCGGCGGCGCTCCTGGCCTTCATGCCCGTGCTGACGTACCGCCATTCCTGAACACCCTACATGATGTTGTATCTTCATCATCTGTGAGTGGGGGAGTGGTGGCGAAAGGCCTCGTGAAGCGCTTCGGGAATTTCGAGGCGCTCAAGGGTGTCGACTTCGAGGTACCCGAAGGATCGTTGGTCGCGCTGCTCGGGCCGAACGGCGCGGGCAAGACGACGGCGATCCGGATCTTCACGACGCTGATCCTCCCCGACGAGGGATCCGCGACCGTGGGCGGCTACGACTGCGTGCGTGAGGCGCAGCTCGTGCGGAGCTCGATCGGACTCACCGGTCAGTATGCGGCGGTCGACGAGGACTTGAGCGGCCGGGAGAACCTCGTGCTCGTCGGACGGTTGTGTCGCATGTCGAAGTCGGCGGCGCATGCTCGCGCAGTCGATCTGCTCGACCTGTTCCAGTTGAGCGACGCGGCCGACCGGCCGCTGCGGACCTACTCCGGCGGGATGCGGCGGCGCCTCGACCTCTCGGCCAGCCTGATGTTCGCGCCTCCTGTGCTCTTCCTCGACGAGCCCACGACCGGCCTCGACCCGCGCAGCCGCCTCGATCTCTGGGACGTGATCGTGGAGCTCAAGGAGCGAGGCACCACGATCGTGCTCACGACGCAGTACCTCGAGGAGGCGGATCAGCTCGCTGAGCGCATCAGCGTGATCGACGTCGGGACGATCATCGCCGAGGGGACCGCCGACGAGCTCAAGGACCGCGTCGGCGGCGACATGCTCGACCTCACGCTGCACGATCGCGCCGACACCGCGGCTGCGGTCTCCCTGCTGCAACGCACGTTCAAAGTGGCGGAGAAGGACATCGCGATCGACAACGACCTCGGCCGCGTCCAGGTGCCGGCGCCGCAGGGCGCCCTCGCGCTCGTGGAGGCCGTGCGTGTGCTCGACGCGCAGAACCTTCGTGTTGCGGACCTCGGTCTGCGCAGGCCTTCGCTCGACGACGTGTTCCTGAGCCTCACCGGGCACGCGGCGGAGGACGAAGGAAGGCCCGAGGCGCCCGAACCGGGCCGCGGCCGACGCGGGATGGGAGTGTGACATGACTGCTGTGACGACCGCTGTGACGGTCAAGACACCCGAGCAGCGCGCGGCGCTCCCGCCGATGCGTGTCGCGGCCGACATCGGGCTGCTCACCGGACGCAATCTGCGCAAGGTCATGCGCAACCCGCGCTTCATCGTCTTCTCGACGATTCAGCCGCTCATGCAGATGATCCTGTTCATCTTCGTGTTCGGCTCGATCATCCGGTTGCCGGGCATCGACTACAAGGACTTCGTCGTGCCCGCCGTGCTCGTGCAGACGATGACCTTCGCCGCCATGGGTGCGGGCGTCGGCATCGCCAACGACCTCCACACCGGCATGGTCGACCGGTTGCGGTCCCTTCCCATCGCCCGCTCGGCCTTCCTCGTCGGGCGGACCACCAGCGATACGGTGCGTCTCACCCTCCAGGCGCTGATGCTCACCGCGATCGCGTACGCCGTCGGGTTCCGCTTCCACAGCGGGGTGCTCGGACTGGCCGGGATGATCATCGTCGTCGTGATGTTCGGCGTCGCGCTCACGGCGTTCTCGGCGTACGTCGGGCTCTCGGTCCGCGACCCCGAGACGGTGCAGGCCGCGGTGTTCATTCCGATCCTTCCGCTCGTCTTCACCAGCTCCGCGTTCGCTCCCGTGTCGTCGTTGCCCGGATGGATGCAGCCCATCGCGGAGGTGAGCCCGGTCACCGCGGCGATCAACACGGCGCGCGGCTTGGCGTTGGGCAACGGAACGCTGCAGCAGGTGAGCAACACGACGCTCGCCACGTCGGCGTTGCACTTCATCCTGTGGTGGATCGCGATCGTGGGCGTCTTCACGGTGCTCGCCGTGCGGCGATACCGCCAGGGTTAGATGAGGCGCGTCAGCGCGCCGTAACGCGCTTCGCGAAGTCGACGGCCCGTGCCTCGACGATGTCGCGGTCGTAGTCGAGCGTCGCAACGTGGAAGCTGCGCTCGAGGGTGACCACTTCGAGGTCGCTCTTGACAGCGTGCTGCAGCAGCTCCGTGGCTCCTGGCGGCACCACGTGGTCCTGGGTGCTGTGCAGCGCCAGGACCGGACAGCGGACCTGGTCGAGGCGCGCGACCACGCCGTCGATGCCGTCGAACATCGACATCATCGACTCGAGCGGGATCTCCTCGTAGGCGAGCTCTTTCTGGCTCGGATCGGCGACGTCGTTGCCGAGGCCCGCGAGCGTGACCTCACCCGCGTCGATGAATTCCTGGAGGGGCATGCGCATCGGCTCGGTCGTGTCCATCAGGGCTGCGTTGATCGCGATGACGCCGGCGACACCCTCGTGCTCGATGGCGAGCTGGAGCGCGAGCGTCCCGCCCATCGACAGGCCGGCCAGCACCATGCGCTCGCTGCGCGCCGAGAGCTCGACGAACGCCGCGTCGACGGTCGCGAACCAGTCGTCCCACCGGGTGGGGAGCATGTCGTCGACGGACGTGCCGTGACCGGGCAGCAGCGGCAGCTCCACGGCGAAGCCCGCGCCGGCGAGCTTCTGCGCGAGCGGTCGCATGGACTGCGGACAGCCGGTGAAGCCGTGGATCACCAGAGCTCCATCGGGGCCGCCGGCCGCCGAGAAGGGCTCCGCACCTGGGAGGACGCTGGTCGTCATGGCCTCATGGTGCCTCAAAACGCGTCGGTCGCGTGGAGCAGGTCCACGGTGAGCGCGGCGGTCCACGAGAAGTCCGGCGCGCCGTGGCCGTCCCCCGTGAGCGGTGAGAAGTACTCGAAGCAGCCCGCCTGCCCGACCATCGTGAGCGTCGCGTCCCGCAGCCGCTCCGCAGCGTCGTCGTGTCCGTGGATGCGCAGCCCCTCGCGGATGAGCCAGTTCATGTTCACCCAGCTTGGCCCCTTCCAGTACCGCAGCTCCTGGAACTCCTCGCTGTTGCGCGGCACGCTCGGGACGGGATGGGGGAGCGCGTAGCTCGTCGTGTCGTCGAGGAGCGCGACGAGCTGTTCGACTCGGTGCGGGGGGAGCTCCTCCGACAGCAGGGGCAGGAAGGTGGCGACGGTCGGGAGCTCGAGCAGGCGTGCGGCGGTCACATCGCGGGAGTAGTACTGCGACGTCTCGTCGTGCCAAAGATTCTCGAGCGCTCGTGCGGTGCGTTGCATCGGGGCGGCGAGGGACGAGTCGATCGCTGCACCGAGCGCATCGGCGATGTGACCCAGCGCGGCGTTCGCGAACGTGAGCATCGCGTTGAAGCCGAGATCCTGAATCAAGACGCTGTCGCCGGGCGGCATCGATGCGAGCGCGAAATCGTGGCCCCTCGCGTGCGTCGCGAGCACGAGCATCCGCAAGCCATCGTCGTCGGAGGAGCGTTCGTTCGCCGGGAGGTAGTGCGTGTCGCGGCGGAACAGGCGCACGAGGCGCGCTGCACGCAGCTTGAGACCGACGTCGAGCCAGGGTGGTAGCGGCATGTCCTGCAGCGCGCGCATCCATGGCGGCGTCGTGTCGAGCCCGCACTCCCATGGGTGGATCAGGGTCACGAGACCGGTCCCCTCGGGATCCCGCTCGTCGTACAGCCAGCGGTGATAGGCGACGACCTTGGGGAAGAGCTCGGTCCAGAAGGCTTCGCGTTCGGCGTCCGCAAGCGCGCGTCCGACGCGCCAGACGGCGACAGCCGCGAGCGGCGGTTGCGTGATGCACGACGTGTCGACGTCGCGCGGTGCGAGCGGGTGCCGGCGGGACTGCCAGATCTGCTTGCTGCCGAGATCGGTGCTGTGCTCCCCGAAGATCATGTGGGGCAGCATCCCGTTGCTCCACTGGCCCCGGAACAGCGATCGCATCTCGGCCGCGGCCCGCGGCGCGTCGTAACGAGCGAGTCCGATCGCCGTGAAGCACGAGTCCCAGAGCCACTGGTGGGGATACAACGTGGTCGACGGGCACGTGTACGCGCCGCGCTGGTTGGCGGCGAGCACCGCCTGCGCCCGCTGGAGCAGCTCCCCACGGTCAAGCGGCATCGCGGCGCAGGCTACCGAGCCGGAGCGCATCCCACGGCGATGGGAACGCTGGACCGACGCTTGCGACGTACCTCAAATTGGCAGCACATCGGCCCTTCCGTGCACGCCGCGTCGTCGGTACCCTGAATGTTGTGCAGTGCTCGTTCTGCGACGCCGAGCAAGAGGACAAGCCCGGTGGCCGCCGAATGATCGGCGGACCGGAGGGCGTCGCGATCTGCAGCGACTGCGTGCGTCTCTGCGTCGAGGTGCTCGAGGCGGATCCGCGCAACGAGGTTGCGCCGGGGCGTGCGGAACCCGCCTGGAGCCCGCGCTAGCGCGACACCTTGCGTCGACGCGACGGTTGACGCGCGCTCAGCCCTCGCGGTCTTCGATGACGTCGAGGTTGCGGAACGTCGGCTCGCCGCCGAGCTTCGCCGTCTTTGACGAGAGCTCCTGCGTCGCCGGCAGTTCGGAGTTCTGCATCGCGGACTCGTAGGAATCGAAGAAGACAATGATCACGTAGCGGTCGGGGTTGTCGTGATCCCGGCCGACGATGCGCCGCTTGGTGGTCCGGCGGCCCTCGGTCGCCTTCTCCCACTCGTCGACCATCGCGCGCATCTCTTCCCACTTGGCGCCGGGGCTGGACTCGAGGATCTGGACGAATGCCATGGGACCTCCCTGGGTCGGATGTCGTGAGCGATTGTCGCAGCAGGCCTGTGCCCGCGCCAGCGTCGTGGAGCGCACGCGGAGTTCCCCTGCCGTTTGCCCGGATGCCGCCCGACACTCATCCGTGCGCCATGTGCCTGGCATACCTTGCGGCAGGGCACTCAGAGACCGCAGTGGCGGAGTGGGCAGGCTCTGAGCATCGGGAGACCCTCGGATGGCACCCTCGCGACATTCGAGGGTCTCCCCACCTCGGCGAGCAGCGCGGCACCCTGTCGCCGCTCAGGGTGTGAGGTGGATGCCTCCGAAGGCCTGCGTACCGGTGATGATCTCGACCCAGGTGCGCCCGGGCGCGAGGCCGACAGGCTGACCTCGCATCGTGGTGAGGCGCGTCGGGGCGGTGACCGTCGGGCGGCTCCACCGGATCGGCAGGTAGCTGCCGTCGCGCAAGACGTAGCCGGCGCCGCTGCCTGTCGTGCTGCTCTGGATGTCGCCACTACAGCCGGTGCACTCCGCATAGGGCCCGGTGGTGAACGGCGCGACTTCGATCACGACGTTGGTCGCCGTCACGGGTTGCTGCGTGAGAGTGTCGATGTCGGCGGCGCCGGAATAGGTGTGGAGCCACGCTCTCGTCGCGGGCTGCCATTGCCACACGACGTCGGTGCCCTGCGAGAAGTTGAGCTCGGCTGACGCGAGCGGGAGCGCGCCTACGGGAAGCCGCGGCGTGTACCTGAAGATCGGCCTCGGCGGACGCGGGAGCGCGCCGGGCAGCGCCCAGAGCGCGCTCGTGGACGTATAGAGGTTGTCGGGCGGACGCCGGTCCGTCGTGCGATAGGCCGCGCCCGACTGGGCGGTGAGGAGATTCGCACCGAGCACGCCCGGGGTCGCAGCGACCGCCTGCACGTTCTGACCGATGCCACCCGCGAACGCGAGGATCGGGTTCCCGAACTGTGGCGCGATCTGGTAGTCGACCCAGCGCACGGATCGTGTCGGTCCGACCGCGGCAGCATTCCCGCACTGATACACCGCGATGTAGCGCATGATGAAGCTTTCGGCGGGCGTATCGAACACGACGTCGGCCTCGTTCAGCCCACTCTGGGGACGTGCATGGCCGGGCTCGTTGCCCACCTTGACCATCAACGCCGGCCGGGCGGGCACGACACCGAAGGGGGCGGGCAAGCCCGTCAACGGACACAACGGCCGCGACACGACGACGCGCTTCTTCACCGTCGTCGATGGTGCCGGAGCCACGGCAGCGGTCTTGGACGTCTTCGCGCACGCCGTCACCACGCCGAGCGTCGCGAGTGACGCGACCACGACAGCGGTTGCCGCGATACCCAACTTTGAGCGCGCCGCCCCCTGCAAGCGCCGCGAAAGATTGCCCAACGTGCTGACCGTGTCCCCGCGATGTCCCCGAACCTTGCGCTACACGATAACGAATCGGCACCTCGAAGAAGCGTCGCCTGCCGCTTCGGGGTCTGCCGTGGCGGGCACGCTACTAACCGGTGACTGGCTGGGGCTGCGATGCAGTCGTGTTTGCAGCTTGACGCGGCAGCGCGTGCGAGAGCATCCCGATCGAAACGAGGAAGAGCGCCATTGTGCCAAGCGCCACGATCGCACCCCCGGGAGGCAGTCCTCCTGCGCACCACCTGCCCTCGTGCAGCAGCGACGCCTCGGGTTGGCCCGTGATGACAGCAAAGAGCGCAACCATCAGTACCGAGGACGTGCCGATGAACCCCAACGCGCGGCGCAGCGTTGGCCCGGCTTCGTGGTCGCGTTGGGCCATCGACGGAATCCGAGCGGCGATGCGGTCGGCGAAGAGAAACGGCACCGACACCACGGCCACGACGCCCACGCCCATGGGCGAGTACCACCACCCACGGCCGGCCAAGGCGCGGGTCGCCGTCTCGATCGCAATCCACACCTCGACGGCGGTCAGCCACGCGACGAGCCGGAAGCACCAGATCGCCGTCGACAACACGCCCGAATAGGGGTCGTGCTGATCTGCATAGGCCGAGACCAGCCAGCTGATCGCGAAGAACAAGAGGGTGGCGCCCGCGCTCAGGAGCCAAGCGGCAGGCACAGCGAGCACGGGTTGCACGGCGACCGGGACGGCTGCTGATGATCGGGTCGCGACGCTCGTCGTCGGGAACCCGGCGACGGTTGCCCACAGAAAGCTGGCCACCAGGAAGACGAAGAACGTCACGAACAGGATGCTCAGGCTCGGCCCGCGCTCGTGCCGATGACCCTCGGCTGCCCGGTCGTTCGTGAGCACGAACACGATCGCGACGAACACGATGCTCGCGAGCACGCCCGCAAGCGCGGAGTGCCAGCCTCCAGTGACCGTGAACCGGAACCCTGCCGTCGTGCTGCAGGTCAACGGCTTGCCGGCCGCTACGAGCCCCGTCATGGCAGCTCGGAGCGGTGGCACAGAACGTCAACCTAGTCACCGGTCGATCTCGTCGCCGGTGATAGGCGCTAGGGCCCTTTGCACGCCCGATGGAACGTGCATCGAGAAGCCAGACGGAGCGCCCTCGGCAGGATTCGAACCTGCGACGCACGGTTTAGGAAACCGACGCTCTATCCCCTGAGCTACGAGGGCTGGGGGATGTGACGAACGCGGTCACCAACGCGGTGACAACGTCGAGCGCTCGTCGCTCCCGCCGATCAAGGTAGTCCCGAGGCCGAGCACCCATGTGAGCCGCGTCGAATATCGTCCGCCGGATGACACCGCGTGTGGTGATCGTTGGCGCTGGGTTCGGCGGGATTGCCGCGGGCGTGTACTTGAAGCGGGCCGGGATCGACACGTTCACGATCTACGAGTCGTCGCTCGGCATCGGCGGTACCTGGTGGGACAACACCTACCCGGGCGCGGAAGTCGATGTGGGCTCGCACCTCTATTGCTTCTCCTTCAAGCCGTATTCGTGGACGCGTACGCACGCCCGCCAACCCGAGCTGCAGAAGTACCTCGAGGAAGCTGTCGACGAGTTCGGGCTTCGGCCGCACCTCCGGCTCGGCGTTGCCGTCGACTCCGCGCGTTGGGACGACGCGCGCCGGGCATGGGAGGTGCGCCTCGACGACGGCATCGTCGGCGAGTGCAATGTCCTCGTGAGCGGCGTCGGTTTCTTGAATGTGCCGCGCTATCCCGACTGGCCCGGCCTTGATACGTTCCGCGGGCCGAAATTTCACACGGCGCGGTGGGAGCACCAGCACGACCTCACGGGCGCAAAGGTCGCGGTGGTGGGTACCGGGTCGTCGGCGACGCAAATCGTTCCGGCAATCCAGCCTATCGTCGAGAAGTGCTACGTCTTTCAGCGCGAGCCCGGTTGGGTGCTCCCCAAAGGCGAGCGCGACCTCAGCGACGAGGAACGCGCCGGGCTCGCGTCTCGGTGGCGCCGGCGGCGTGAGCGGCTGCGCTTGAAATACCTGCTCGAGAAGAACCTGCGCGGGGGCGCGCTCTGGCGACCGGGAACCAAACAGCAGCTCGCGCGCGAAGCAGTGTGCCGCAAGTACATCGCGCGACAGTTCAAAGACCGGCCCGATCTCGCGGCTGCGGTGACGCCGACCTATCCGTATCCGGGGAAGCGGCCGATCTTTGCGAGCGGCTTCTATCCGGCGCTGTTGCAAGACAACATCGAGCTGGTGCCCAAAGCTGTCGCGTCGGTGACGCCGAGGGGCCTCGTCGACACCGATGGTGTGGAGCGAGCGGTTGACGTGCTCGTGATGGCGACTGGCTTTCAACCCACGAACTATTTGGCGCGTCTTCCCGTCGTCGGTCGCGACGGTCGGACGATTCAGGAGCACTGGGCGGGGGAGCCGCATGCGTACCTCGGTATCACCTATCCCGGTTTCCCGAACTTCTTCATGCTCTATGGGCCCGGGACGAACGGCGGCGACATCGTTTCGATGCTCGAAGCGCAGGCGAAATACGCGGTGCGTGCAGTCCAACGAATTGCGCGCGGGCGCGTGACAGCGATCGAGGTTCGCCCGAGCTTCGAAGCGTGGTGGTATCGCTGGCTGCAGTCGAAGATGAACGGCACATCGTGGACGCTGACGCGGAATTACTTCACCTCGGAGACCGGCAAGGTCGTGACGCAGTGGCCCTACGGCAACATGAGATACGCCGCAATGACGCGGCTGATGGGGCGTGTCTCAGAAAAGTCGCGTCCTTAGTCGAGGGGAAGCACCGTCGCGGGAAGTGGGTGACGGTAGAGCCGCGCCGCGTTCTCACAACACATCGAGCGCAGCTCTGCGTTGGAGATGTGGCCCCATACCTGCTCGACGACCGCTTGCGTGTCGGGCCAGGTCGTGTCGCCGTGGGGATAGTCGACCTCCAACATGATGTTGTCGACGCCGATGCGATGGCGGGTGTCGATCGTCGAGCGGTCTTCGAGCGTGCAGAACCAGAAGTTTCGTTGCAACACGGCCGAGGGGCGTTCGGCCCAACCTGAGCCGTAGCTCGAATGGTCGACGATGTAGTCGAGGCGGTCGAGGAGCATCGCGACCCAACCGATGCCGCCTTCGCTCAGCGCGATCTTCAAGGTGGGATTCCTCAGCGGGTATTCCGACCAGAGCCATTCCGCGCACGCGCCGAGCGAGAGCTGACCGAACAGCGTCGACGCCAGCTGGCTGCGAGGCGCGCCGGGCGGCATGTCGTGCAGACCGGCGCTCCCTACGTGCAACGAGACCACCGTGTCGGTGTCGACACACGCGGCGATGATCGGATCCCAGTGGTGGCGGTCCCACAACGAAGGCAAGCCGAGCGCGTGGGGGCGTTCGGGCAATGTGACCGAGCGAAACCCGCGCTCGGCATTGCGGTGGATCTCGTCGGCCGCGCACTGTGAGTCGGCCAGAAACGCGATCCCGAGCGGGATGATGCGCGTCGGATGGGGCTCGTACCATTCCTCGAAGAGCCAGTCGTTCCACGCGCGCACGCACGCGTTCCCGAGATCGCGATCGTCGCTCTGGAAGAACACGCTGCCGCAGAAGCCCGTGATCTGAGACGGGAAGTTCAGCGACGACCACACACCGTTGAGACCCATGTCCCGGACGCGGGCGTCGGCGTCGTAGCAGCCCGGCCGCATCTGATCGAAGCGGAACGGCTCGAGCGTCACGGTGTCGGGCCGACGACCCGCGACTGCGTTCATCCCGACCTGTGAGTAGCGCCGGCCCTCGAACTCCCATACTTGATGGCCGCGGCTCGTCTCGACGATGTGCGGCGCGCGGTCCTGCAACGCGGCGGGCAGGCGTCCCTCGAACGTGTGCGCCGGCTCGACGACGTGATCGTCGACCGAGATAATGGTGTACTTCTGCGCGCGCGGCTCCGGTTCTGGAAGGAACAGATCGTCCGCCAAGTGCACAGCGCGCCTACAACTCCGCCACTCGTGACGCGTACTCGAGCGGGAGCAGCTCGACGAGCTGCCCGTCGGGGTCGCGGATGAAGATCGCAAC
>DATBHZ010000090.1:0-14626 GCA_036557185.1 Acidimicrobiia bacterium | reverse complement strand
AGCCCAGCGCGCAGACCTGGCTGCCGAAGAAGCTCAACCGGCACAACATCGGAGTGCTCGCCTTCAACGTCTCGCAGTCGACGGGATGCGCCGAGGGTCTGCAGAACAGCTTCAAGAAGTACCCGACCGGCAAGATCGTCTTCATGGACAAGAGCCTCACCTTCGGGACGCCCGACTACAGCGCACAAGTGGCGCGGATGAAGGACAAGAAGGTCGACCTCGTCATCTCGTGTCTCGATGGCAACGGTGCCACCACCCTGGCCCGGGAGATGAAGAAGCAAGGGCTGGACGCGATCCAGGTCCTGCCGAACTCCTACAACCAGGGCCTCGTCTCGAAGAACGCGGACGTGCTCAACGGCAACTACCTGTTCACGACGTTCACGCCGTTCGAGGTCAAGCCCGAGCCGCCGGGCATGAAGAACTACAAGGAGTGGATCGGCAAGAGCGGCGGCGCGACGAACGAGAACTCACTCATGGGCTGGGTCAACGCCGACGAGTTCGTGACCGGGCTCAAGGCGGCCGGGCCGAACTTCACGCGGCAGAAGGTCGTGGACGCGACGAACGCGATCACCGACTACACAGCGGACGGGCTCGTTCCGCCGATCAACTGGAAGACGGCGCACAGCAAGCAGGTCGAGTGCTACGCGACGGTGAAGGTGGTCGACGGGAAGTTCAAGCCGGTCTTCGGCCAGCCGGGAAAGCCGTTCGTCTGCTTCCCCTCCGATCTGACCGAGATGCCGGCCAACCCGCCGACCAGCTCCTGACGAACGTGACGCCTGCCCCAGCGTGCCCGACCCCGGGGGCCACATGAGATGAGCGACCTCCTCGGCTACGTGATCCGAGGCATCCCGTTCGGTTGCGTGTTCGCGCTCGTCGCGATCGGCCTCGTTCTCACGTACAAGACGTCCGGGGTGTTCAACCTGGCGTTCGCAGCGCAGGCCTTCGCGTCCGCTGCCGTCTACTACCAGTTGCGCGTCGTGGACGGCTGGCCCAACGTGCCGGCGTTCCTCGTGGCGGTGGTCGTGGTGGCTCCGTTGCTCGGTCTCGTGCTCGAGCGGTGCATCTTCCGCTACCTGCGCACCGCACCGGCAATCGCCAAGCTCGTCGCGTCCTTGGGGCTGCTGGTGGCTCTCCCCGAGATCGTGCAGCTCTGGATCGGGACGGATGCCAAGTACGGCGTGCCGACGATCTGGCCGCACCAGTTCTCGATCTATCGATTCGGCTCGTACGCGGTCGACGGCAACGAGGTCGCGACCGTCATCGCCACGGCGATCTCCGTCGTGGGGCTGGTGCTCCTGTTCCGGCACTCACGCATCGGGCTGCAGATGCGCGCGGTCGTGGAGAGCCCGCGCATGACTGCGCTCGCCGCGATCAACCCGGACCGCGTGAGCGCGTTCTCGTGGATGTTGTCGAGCCTCTTCGCCGGGCTTGCCGGAGTGCTCATCGCGCCCCTGTTCGCGCAGCTCGCGGCGACGAACTTCACGATCTTGCTCGTTGCGGCGATCGCGGCGGCAGCGTTTGCTCGGCTCACGAGCATCCCGATGGCACTGTTGGGTGGGTTGCTGCTCGGCATCCTCCAGGGGATCCTGGCCGGGTACCTGCCGCTCAACAGCGTGCTCGCGACCGGCCTCCGGCCCTCGTTGCCCTTCGTGTTGCTCTTCCTACTGCTGCTCTTCTGGCCGGGGCTCCGTCAGCGCCAGGAGACGAGCGACCCACTGGGAGGTGTCGACCCGCCGCGGCCCGGCATCGCGGCCGCGGCGCGCGGCAGAGGGCTCGCGATCGCGGTGCGCGCCGTCACCGTGGCGATCATCGTGGCCGGGATCGGCATCTCGATCTTCTCGTTGGACGATTTCTGGCTCCTCATCGTCACGCGGGCGGTGGTCTTCGGGGTGATCTTCCTCTCGATCACGGTGATCACGGGGATGGCCGGGCAGATCTCGCTGTGCCAGGCGACCTTCGCAGCGGTCGGTGGCTTCGCGACGGCGCAATTCGTCCACGCGTGGAACCTGCCCGTGCTGCTCACGGTGCTGATCGGGGCGGTGCTCGCGGCGGCCGTCGGCGCGCTCCTGGCCATCCCGGCTCTGCGCCTCGGCGGCATCTACCTCGCGCTCGCGACGCTCGCGTTCGCGTTGATGTTCGACAGCATCCTCGTCCCACTCGGCTGGGTGAGCGGCGGACCGATCCCGCTCTCGGTGCCGCGCCCGCAGTTCGTCCAGGGTGAACATGCGTTCTTCCTCTTCACGGTCGTGGTGCTCGGCCTGACCGGGACGGTCGTCGCGCTCGTGCGGCGCGGAACGACGGGGCGCTTCCTCGACGCGTTGCGAGAGAGCGAGACAGCCGCCGCGGCGATCGGCATCAACGCCGCGTCGAGCCGGACGATCGCTTTCGCGCTCTCGGCGGGCATCGCCGGCCTCGGGGGTGGCCTGCTCGCGATGGTCGACGCGCAGGCCAACTACGCCGCGAACTACTCGCCGTTCTTCGGCCTGGTGTGGCTGGTGCTCGTGGTCACCGTCAGTGCCCGCACCGTCGACGGTGCCGTCGTCGCAGGCCTCGCCCTGGTGCTCGTCCCGGAGCTCCTCAAGCAGCTCGGACTGCCGTTGGAGTACCAGTACGTGTTGTTCGGGCTCGGAGCGCTCGCCTACGCGCGGTATCCCGAGGGAATCCTCGAGGCCCAGAAGCGCCAGGTGCTCGGGGCGATCCAGCGCGCCCTCGGCCGGCACCCCTCGACGTCGTCAACACCGGGAGCACCGCTCGAGCCCGCCGGGCCGGTCGTGACACCGAGCACCGCAGCGACCAAGGGCGGCGTTTCCTGACATCCCGTCGAAGCGCAGGAAGCTAGGGCGCGCTGAGTGTCATGTGCTCGATGTGGGACAGCACGAGATCGATGTGGTCGACCGGGAACGCGTGGCCGGCGTCGGGTACCAGCGCAACGTTGACCTGCGGGATCAACATCTTCGCGCGGGTGATGACCTCGTCGGCGTCGAGGGGTTCGGTTCGCTCACCAACGAGCACCGTGACTGGAGAGCTGATCGAGCGGAGCTCGTCGTCCGTGAACGGGAGGAGGCGAGGGATTCGGGGCGGATGATTGACCTGGCCGTACAGCGCGAGCCGGATCGCGCGCTTGTCGTTGAGGAGCGCCATTCGGAAGCGCTTCGCCATCCATTGCCGCACCCGTTCGGGTGCATACGCGCCAAGGAGCACCGGGACGCCCCAGAGCATGAAGCCGAACATGTGCAACGGTCCGATGCCGACCGGATCGAGCAGCAAGGCAGACGCGACGCGCGACGGGCGACGAACAAGCAGATCGAGCGAAAGCCATCCACCGAGCGAATGCCCGACAAGCAGCGAGCGCTGCAGCTGCAGCGCCCCGAGCGCCTGATCGAGCTCCTCTCCGAGATCGTCTGGCTCGGTGTACGGGGACCGCTGCACGCTCCGACCGGCATCCCCGAGGATGTCGATGGACCAGACGTCGCGCCCCTCGAGCTCCTCGGCATACGAAGCCCAGAGGAGCGACGTGCCGCCGATCCCGTGAAGGAACACGATGGGGTCGCCAGTGCCGCCCCACCGATACGCGCGTGTGGTTCCGCGGCGGGTCTCGACGTCGATCGCCTCCGGGCGGCGCGCATACTCGGCCCACAGCTCGTCCTCCATCGAGCGGAACCGTGCCTCGGCCTCGGGGCTGCGCCACTTCGACATGTAGTCGGTGCCTCGTTTCATGGTACGTGTGTATCATAAAGCTGGTGCCAAGGCGAGTGGATCATCGCGAGCGACGACGTGAGATCACCGACGCGGTCGTCCGCCTCACGCTGAAGGGCGGGCTCACCGCCGCGACGTTTCGCGAAGTCGCCGCCGAAGCCGGCGTGTCGGTGCGTCTCGTGCAGTATTACTTCGGCACCAAGGACGAGCTGCTCCTCGCAACACAACGCCACGTCGCGCACCGTTCGATCCTGCGTCTGCGCACCTGGGTAGCCGAGACCGACGGCGCACCACGCTCGTGGCTCCGCGCCTTCATGGGTTCGTTCATTCCCATCGACGACGAGAGCCGCGTCGCCATGCTCATGTACGTCGCGCTCCACACCGAATCACTGGTGCATCCCGAGCTCGCGCGCACCGAGGCACTCGAGGTCCCGCGCAGGATGCAACGCACGATCGCCGAGAACCTGCGACGCGGTCGGATCGCCGGCAACGTGGACGTCGACCACGAGGCGAGCATTCTCACCGCCCTTGTTCCGGCACTCGGCCAGAACGTGCTCGACGGCAGCATGCAGCCCGACCAAGCCTTCGAGCTGATCGACTACGCCTTGGCCCGCGCACTACCCGAGCAAGCATCGTCGGCTACCCGGAAGGATCGACGGGATGGAGCGCCGTCGCGTCGGGTCTAGAGGGCTGCGTGAGGGTCGTCGCCCCCGGTCCACGCATAGCGCTTGAGCTTCGTGACCCGAGTCCTCTCCCGGAACTGCGGCGGAGCGACCATGCGCGCCTCGTTGTGACTGTCCGCTTCGACGATGAGCCATGCGTCGTGAACGCCGTCCTCACACCCGAAGTCCGCGTGTGTGAGGTAGTGCGAACCGGACTCGGCGAAGACCTTGATGGCAGCGAGGCACGAGGTCTTGTCGGAGTCGTGCGGTATCTCCACCAGGAAACGGTCCATCACCCTGATCCCTCTCGCGCCGGAGCCGGAGCCTGCTACAGGACCCGAACACTGTCAACGAGGCGTGAAGCGCGCGCGCTCTCAGCGGGGCCGCGAGGATCGGTGACGCCACCGTTGCGGGTGTGCAGGTGCACTCTCCATCGGTGATGCGACCGCTTGGTGCCATGCGGCGTAACGACGCGCGAGCGGCGCTGCAGTGAGCCCGTGCGCGACGACGCTGAGCGCGATCGTGACCGTCAGGGTGACGACCAGCGTCGAAGTGTGCGGCAGACCGGACGCTTCGACGATCACGATGCCGAAGACGATCGACGCGAGGCCCCGCGGTCCGAACCAGCCGACGAACAGGACCGTCGGGGCACGCGCCGCCGAGCCGAGCATCGCGATCGCGACGGGCACCATGCGGATGACGGTCAGGCTCAGGACCGCATAGACGACTTCGACGAACGTGATCTGGGACCAGAGCGCACCGAGGACCGCTGCGCCGAACACGATGAAGGTGACCCCACTGAGGACGCCGCCCAGCTCTTCGGAGAGAGCGGCGGCATCGGCCTCTCGACCGACGATTCGGCCATAGAGGGCACCACCGACGAACGCGGCGATGAAACCGCTGCCACCGTTCGCGGTCGCGATCGCGTAGGCACCCGCGGCGGCCGCCAACGGCACGACCTCGAGCCATCGCTCTTCGATCCAGCCACGCCGTCTCGTCAGACGGACGGCGTATGCAGCGACCGCCCCGGCGACGATCCCGCCGACGAGCCCCCACCCGATTGCCTCGGCCGCCAGCCTCGTGGCGTGCGCGGCCGACATGCCGCCGGATTCGGTTTCCGCGAACGCGAGGGCAATCGCGAGGAGCGGCACGCAAAGACCGTCGTTGAGCCCGCTCTCGACGTTCAGCGCTTGACGGATGCGGGACGGCAACGCCTCGTCGGTGACGACGGCCTGACCCAGCGCGGCGTCGGTTGGCGCCAACGCGATCGCGAGCACTGCGGCCTCCGCCCACTTGATGCCCGGCAACACGAGGCCTGCTGCGATCGTCCCGGCCACGATCGTGAGCGGGAGCCCGATACCCAGGAGCCGCGCCGGCAGGCCATACTCCTGCCTCAAGGCGCGGAGGTCGATCCGTGATGCGTCCGTGAACAGCACGACGGTCAAGGTCGCCTCGGCCAGGACCCGCACGCTCTCCTGCCCGAGACTGACGTGCAACCAGCCGAGGCCCTCGGAGCTGAAGACGAAGCCCGCGCCGACGAAGACGATGGCGGCCGTCAGCGGCGTGCCCTCCAGCCGGCGTGACAACACGGCGTATGCGAGGAACACGCCCGCGACGAGGACCAGGCTCGAGCTGTCCACCTCGGCAGCTTGTCACCCGGTTGGGCTACTGAACGTCCCAGGCGAGCTCGACGACATACCCGTCGGGGTCCCTGACTTTCACCGAGCAGTACCCCGGCTCCTCGGTCCAGTCGACCTCCGGGACGTCACCACCACTGAGTCGCGCCCGAACCCGGTGCACCGATTCAGCATCAGGAAGGTGGCAACCGAAGTGGACGCGGTCGACGACGGTGGAGGGCAGGGGCTCACCCTCGATGAGCGCCATCATGAAGCCGTCGTCGAGGCGCAGACGGACACCCCACTCCTCGACGGTTGCTGTCCCTGCGAGCCCGATCTCGTCCAGGTAGAACCGCTCGGACCGCTGTGGGTCACGGACGTTCAGGGCGATGTGGCGGATGCGCATCTCGCCGCCATGGTTTCCCGGTCAGCCGATGCGCGACTTGAGCATGCCGCCCGCAGCAGCGGGGATACCGAGCGGCTCGAACCGGTCGCTCTCGGCGGTCAGCTCCTCCAGCTCGGCGTTCGAAAGGTCGAGGTCTGCCGCGTCCGCGTTGTGACGCAGCTGATCGACGGAGCTCGCGCCCGGGATCGCCACGACGTTCGGCTTGCTGACGAGCCAGGCGAGCGCGACCTGAGCCGGTGTGGCCGAATGCTCACTCGCGATCCTGCGGACTGCATCGACGGTGGCAGCGGCCCGCTCGAGGTTCTCCGGCAGGCAGAGCGGGTTGTTGCGCCGCGCCGGGCCGGGCGGCGGGTTCTGGGCGTCGTACCGCCCGCCGAGGATCCCCTGCGCGAGCGGGCTGTACGCGATCACGATCCGGTCGTTCTGCTGTGCGTACGGGACGTTGCCGGCATCGTGCTTGCGCTGGAGGAGGTTGAACTGCACCTGGTTCGACAGGACAGGTCCGCCGAGCGCGCGCTCGGCGCGCTCCCAACGGCTCGCGGAGAAGTTGCTGACACCCACGTAGTCGACGATGCCCGCGTCCTGCAGTCGCCGCATCCCTTCCATCGTCGAGGAGATGGGCACCACCGGGTTCGGCCAGTGCACCTGGTAGAGGTCGATCTTCGCGACGCCCAGCCTCATCGACGAGATACGGCCGTGCTCCTCGACCACCCCGGCGGTCGGCCAGACCGGCAGGACCTTGGTCGCGAGGAACGCTTCGTCGCGCCTCCCCTCGAGCGCGCGCCCGACGATCGCCTCCGACGCGCCATGCGCGTAGACCTCGGCGGTGTCGATGAGGTTCACACCCATGTCGAGCGCCGCGTGCACGAGCTCGACCGCGGTCGTGTCGCCGTAGGACTTCCCGTATCCCCAATCCCGCGACCCGAACTGCCAGCAACCCAAGCCGATCGACGACACCCGCACTCCGCCCGCTTCGGTGTATCGCATCACGACTCCTCCGGCCCGATCGCTGCCCGCGCAGGTTTCTCGCGGCGGGCGTCCAGTGTCGCACGATCGCGCACCTTTGGGTCCTGCCGTGCGCGGCCGAGGTTCACACCGCCACGTCGAGCTCGCCCCGCTCAGCGGCGACGACGAGCTCCACGCGTGAGCGGCATCCGACCTTCTTGTACAGCCGACTGAGATAGATCTCGACGGTCTTGGGGCTGTAGTGCAGCACCTGCGAGATCGAACGGTTCGTCAAGCCCTGGGAAACCAGCTTGACGAGGTCCTGCTCGCGAGCGGTCAGCGGCACGATCTCTCCCCGGGCGCCGCTCGTGCGCCGGCGAGCCGGGAGACGCACGCCGCGCTGCTTGGCCTGCGCGGCGACCTCCCGCGTCGCGACCACTGCTCCCATCGAGTCGAACAGCTCCCATGCCGCGGTGAGGTTGCCCTGCGGGTCGGAGCCGATCGCGCCGAGCGCCGCGTGGGCCCGCGCCTCGCTGAGACGGGCGCCGTCGCGGCGAGCCGAGAGCAGCGCCCGCGCTGCCGGTGCCGGGTCGTCGTGTGTCCGGGTGGTCGCGATCTCTGAGAGGCGCACCAGGTCCGGCGTAGGGGACGATGCCGCCACGTGCTCGAGCGCGTCAGCCCACTCCTGTGCTTCGCGAGGTGATCCGGTCGCCAAGTGCACGGAGACGCCGAGGTCCAGCGCACGGCAGAGCGGCACCCGCATCCGCGAACGCTCGAGCAGCGTCCGCTCGCGAGCAATCGCATCGCGGGCGCGCTCGTGCTCGCCGCGGATCAGCGCGATGTGCCCGAGGCACAGCGCGCGCGCATACTCGGAGAGCCGGCACTCGAGCGCACTCACCGGGTCTTCGAGCAGCTCGCGGGCATCGTCGAGCTCGCCGCGATGCGTGAGGATCTCCGCCTCGAGGATCCGGAGCCATGCAACGTTGTTCCGCAGTCCGTTCCATTCGAGACCGATCGCGGTGGACCTGATCAGGTCGAGCGCGTCGTCCCAAGCACCCGAGTGGTAGGCGCAGTGCGCCGCGGCAACCCCGCGCTGCCCGCCGAGGTCACTCCAACCCGCACCGCGCTCGCGACGTGTGGTGCGCTCGAGGAGCTCGGTCGCCTCGGTGACGGCTCCTTCGGTCGCAAGCACATAGGCAGCGGACTCGAGCGCACCGAGCTCGACGCCCGGAGTGCGCCGCGCCTCGGGTTCCTCGGTCATGGCGAGGAACGGCTCGAGGGTGGCCTCCCGCGATGCCACGTCACCGAGCACCTGGTCCACGTACAACAGGAACCCGTACGTCGTGAGCCTGCTTGCGATCCCTGTCGTCTCGGCGAGGTGGCGAGCTTCGGCCCGGCACGCCTCCGCCCGTTCCCCTTCACCGAGGTGCGCGAGCAGGAGCGCCTGGAGCGCGACGAACGGTGCGGGGTCCACGGCGGAGACGAGCTCCGCGTCGAGCAGCTCGAGCGCTTCGCCGTACGCGCCCATCGCATAGGTCGCGCTCGCCACCACACCGAGCGTTCGATCTCGCTCGGCACCCGGAGCGAGGGCGGCGAGCGCGACCCTGCCTGCCCGTACGGCCTGCCCGGGGCGGCCGGCCTTCCAGAGCGCCAGGTTCATCGCGGCGTGGAGCCCTCCCCGCTCGGGCGCTTCCGGTGGGAGCAGCTCGATCGCGCGCTGGTACCAACGCGCGGCAGAGCCGGGAGCGGCGTCGCGCGTGGTGGCGGCAGCGGCGAGCACGACGTCGATCGCCTCCCGATCACCGGGCACCGCCGCCTCCGAGACGTGCGTCGCCAGCTCGAGCGGGCTCATGCCGGAGCCGCTCTCTCGTGATGCGAAACGGTCACCGACGCGCTGGTGGAGGCGCCGGCGCTCGGCGGGTCCGAGATCCTCGTACAGCACCTCGGCGACGAGTGGGTGCGCGAACTCGTACCAGGCTGTCTCGTCGCGGACGATGATCGCCGCCCTCACCAAGCCGTCGAAGGCCTCGTGCGCGCGCGATGGCTCGACGCCGCTCACCTCGGCGAGGAGATCGAGCTGATCGAGCTGCACGCGCCGCAGTGCCGACATGGCACGCGCGAGCCGGCGAGCGTCGCCGTCCTGGCGGAACACCCGGTGGAGCAGTGCCCCCCGCCGGCTGACACCCGACGTCTGCTCCCCGACGAGATAGTGCCGCCCGCGTTCGACGCGCAATGCATCACTCTCGCGGAGTGCGGCCAGTGCCTCGTGCGCGAACAGCGGGTTGCCGCTGCTTGCGGCGTAGACGTACGCGACGAGTCGATCGTCGGGCTCCCCGCCCAGGGCCGCGGCGAGGAGCTCCGCCGTGTGATCCTCGTCGAGGGGCTCGAGGTCCACGACCGTGCCGACCTCGAGCAGGGGCCCGACGGTCGCGGTGAACGTCGAATCGGACGTCATCCGATCACGCCGGGCGGTGAGCGCGAGCACGAGCGGTGAGGCCGCGAGGTGACGCACCGACAGCGCCAGCGCGCCAAGGCTCTCGTCGTCTGCGAGATGTGCATCGTCGAGGGCGAGCAGCGTGGGGCCCCGCCGTGTCGCGTCGCGCAGGAGCGCCGTCACGAGCGGGGACACCTCGACGCCCGCAGGGGTCGCGTTCTCCGCTTCCCGTGCAGCTCCACCGCGGGTGCCGACGCGAGCGCACGCGTCGACGAGCTCCGAATGGGCAGCTGCGGCATCCGCCCCGAGCGCGCCCGCATCGATCGATCCGAGAATTGTCTGCAGGCTCGAGTAGGCGACCCAGCAGTCGTAATCCTGAGCACGGCCTAGGCCGACCGTCCAGGACCGCTCGCGGGCGTCGTCGAGCAGCGAGTGCAGCAGGCGCGTCTTGCCGACACCTGCTTCGCCGCTGATGAGCACAACGGTGGAGGCGTCGGCAGAGGCGAAGTCCAGCGATCCTCTCAGGCGCGTGCTGGCGGCCTCACGGCCGATGGGTCGACCGGAACGAGACTCGCCGCTCACACCCTGGCGCGCAGCACATCGGGCACAGCCCCGACCTCGTGCGCAATCCCGTGCACGACGAGCACCGTAATCCAGCAAGGATGAGCGATCGAGTGCGCGCGGTGCTGCTGCTCGGCTGCCTGCTCGCGCTCGGCGCGTGCACATCGGGCAGCTCGTCGGCGCGGTCCTCCGTGTCGCGCACCGAGCTCGCCGCCTACTTGCACGACGTCGAGCCGCTGCGGCTCGGGGTGAACGATCTCCTCGAGGGCGCGGAACCGATCTTGGGCGCATACCGCGAGGGCCGGATCACAGGTGTACAGGCGCAGCAGCAGATGCAGGCCCTCGAGCATCGGTTCGCCCTGTACGAGCACGGTGTCCTCGCGCTGAGGCCGGCCAACACGTTCCTTCGCAGCATTCACGAGCCGTACGCGCACACGTATGTCCAAGAGGACGCGTACCTTCGCGCGCTGGCGAGCGCTCTTCCGTCACGCAGCTACGCCAGGCTGCCGAGGACGGCTGGTCAGCAGCGCGAGAAGGTCGCCGTCTGGCGCGAGCATCTCGAGACGGTGGCGCGCCGTCTCGGCTACCGCTTGCCGGCGGATCTGCACATCGCCGGGCGGGGCGAGATCGCCCCCGACCCGAACGGCAGCTGAACCGCGGATCGTTCGACTGCGATCAGGAGGCGGTGCCGGGCGATCGCGGCACCATGCCGTAGGCCCGCGTCGGCGCGAGCCGCGCAACGACCCGGCGGTCCGAGACCATGGCCGCCCGGTACGCGTCCCAGTCGTCGTGCTCACCGCTCACTGCCCTGTAGACCGCGATGAGCTCGTCGAC
The DNA here is from genome assembly GCA_036557185.1 of Acidimicrobiia bacterium. Classification (GTDB taxonomy): domain Bacteria; phylum Actinomycetota; class Acidimicrobiia; order IMCC26256; family JAENVU01; genus DATBHZ01. The sequence continues at coordinate 3,472 of DATBHZ010000090.1, read as the reverse complement.
CGCCTCGTCGCCCGGCTGCGCGGCCACGGACGACAAGGTGACGTCGCATTCCAGCACCGCATAGGCGAAGAAGCTCGCGCTCGTGACATAGAGCGCGGCCCACGGCTCACGCGAGAGATTGTGATACTTCGCGCGGTCAGCGGTGATCGAGACGCGAATGATCCCGTCGTCGGCAACCGTGTGCACGACGTTCGAGAGCTGCGGACGCCCGTTACGCCGAATCGTCGTCAGCACCGACTGCCGCGTCGTACGAGCGAACGCCACCGCGTCCTCGAGCGTGCTCATGTTTCCCGCTCTCGGCCCTGCGGGCCGGGCCGCTCGGGCCACGCTCGCTGCTCGGCGGGATACCCGCCTCGCGGACGCTCGCTCATGTTTCCCGCTCTCGGCCCTTCGGGCCAGGCCGCTCGGGCCACGCTCGCTGCTCGGCGGGACACCCGCCTCGCGGACGCTCGCTCACGCGTGTCCCGTCCGGCGGAGCCAGTGGAGGGTGAAGAAGCCGGCGATGGGCGGCAGGGCGAAGGTGATGCCGCGGAAGACGATGACCGTGGCGAGGGCGGGGTTGCTCGGGATGCCGAACGACGTGAGGCCTGCGGTCAATGCCGCCTCCTGCACGCCGATGCCCCCGGGCACCGGAGCGACACCGCCGAGCATGCCGGCACCGATCTGCACGACGACGAGCTGGGCGAAAGAGAGCGACTGCCCGAACGCGAGGAGGCACAGGCCGAGCAGCGCGGGATAGATGAGGTTCCCGGCAAGATCGCCGCCGAAGAGCTGGACTCCCTTCTTCGGATTCCGCAGCACCGACCAGATGTCGCTCGCCGCGCGCTTCACGGCCGGGAGCACCTTGTTGCGCACCTTGGGGATCCAGAGCACGACACCGACCAGCGCCGCGACGAGCGCGATCGCGCCGAGCGTGACGCTCCCACCGTTGTGCGACACGTCGACCGTCGTCGCCGTGACTGCGGCAGCAATGACAAACAGCGCGACTTGGATTGCGCCACCGACGCCCGTGGAGAGCACCATCGCGCTCGCGCCGGAGGTCACCGGAACGTCCTGATGGTGGAGGTAGTCGAGCTGGAGCGCGGTTCCGCCGATGCCGTTCGGGGTGATCAGGTTCAGGAAGCTGCAGGCGAGCTGCGTCAGCGTGGTTGGCACGAACGGCAAGTCGGCGTTGACGCAGCCCATGAGCGCGGTCGCCCACGACATCGGGACGAGCGGGTACAGCACCAGCGCGAGCGCCGCCCACCCCCAGGTCGCGTTGGTGAACTCCTTCTGCACCGAAGCCCAGTTGACGTCCGCGAGGCTCGGGATCGCGATGGCGAGGGCGAGGAGCACCCCGGCGAGCATCCCGATGTTCACGAGGCTCAGGCGCTTGATCTTGAGCGGCGCGACGTCTTCCACTCCCGCGGCCTTCGCGAGGTCGGAGCGGAGCTCCTTGAGGGTCTTGCTCGCGTGGGGAACGGCGCGGCTCACCGCATGCGGGAGCGCCGCTGGTTGGATCAGCGGTATCGCGTCACCCAACGGCTCCTTCCCGATCACGCGGAGGGCAGCCGCGATCGCGCGCTCGTTCCCGACGAGCCGGCTGGTGACGACGAGCAACGTCGCGACGTCGCGGTTGCGCCAGTAGGTGGAGTTGCCGATCGGCGCGAAGCCGAGGTCCACGAACGCCACGCGTCCGTCACTCTGGAGCACGAGGTGACCGGGACCGAGGTCGCCGTGCGTCACCCCGGCGTCGTGCAAGCGGTGCAGCTCCTCCCAAGCGGACGCCAGGACATCGTCGGTGAGACCGTCACCGAGCGCGTCGAGGGGCCCGCCGGTCTGGATGCTCGTGACGAGCAGGGCCGCATCCGGTCCACCGACACCCGTCTTGAGCAGGCGCGGGAGTCGGACGCCTGCCTGCTCCCCGAGCACGAGCCCGTAGGCGATGTGCTCCACCTGCTGCAGGCGGCTCCCGAACGCGGGGACTCCGGGCGCCTTGTACATGATCTTCTGCCACAGCCGCGCGGTGAACTGGCCGTCGCGTTGGTCGCGTCCGTACACGACCACGCGGGCCGGCTGCCCTCCGGTCAGCTCTGCATCCATGACCGTCGCGCGGGCGACCACGACCTCCGACGGCCACACGCTCACCGGCGTGAGCCCGAGCTCCCCGAGCGCGTGCCCCACCTGCGTGCTCGTGGGCCGTCCACGGGGTGCGCCGAACACAGCGTGCAACGCAGCGCCGAACGCGATGCCGAGGAACAAGCCGCCGAGCACGTCGGAACTCAGTCCCGTACCGAGGTACATCGCTGATGCCGCGACGAGGAGCACGACCAGAACGAACGCGCGGCGCAGCGGGCGGCCCACGTAGGGCGCAACCAGCATCGCGAGCGCTGCGGCGACGGCGACCGTGGCCGCGGGGAACGACGGACCGCTGCCCGTGCGAACCGTGATGCCGAGTGAGCTCGCCGAACGCGAGCCGAGGAGATCGTTCAACCCGGTAGCGACGAGCCACGCGCCCGCACCTCCGATGGCTGCATCGCGTGCCGCAGGAAACCATCGGAGCAGGAGCAGGACCACGACGGCGATCACCACGAACCAGAGGGAGCCGAGGAACGCAAAGGCCCGCGCAACCCCGTCGAAGGCGTTCGGGAGATTGTTCATGACGGCGAACAGGTCCCTGTCGACGTCGGTGGAGGCCTGCGCCCAGAGCCCGGTGACGAACACTCCGAGCGCGGCGATGCAGAGCACGACCACGTCGCTGGATCGGCGCTCGGGCTGCACCGGCTGCGCCCGGCCCGGCTCGGGCGCGGGCGGGGCGGGAGCCGCAGGGGCTGGAGCCGCGCCCGTCTGCGAGGTCACGGCGCGGACGCTAGCCGGATACAGCTGGCAGACTGTGCCCATGACGACCACGATCGTGTGCACCGACGGGTCCGACACGGCCTTACACGCAGCCAAGGTCGGCGTCGCACTGCTCACTCCTTCCGACCAGCTCCTCGTCGTAGCGGTGGCGGAGGGCCTCGATCCCTCGCTGACCTACGACGGCTCAGGGCACGCGGGGCCTTCGATGACTCCCGCGCAGTACGACGCGCACCGCACCTCGACGCTCGATGCGGCGCACCAGGCCGTCGAGCGAACGGCCGACGCGCTCGGTCCCGATGTCAGCGGAGTCGAGACGATCGTCATCGAGGGTGACGCCGGACCTGCGCTCTGCGCGCTCGCTGATGACCGTTCCGCGCGTGCACTCTTGATCGGATCGCGCGGACGCGGCGGTATCAAGCGCGCGCTGCTGGGCTCGGTCTCCGATTACGTGGTCCGCAATGCGTCGTGCCCCGTGATCGTCACGAGCGAGTAGGCACCACGCAGCTCATTTGCCGGGCGAGCCACCTGCGACCTGGTACGACCACAGCTCGGACGACACGGAGACCGGTCCCCCGTGGGGCGCCGGCCGGTCGGCACCCGCATGACCGTGCTGGAACGCCGGAGAGCTCACCCA
>DATBHZ010000089.1:0-15008 GCA_036557185.1 Acidimicrobiia bacterium | reverse complement strand
CCGTCGGCATCGCCCAGCAGGACCACGACAGCTCGCCCAGCCGGACCACGACGGCCACCCAGGCCTGGGTGCCACGAAAGCTCGGGAGGATCTTCACCGGTGCCCGCACCGCCGCGATCAGAAGCGATGCTTGCAGCCCTGCGCCTCATCGCGCCGGGCAAGCCCTTGCGTGAGGGTCTCGACCGGATCCTCCAGGCGAAGATGGGTGCCCTCATCGTGGTGGGCGACGGCCCCGACGTGCTGAGCATCTGCTCCGGCGGCTTCCTGGTCGACGCCGAGTTCACACCGCAGCGTCTCTCGGAGCTCGCCAAGATGGACGGCGCCATCGTGCTCTCGCCGGACTGCAGCCGGATCGCCCGGGCGAACGTCCACCTCGTCCCGGACCCTGAGATCCCGACCGTCGAGACGGGCACGCGCCACCGCACCGCGGAGCGCGTCGCGAAGCAGATCGACGCGCCGGTGATCGCGATCTCCGAGGAGCTGCAGCTCGTCGCCGTGCACCGCCGCGGCCTCAAGCGGACGCTCGAGCCCGTGGCACGGGTGATGCTCCGAGCCGACCAGGCCTTGCAGATCCTGGAGCGCTACAAGACCAGGCTCGACGCGATCAGCGGATCGTTGTCGGCGCTCGAGATCGAGGACCTGGTCACGGTGCGCGACGTCTCGACGGCGCTCCAACGCGCCGAGATGGTGCGCCGCATCGCCGACGAGGTCGACGAGTACGTGATCGAGCTCGGGGCCGACGGACGCCTGACGCTGCTCCAGCTCGAGGAGCTCATGGCGGGCGTCGACGACGACCGTCGCCTCTTCGCGAAGGACTACGTCCAGCCGGCACCCGAGTACCAGCTCAACGACGCGCTCGCCGCGCTCGCGACGCTCGACACCGATTCGCTGCTCGATCTCCGTGAGGTGGCCGCGACGCTCCACCTGCCGCACGATGCAGGTCTCGACACAGCGGTGCAGCCGCACGGTTACCGTCTCCTGCACAAGATCCCTCGGCTCCCCGAGGCTGTCGCGGATCACGTGGTGGAGCGGTTCGCGCACCTGCAGAAGATCATGCGCGCCGGAGTGCCGGATCTGGTCGAGGTCGAGGGCGTGGGTGAAGCGCGCGCTCGTGCGATCAAGGACGGGCTGGCGAGGCTCGCGGAGACGTCGATCCTCGAGCGATACGTGTAGCCCTCACTCCCGCTCTTGCGACTTCGTCGCGGGCCGCTCGGGCCCCGGCTCGGGCGGCGCAGGATACCTGCGCCGCGTCTCCTCGCCTTCTAGTCTCCGGCCGCATGGCTGCACTCGCCGAGGGACTCCACGAGACCGAGCTCGAACGACGCACCATCACGGGAGCCGACGGCGCGGCGGTCGAGTTCATCCACGCCCGCACGGCGGGCATGCCCGTGCGGGGCGTCGTGGTGCACCCCGACATCATGGGCGTGCGACCGCTGTTCGACGACCTCTGCCGCCGCCTCGCGTCGCACGGTCTCGCCGTCGCCGCGGCGGAGCCGTTCGCACGCGTTGCGGACCGCGCGTCGCTCGAGCCCGCCCAGCGCATGGAGCGCGTCGCACAGCTCGACGACGACCTCCAGCTCGGGGATCTCGAACGTGCTGCGAACTTCCTCGTGGTCGAGGACGGCGTCACCGACGTCGCGGTGCTCGGGTTCTGCATGGGCGGCATGTACTCGCTCAAAGCTGCCGCGACCGGCAGGTTCGACCGGGCCGTCGCTTTCTACGGGATGATCCGCGTTCCGAAAGGGTGGCGCGGGCCCCACCTGCACGAGCCGCTGGAATCCGCGCAGGACGTCTGCCCGACGCTCGCGTTCTTCGGAGGGAGCGACGCGTTCACGCCGAAGGAGGACATCGACGCGTTGCGCGACGCATGGAGCGACCGGCCGGATTGCGAGATCGTCGTCTACGACGAGGCCGAGCACGGCTTCGTGCACGATGCCGACCGGCAGGCGCACCGAGCCGACGACGCCGCGGATGCCTGGAGACGCACGCTCGTGTTCCTGAGCGCCGACTGAGCTCGACGCGCCCCGTCAGGGATTCGCGCGCAGCTCCAGCTGCTCGCGGTCGATGATCTTGTACTTCCCGCGGGCTGATGCCTCCACCCAGCCGAGCTTCGTGAACATGGCGATCGCCTTGTTCACCCGCTCGCGCGAGGCGCCGACAAGCGAGGCGAGGTCCTCCTGGGTCATGGCGAGACGGAACTCGTCCTCATTGCCGGCGAGCTCGAGCATGCGCTTGGCCGTCCGGGCGGGCACGTCGAGGAAGACAGCGTCCGCGAGCGCCTCGTCGGTCGCCCGCAGGCGTTGTGCGAGCAGCTTCACCACCACCCACAGGAGCTCCGGACGGTTGCGAAGCTCGCCGCGCACGTCCTCGTACTCGACCGCGTACAGCTCGGAGTCGGTGAGCGCCCGCGCCTCCGCCGAGCGCGGCTCGTCGTCGAACAACCCGAGCTCCCCGAACAGTCCCCCGGCTTCGAGCACCGCGACCATCGACTCGCGTCCGTCCGTCGAGCGCGTCGAGACGGCGACGCGCCCTGCCACGATCATGAACAGCTCGTGCGAGGGATCACCTTGCGCGAAGAGGAGGTCCCCCTTCTCGAGCGTGAGCTGTCTCCCGCGCGCGCGCAGACGTTCGATCACGTCGACTGGAAGGGCCCGGAACAGTTCGGTGGAGTCGAGCAGTCGCCGTTCGGCCACGGCGTCAGGTTAGATCGCTCGGATCGGTTCTCGATCAGGCCGGTGTTCCGGTAGAATGTTCCCCTCCCAGGTGATCTCGTTCCCTGATTCCCCCTCGAGGAGCCTCATGGCGTTCGCCGTCGGTGACAAAGTCGTCTACCCGCACCATGGCGCGGCGACGATCGAGAAGCGTGAGCGGCGTGAGGCGTTCGGGCGCAAGCAGGACTACCTGATCCTTCGACTCGCGTACGGCGACCTGACCCTCATGGTTCCCGCCGACAACGCGGAGGTCATCGGCCTGCGCGACATCATCAACGACGAAGAGGTCGAGGAGGTGTTCGCGGTGTTGCGCAAGAAGGAAGCGCGCATGCCGACGAACTGGTCGCGCCGGTTCAAGAACCATGTCGAGAAGCTCAAGAGCGGCGACATCTACCAGGTCGCCGAGGTCGTCCGGAACCTGACGATCCGCGAGAAGGACAAGGGTCTGTCCGCGGGTGAGAAGCGCATGCTCGGCAAGGCGCGCCAGATTCTGGTCTCGGAGCTGACGTTCGCGCTCAAGCTCGACGAGGAGGCCGCGGAGGACCGGCTCGACGAGGTGCTCGGCAAGGAGAGCGGCACCAAGACGCGCATCATCGCCGACGACGACGACCCGCCGACCCGTGCGGAGCCGATCACTCCGGTCAAGAAGGCTCCGGCGAAGGCGGCGAAGAAGGCTCCGGCGAAGGCCACCAAGAAGGCCGCGAAACCTGCCGCGGCGAAGGCCGCGAAGTCGGCGAAGACCACGAAGAGCGCGGCAAAGCGCAAGTAGCGCCCCTACGGCGGGGGTCAAGCACCGCCCGCGAGTGGCCGAAATTCCCCGGGAGAACCCGAGGGGAGGCCACGGTGTTCGTCGAGGTAACCCGTCTCCTGACGGTGCTGTTGCTCACTGCCGCGGGCTATTACGTCGGCCGCGACCTCGACATGGGCGCGCAGTTCGCGGGCGTCGCCGGCATCCTCGGATGCCTGACCGGATATCTCGCCGGTGGCCTGCTCGGGCGCATGCTGCAGCGCGCGGCCGGCGTAGCCGAGCGCACCGTGGATCGTGTACCGCTGCCGACGCTCCTCGCCGGAGTCGTCGGTGGTGGCGTGGGCGCGCTGATCGGTTTGACGCTCGCGGTTCCTGTCGTCGTGTTCGTTCGGCCCGAGGTCGCGCTACCGGTCGGCGCGCTCGCGATGTGGGCATGCATGTATCTCGGCTTCCGCGTCGCGGGGCACAGGAGCGACGAGCTGTTCGCGCTGGTCGGGCTCTCCACGCGCCCCCTCGTGCAGGCGCAGCGGTTCGAGGACTCCGACGGCTTCCTCGTGGACACCTCGGCGGTCATGGACGGCCAGCTCCTCCCGCTCGCGCGTTCCGGTCTGTTCCGCGACGATCTCATGGTGCCGGCCTTCGTGCTCGACGAGCTGCAGGGCATGGCGGACGCCGGTGACGACCGTTCCCGGCGCGCGCGCCGCGGCCTCGAGACGCTCGAGACCCTGCGCCGCGAGGCACCGAACCGCGTCTACGTGCTCGACGACGAGGTTCCCGAGGTGAAGGAGGTGGACGCCAAGCTCGTGAAGCTGGCACGGAAGCTGCAGATCCGCCTGCTCACCAACGACATCAACCTCGCGAAGGTCGCTGAGGTGCAGGGTGTCCCCACCGTGATTCCGCGCCGGCTCGCGAGCGAGCTCGCCCCGGCCGTCGTCGCGGGAGAGACGATCGAGGTGGCGCTGACGCGCACCGGGCGCCATGAGGGGCAGGGTGTCGGGTTCCTCGACGACGGATCGATGGTCGTCGTCAACGGCGGCGCCGACCTCGTGGACGCCGGGCCGCTGCAACTGGTGGTGTCGTCCATCGTTCCCACCGCGGCGGGCCAGCTGGTGTTCGCGCGCATGCCTCCTCCGCCGAGCGAGACCACCGAGACCTGCGATCAGGAGACTCCGTCGGAACCTGCGTCCGTGCGCCAGACTTGACGCGTGGAGGTCTGGGCAATCGTGCTCGCTGCCGGTGCAGGAACGCGCTTCGGCGGCGCCAAGCAGTTCGGGCGGCTCGGCGAGCGTCGTGTGGTGGACCTCGCTGTCGAGACCGCGGCCTCCTGCTCGGACGGCGTCGTTGTGGTCGTGCCTCCTGAGCATCGCTGGACCGGCTCGTCCGTCCATGCCGCGGTCGCCGGGGGCGCGACGAGGTCGGCGTCGGTCCGCGCCGGTCTCGCGTCGGTGCCGGAGACCGCGGAGGTCATCCTCGTGCACGACGCGGCGCGCCCACTCGCGTCTCGCTCGTTGTTCGACGCCGTTATCGCGGCGGTGGCCGGCGGTGCCGAGGGTGCGGTCCCGGCTCTTCCCGTCACCGACACGATCAAGCGCGTGGCCGAGGGCCGCGTCGTCGAGACCGTGGCGCGGTCAGATCTGGTCACGGTGCAGACACCGCAGGCCTTCCGTGCGGAAGCGCTCCGCCGTGCGCACGCGGGCGGGGGCGACGACACCGACGATGCGGCGCTGGTCGAGGCGGCCGGGGGGACGGTCGTTGTCGTGCCCGGCGAGGAGTCCAACCTCAAGGTCACGACGGCGGTCGATCTCGACCGCGCGGCCGGCATGGTGAAGGAGCTTCGATGATGCGCGTCGGGCTCGGCTACGACGTCCACCCGTTCGGCGGTGACGGTCCGCTCGTGCTCGGCGGTGTGACCATCGACGGTCCCGGCTTGAGCGGGCACTCGGACGCGGACGTGGTGACACATGCCGTCGCCGATGCGCTCTTGAGCCCGGCGGGACTGCCCGATCTCGGCGAGCTCTACCCCGCATCCGACGATCAGTATCGCGATGCGTCCTCGATCGCGCTGCTCCGCGAGATCGCAGAGCGCCTTTCCGCGGAGCGCTGGACCGTCGACAACGTCGACGTGGTCGTCGCGGCCGAGCATCCGACGCTGTCGCCACACATTGCCACGATGGCCGGCAACGTCGACGATGCCCTGGGTGCGTTGCGGGAGCCTTTCAACACCGAGCCGCTCGTGTCGATCACGCCGAAGCGCGGCGAGGGAGTGGGGTTCGTCGGCCGGGGCGAGGGCATCGCGGCGTGGGCGGTCGCGCTGCTCCACCGCGACTGACCTCTTTCGAGGGGGTTGGGCGACACTGGCCGATACGCTCGCCGGATGCTCCAGATCCACGACACGATGCTCGGCCGCCTAGTCGACTTCGAGCCCCGCGTCGAGGGCCGCGTGTCGATGTACGTCTGCGGGCCGACGGTCTACGACCTTCCGCACGTCGGCCACGGGCGCATGGCGATGATCTACGACGTCATTCGGCGCTATCTGGAGTGGTCCGGGTTCGCGGTCACCTTCGTGAGCAACGTCACCAACGTCGACGACAAGATCATCGCCCGCGCTGCTCGGGAGTCTTCGAGCGAGGCCGCGCTCGCGCAGCGGTACGAGGACGCTTACTTCGCCGAGCTCGGGCGGCTCGGCATTCGTCCGCCCGACGAGATCCCTCACGCGACCGAGTTCATCGACCGGATGACGGCGCTCATCGCGGAGCTCGTGAGCTCGGGGCACGCATACGTCATCGAGGGCGAGGGCGTGTACTTCTCCGTGTCCTCGTACGACGGGTACGGAGGCCTTTCGCACCGCAAGCTCGACGACCTGATCGGCACCGCCGGAGCGCGTGTGGAGGTCGACGACCTGAAGCGCAGCCCGGTCGACTTCGCGCTCTGGAAGACGGCGAAGCCCGGCGAGCCCGACTGGGACTCCCCTTGGGGGCCCGGCCGCCCGGGCTGGCACATCGAGTGCTCGGCGATGTCGCTCGAGCTGCTCGGTGAGGGTTTCGACGTGCACGGCGGCGGTGACGATCTCGTGTTCCCGCATCACGAGAACGAGCGTGCGCAGGCCGAGGCCGCCGGGCATGCGTTCGCGCGCTATTGGATCCATGGAGGGATGGTCACCGTCGCGGGCGAGAAGATGTCGAAGTCGCTCGGCAACTTCACGACGCTCGGCGACGCGATCGACCGGTACGGAGGCAGGGCTTTCCGGCTCGCGGTGCTCCAGGCTCACTACCGGTCGCCGATGGAGCTCGGAGACGCCGAGCTGCGCGCTGCGAGCGAAGGCGTCAAGCGGCTCGACGACCTCGTCCGGCGCTCACCGGTACCCGGGGCGGCGACAGACCTCGACGCGCCAACAGTCGCCGCGTTCAGGGAAGCGATGGATCGCGACTTCGCCACACCGACCGCGGTCGGCGTGATCTTCGATGCCGTGCGCCGCGCGAACACGGCGATCGACTCGGGAAGCGTCGAGGAGTCCTCCTCGCTGGTCGCGACCGTGCGCGCGCTGACTGGAGCGCTCGGCCTCGAGATCGGTATCGAGACGGCGTTGGCCGGGGACGATGCCGAGATCGACGAGCTCGTGGCACGCCGCACGGCTGCCCGCGAGACCAAGGACTTCGCCGAGTCGGACCGGATCCGCGACGAGCTCGCGGCCCGAGGCATCGTCGTCGAGGACGCGCCCGGCGGGACGACCTGGCATCGCTGATGCCGCGGCGTGGCGCCGGCGACGAGCGGAGCATCGGCGGTGACCAGGTGGAAGGCCGCAACGCGGTCCGCGAGCTGCTGCGCGCCGGCCGGAGACGGGTGCGCGAGGTCTGGATCAGCGAGACGCGCGGGTCCCGTGTGCTCGACGAGATCCGGCGGCTCGCGGCGGATGCGCGCGTGCCCGTGCGCGAGGTCGATCACGAGGCGCTGCGCGCTCGTGCCAAATCAGAGGCGCCGCAGGGCGTCCTCGCCGTCGCTCCTCCAGTCGAAGTTGTATCGCTCGACGCTCTCACGCACGATCCCGCGGCCTTCCTCATCGTGCTCGACGGGGTCACCGACCCGGGCAACCTCGGCGCGGTGCTGCGCAGCGCGGAGACCGCGGGTGCGACCGGGATCGTGCTCCCGCGTCATCGCTCCGCCCGCCTGTCGCCTGCCGCGGTGAAGGCCGCCGCGGGAGCGGTGGAGTATCTCCCGATCGCGACGGTGGCGGGTGTTCCGTCTGCACTCGAGCAGCTTCGGCGCGCGGAGGTGTGGTCGGTCGGGCTCGAAGCCGGCGCACCGAGCAGCATCTTCGACCTCGGCGTCGTCGAGGGCCCGGTTGCCGTCGTGCTCGGTGCCGAGGGCGGAGGCCTGACGCGCCTGACCCGAGAGCGGTGCGACGTGCTCGCATCCATCGCGCTCCACGGCCGCATCGAGAGCTTGAACGTGGCGACCGCCGCTGCCGTTGCCTGCCATGCGGTCGCGCAGCGCCGGGCAAGCCGTCAGCGCTGAGCTGGGCACGCGACCCTTCTGAGGCGAACGCCTGGGATCGCCGTTCGGATCTAGTGTCCTGTCCCGTTCCTTGACTGCGGGGGTGCGGTGATGCTTGGACAGGGTCGGTCGGTGGTACGGCGGCGATTGGTCTCGATGGTCGCAGCGGGAGCGGCGATCGCGGTCGTCCTCGCAGCATGCGGCGGAAGCTCCGGGAAGAGCTCGAGCTCCACCACGACGTCGTCGTCGACCGGTGCGAGTGGATCCACGACAACGCCAGGTGTCACGCCGACGAGCATCAAAGTCGGCGTCACGCTGATCGACTACAACTGCGTGAAGCAGTTCGTCGACACCATCCGCGAGCACGAGGACCGCGTCTACAACGCGTTCATCGACAACATCAACAAGCAGGGAGGGATCAACGGACGCAAGGTGGTCCCTGTCTACAACTCGTTCTGCCCCGTCTCGAGCGACGGCCCCCTCGCCGCCTGCACCCAGCTCACCGAGGACGACAAGGTCTTCGCTGTCATCGGCTCCTTCTACGACCTCGCCGGCGACGCGCAGGGATGCATCGCGAAGCAACACAACACGCCCCTGATCGCGTTCGAGCTCACCAAGGCGATCATCGACAAGTCCCCGCACGGCATGATCGTCTACCCGGGCGTCACGAACGAGCGCGCGGCACGGATCGTCTTGCAGCTCCTGAAGCAGACAGGCCGGCTCAAGGACAAGAAGGTGGCCGTGCTCGGTGGTGACCAGGAGGCATCCACCGTCAACGGCACGATCGTGCCGCAGCTCAAGAAGGACAAGGTCCCTCTCGGCTCGACCGCAGTGCTCTCGATCACCGGCACCGACACGACTGCAGCGCAAGCGCAGCTCGACAGCTTCATCGAGCGTTGGAAGAGCGAGCACGTCAACGCGATCTTCCTCTCTGGCGACGAGGTCTCGTCGAAGGCGTTCGTGGAGAAGATCCGCAAGGAGATGCCAAAGGTCACCCTGATCTCCGACAACACGGACGAGCGCAGCGCTGGGCAGGAGGAGACGAGGGCGGGCCTCAAGCCCAACCCGTACGAGGGTCTGCTCGCCGCCGGAGGCCCGACGACGCAGGAGTACTTGAGCGGCCCGAACTGGCAGTACTGCAAGAACATCTACAAGAAGGAGACCGGCAAGGCCGCGCCGGACGGTCCGGCTGCCGACCCGAAGGCTTCCGGCGGCAAGACGCTCGCCGTCTACGAGTCGATCAACGACACGTGCCAGATGGTCTCCATGTTCCACGACATCGTGGCGCGCATCGGCAAGGACGTCACCGTCGCGAACTGGGTCAAGACGGTGAACAGCTTCGGCGAGATCGCCAACCGCGGTGGCGGGCAGTACGCGTCGATCAATCAGGGGAAGTACGACGTGGACGACAGCCAGAGGCTCGAGCAGTTCGACTCGTCCCTCCCGGGCGGCGGCGACTGGAAGGCGCTCACGCCGATCAAGAACGTCGCCGGGCAGTGACCCGGCGTTGGGGGCGGCGGTGACGTGACGGAGACGGGCGAGCACCCAGTCGCGCAGGGTGATGTCGCGTCGCTCACCGCTGCGGTCCTCGACGAGGAAGCGGCGCGCCAAGAGGCACAGGAGCGCGCCAAGGAGCAGGTGATCTTCCCGGACGACCTGCTCCCGGGGGTCAATTCGGAGCCGGTCTCCTTCCGCGAGGCGTTCGCCCGCGGCGGGAAGCTGATGTTCATCATCCTGTCCCTGCTGCTCGCGTTCGACGAGCTCGAGGGCGCGGCGATCCAGGTGCTCGGACCGAACATCCGCGACACCTTCCACATCAGCAGCGGCACGATCGTGTTCATCGGTACGGCATCGTCGGCCTTCTTCGTGCTTGGCGCTGTCCCGATGGGCTGGCTCGCCGACCGCATGAAGCGCGTGCCGATTGTCGGCATCGCCTCGATGTTCTTCGCGTTCTTCGTGTTCTGCTCTGGCCTCGCGGTCAGCGCGTTCATGCTCTTCTGGACCCGCTTCGCGACCGGGATCGCGAAGTCCAACAGCATTCCCGTCCACCAGTCGCTGATCGCCGACAACTATCCGATCGGCATCCGCGCGCGGATGTCCGCGGTCATGAACATGGGCGCGCACGGCATCGGTCTGGTCAGCCCGGTGCTTACGGCGGCGATCGCCACGTGGGCCGGTGGCCCGGAAGGTTGGCGGTGGGCCTGGTACATCCTCGGCATCCCGGTGTTTCTCGTTGCGCTCGGCGCGTTCGCCATGAAGGAGCCACCGCGCGGGCAGTTCGAGAAGGACGACGTGCTCGGTGAGGTCATCGAGGACGAGAACCCCGCGCCCATCTCGATGGAATCCGCGTTCGCACGGATCAAGAAGATCAAGACGATCCGGACGGTGTTGGTGGCGTTCTGCGCCCTGGGCTTCGGCTTGTTCAGCCAAGGCGAGCTGGCTTCGCTCTACCTCAACGACAATCTCCACATTCACTCGGCGATCTCGCGTGGCCTGGTCCTGAGCCTGTCGGGCATCGCGGCGTTGCCGCTCCTTCCGTTCGTGGGCCGGTACTTCGACCGGACGTACCGGTCCAACCCCGCGAAGGCGCTCGCGATGGTGGGCGCGCTCATCCTCCCGTCCGCGCTGTTCACGCCGCTTCAGTACTCGGTCCAGAGCTCGACGGCCTTCTGGATCTTCGGCATCCCGCAAGCCGTGCTCACGACGTCGGCGTTCGCGATGACGGCGCCCGTGCTGCAGGCCGTCGTCCCGTACCGCCTCCGAGGCATGGGTACCGCGCTGGCCACCATGTACATCTTCTTCGTCGGCGGGTTCGCTGGAGGCATCATCTCAGGCTTCTTCACGAACGCGATCGGTGTGCGCGGCACCGTGATCGCGCTCGGTGTCCCCACGAGCATCATCGGCGGGTTGCTGCTGATGAACGGTGCGCGCTTCATCCGCAACGACCTCTCGCTCGTGGTCGAGGAGCTGCTCGAGGAGCAGGAGGAGGAGCACAAGCGCAAGGAGCTCAAGCAGGAGACACCCGTTCTACAGGTGGCCAACATCGACTTCTCGTACGGGACCGTGCAGGTGCTCTTCGACGTCAACTTCGAGATCAAGCGGGGCGAGTGCGTGGCGCTCCTCGGCACGAACGGCGCCGGGAAGTCGACCATCCTCCGTGTCGTCAACGGTCTCGAGGTTCCGGAACGCGGGGTGGTGCGCCTCGGAGGTCGCAACGTCACGTACGTGTCGCCCGAGCAGCGCGTCAAGCTGGGCATCGTCTCGCTACCGGGAGGTCACGGAGTCTTCCCGAGCCTCACCGTCGGGCAGAACCTCGCTGTCAGCGCGTGGCTGGACGAGGGGGGCAAGGCCGATGTCGACGAGATCATCGACGGTGTGCTCGAGCTCTTCCCGGAGCTCCGCGGCAAGGAGAAGCAGCAGGCGCGCAGCTTGTCCGGCGGTGAGCAGCAGATGCTCGCCCTCGCCCGCGTGCTCATCCATCGTCCCGAGATCCTGCTGATCGACGAGCTCTCGCTGGGGCTGGCCCCGATCATCGTCGAACGCATGCTCGAGATCATCGAGGAGCTGAAGGAGCGCGGGCAGACGATGGTCATCGTCGAGCAGTCGCTCAACATCGCGCTCGAGATCTGTGACCGCGCCATTTTCCTCGAGAAGGGAGAGGTCCGCTTCGAGGGGCGCGCGCAGGATCTGCTCGACCGCGACGACCTCGCCCGGGCGGTGTTCTTCGGGACCGAGGGCGGCTGATGCTCGCGTCCCTCCTCCAGCCCCACATCTGGACGGGGAACCTGCTGTTCATCGGGCTGGTGCGGGGACTGATCGTGTCGCTGCTCGCGATGGGCATCGTCCTCGTGTACCGGTCGAGCCGTGTCATCAACTTCGCGGTGGCCGATCTCGGAGTTCCGGCCGCGGCGCTGCTCGGCATCATGGCGGGCAAAGCGGGATGGCCGTACTGGCCCTCGTTGTTCCTCGCAGTCGGTGCAGGAACAGCTGCCGGCGCGGTAGTCGAGCTCACTGTCATCCGGCGGCTCTTCAAGGCGCCGCGCGTGATCGTGCTCGTCGCCACCATCGGGGTGGCGGAGCTGGCCCGCGCCGTCACGCTCACGCTGCCGCAGTACCGCAGCGGGGCGCTGCAGACGAACTTCCCCAGCCCGATCACGAGCGAGTGGCACGTCGGGAGCATCACGATCGAGGGCTCCCAGGTGCTCGCACTCATCGTGGTGCCCGTGATCGCCGCGGGATTGTGGTGGCTGCTCGGGCACACGCGGTTCGGCGTCTCGGTGCGTGCAACCTCGACGAACGCGGACTTGGCGCGGCTCACGGGTGTGAACCCGAAGATGATCTCGACGGCGATCTGGAGCATCGCCGGGTTCCTTTCTGCGGTCGCGATCATCCTCTACGCGACCGAGCAGGCATCGTCGGACCTCGTCACGATCGGGCCCGAGACGCTCCTCCTCGGCCTCGCTGCGGCGCTGATCGGAGGCATGCGGTCGTTCCCGCGCGCTGTGGTCGGCGCCGTCGCGGTCGGGATCCTCTATCAGGTCCTCGTCTACAACTTCCCGGACACGGTCGGCCTCGTCCAGTTCGTCGTGCTCATCCTCGTCCTCGTGCTCGTGGCGCGGATGAGCCGCGCCGACGATTCGGGCGCCGAGAGCTTCTCGTTCGCTCCGCGAGTTCCACCGGTGCCGGAGCGACTCCGCGAGATCTGGTGGGTGCGGCGCATGCCGCAGCTCCTCGCAGGCTTCGCGCTCGTCGTCGCGATCTTGCTGCCGCTCATCGTGCGCCAGTCGTTCCACCAGTTCACGTACTCGACCGTGCTCGCGTTCGCGCTGTGTGCGGTGTCGGTCACGGTGCTGACCGGCTGGAGCGGCCAGCTCTCACTCGGCCAGATGGCGTTCGCCGGGATCGGAGCGCTGAGCGCCGCGGCGTTCGCCCGAGGGGTGTCGGTCGACATCGGCGTCCATTCCACCCGGATCCTCCAAGGGTCGCTCCCGAAGGTCCCGTTCGTCGTCGCGTTGCTGCTGGGCGCGCTCGTCGCCTGCGTGGTCGCGGTCGCCGTAGGCGCGGGCGCGCTCCGTGTGAAGGGCCTGCTGCTCGGCGTGAGCACGCTCGCGTTCGCGATCGCGGCAGAGGCTTACATCTACTCCCGGCCGATCTTCACGGGCGGGCAGGATCTCATCACCGCGCAGCTCGCACGCGGCAGCCTCGGGCCGGTGGATCTCGCGCACCTCAACCGCGCGTACTACTACTTGACGCTCGCTGTGCTGGTGATCGTCCTGTTGCTCGTCGGGCACCTCAGACGCACGGGCATCGGGCGGACGATCATCGGCGTGCGCGAGAACGAGCCGGCAGCCCAGGCAGTGACCGTCTCTCCACGCCGAGCGAGGATCACGGCGTTCGCGGTGTCGGGGTTCGTCGCCGGGCTCGGGGGCTCCATACTCGGCGGGCTCGTGGTGACGATCGCGTTCACGCAGCGGTTCTTCCGCGTCGAGGACTCGCTCGCGCTCGTCGCGATGGCGGTGATCGGTGGCCTGGGCAGCCTTGCCGGAGCGGTGACCGGCGCGCTCTGGGTCGTCGGCCTCCCCGCGTTCTGGCCGAACAACCAGACGGTTCCACTCTTCACGTCGAGCATCGGTCTCCTCATCATCCTCCTCTACATTCCCGGCGGGTTCACGCAGATCGGCTACTGGTGCCGAGGCTCGATCCTCAACTGGTTGGAGAAGCGGTTGCCCGAGCAGCCGACCAAGACAGTGACCGCGCCGCCCGCATCGCTCACGCGCGCGGCGAAGCGACAGGCGACCGCTACGAACGACGACGGCAGCGTGCTCGCCACGAAGGAGCTGAGCGTGCGGTTCTCGGGCCTCCTCGCCGTCGATTCGGTGAGCTTCAGCGCGCGGGCCGGCGAGGTGATCGGGCTCATCGGCACCAACGGTGCCGGCAAGTCGACGCTGTTGAACGCGATCGGGGGATACGTGCCGAGCAGCGGCAGGATCGAGCTGCTCGGCAGGGACGTCTCGAAGCTCCCGGCGCAGAGGCGGTCGTCGATTGGCCTCGGGCGCACGTTCCAGGCAGCGACGCTGTTCCCCGAGCTGACCGTCCGCGAGACGGTGCAGCTCGCGCTCGAGGCGCGGCACCGAACCTCGTTCTGGGGCTCGCTGCTCTACCTTCCGAGCTCCACGCGGCTCGAACGTGCGCGCCGCTCCGAAGCCTCCGAGCTGATCGACTTCCTCGGTCTCGGCCGGTACGCGGACCGGTTCATCGCGGAGCTCTCGACAGGGACGCGGCGCATCGTCGAGCTCGCGGCCGTGCTCGCTGTCGCGCCGAAGGTGCTGTGCCTCGACGAGCCCACCGCGGGCGTGGCCCAGCGCGAGGCGGAGGCGTTCGGCCCGCTGATCAAGCGGGTGCAGCAGGAGCTCGACGCGACACTCATCGTGGTGGAGCACGACCTCCCGCTCATCATGGCGATCTCGGACCGCATCTACTGCATGGAGGCAGGGTCGATCATCGCCGAAGGCATCCCCGATGCGGTGCGCAACGATCCGATCGTGATCGCGTCGTACCTCGGCACCGACGCACGGGCGATCAGCCGGAGCAACGCGGGCGCCGTGCCGGTCGACCCCGACGCCGGGCAGGGCGAGCCGACCCCACTTCCCACCTAGCGGCGAGTCCACGGGCGCGTTGCTGCCCGATGTGCCGGCCGCGAGCAGATCTGCTCATATCGCGTCATGACGCTGATCAAGATCAATGCCATCACCGTCCCGGAGGACAGCGGCGACGAGCTGGCCCGCCGTTTCGCTGCACGTGCCGGGGCGGTCGACGGTCAGGACGGGTTCGAGGGCTTCGAGCTCCTCCAGCCGACGGACGGTCGTCTGCAGTGGCTGGTCGTCACGCGCTGGCGGGACGAGGAGGCCTTTCAGGCCTGGGTGAGCTCTCCGGCGTTCCAGCACGGTCATGCGGGTGCCGACCGGCCGGCGCCCCACGGGGGACCGGTCTCCGTGTCGTCCGAGCTGTGGTCGTACCAGGTCGCAGGTGGCTCGCCCGGCAAATGAGCTGCGTGGTGC
>DATBHZ010000088.1:0-35492 GCA_036557185.1 Acidimicrobiia bacterium | reverse complement strand
CGGTGCTGCCCTTCGGCACGCGCAGGTGTCGCTGCTCCGAGCGCTCGTCGTGCGCGTAGAAGTCGACGCCCTTTCGATGCCCGAGCGGCTCCTTCGGGCAGAGCTGCCGTTCGTCCGACGGCAGCTCGAGCGTCTTGCAATCGACGATCGTCTGCGCTCGGCCCGCGAGGAGTCCGGCGTCCGAGGTCGTGAGCTGGAAACGGCCGACCTGCGAGAGCGAGTAGGAGGCATAGGCCACGAGCGGAACGGCGAACGCCACCACGAGCAAGCCCGCCCCGAGCCATCTGCGCCGGCCCTTGCCCATGACCCAGAGCGCGTACAGCACCGCCGGCACGATCAGGGGCGCGCCCACGATCCGGATGGTCACCGCCAGGCCGAGCGAGATGCCGGCCACGGAGACAGCGACGAGCCCGGGTCGGCGGTTCCACATGAGCAGGCACACCGCGGCGAGGATCAGCGCTTCGAACCAGGTCTCCGAGAGCAGGTTGTGCTCGATCTGCAGCTGGTACGCGGACAGGAGGATGGGAGCCGCACCCAGCGCGGACAGCCACGGGCGTGCTCCCCAACGCAGCAGCAGCGCGTAGATCGCCACCGCCATGCCGAGGCCGATGATGTGCTGGATGGCGGCGATGCTCGCGAAGTTGCCGAATACCCAGAGCAGGAACCGGAGCACCGCGGAGTAACCGATCGCCTCGCTCTTCGCCGGCTCCAGCGAGAGGTTCTCGAGGTAGCGGTACGAGTCGATGTACAGCAGGGCGGGCCGGTATGCGATCTGTGTGACAACACGGAATGCCAGACCGGCGGCGAAGAGCGTGAGAAACAACCAGTGCCGGACCACGAACGGCCGGAGCCGCTCGACACGGCTGGTGTCCGCGGTTGTTTGTGGCGCGGGGTCCGAGCCAAGCACTGCTGCAGTATCGTACGCACGATGCGTCGCCAGCGGATTCGGTCGCGACGGCGGGTCGGGAACGAGTGACTGCCTCCGAGACGCGACTCCGCTCGGACGCCGCGCTCGCTCCGCTCCGGGCTGCGCCTGATCCGGACGTATCGGTGACGTGGGCGCGCACCGACACGACGATCGTCGTCGCTCTCGTGTGCGCGGTGCTCGTTGCCGGGTTCTGGAACCTCGGCCGCCTGCCGCTGTCGGCTGACGAGGGCGCTGCCTGGGCGATCTCGGGTCATGGCCTCGGCCAGATGGTCGACGCGCTGCGCGGGTCGGGCGGTGACCTGGCCGCGGGTCTCTACTACGCGTTGTTGTGGGCCTGGGTCCGAGCCTTCGGCACGTCGGAGCTCGCGCTGCGCTCCCTGTCCGTGCTCGCTGCCGGCGCGACCGTCGTGCCCTTCTACGCGACGGGGCGACGGCTCGGCCGCACGGTTGCCGTCTCCGCGACGGTCCTCCTCGTCGCCAACCCGCTCTTCCTCGGTTACGCCCGCACCGCGCGCGCGTACGCGCTGGCGACCCTCCTCGTGGTGTTGAGCTGCTACCTGTTCGTGCGCGCGATCGAGGCCGACACGGGCGGCACCTGGACGGCATACACGATCGTGTCGATCGCCGCCGTCTACGTGCACTGGTTCGCGGCGCTCGTCGTGCTCGCTCAGTTCGCCGGTGTGGCGCTCTGGCCACGCGGCGACCCACGTTTGCGTCACGCGCTGCGCAGCGGCGTGGTGCTTCTGCTCGGGCTGCTGCCGATCGCGCTGCTCGTGGCTTTCGGCAAGACCAACAACGTGGGCTGGATCGCGCCCCTCGACAGGGGCGAGCTCGAAGGGCTCGTCCGGACGTTCGCGCGGTCGGGGTGGTGGCCCGTCGAGCTGTTGTGCCTCGTGCTCGTCGTCGTCGCGGTCCGAGTGACCGTGCGGTCGCTCCGAGCAAATCGCGCATCCGAGGACAGCCGGCTCCAGGTGCTCTCCGTCGCGTGGCTGGGGGTGCCCGTCCTCGTGGCCGTCGTGGTCTCGCTGGCCAAGCCACTGCTCATCCCGCGTTACCTGATGGTCGCGCTCCCCGGCTTCGCCCTCGTGCTCGCGATCGGGCTCGCCGCGGTTGCCGTGCGTGTCCGCTGGGTGGGTCTCGGAGCGTTCATCGCGTTGATGGCCGCGGGAGTGTCGGCGTACCAGGGTCCCTACGAGGTGCGACACAGCGACGAGGACTTCCGCACGATCGCGGCGACGGTGGGCGCGCACATCCGACCGGGCGACAGCGTGATCGTCTATCCGGCGAACGCGGCGTTCGCGTTCGGGTACTACGCGCGCGAGTGGCCCGGGCTCGCACGCCGCCGGGGCCCGGACTGGCCCGCGATCTCGTGGAGCTCTCGCTTCGGTTCGCAGGACCCCGACCCGGGCTCGGTGGTCGGAGCCGGACGACGTGTGCAGTCCGCGACCGTTTGGCTCGTGATGCGGACGCCCCACGGGCCGACGGTGCGAGCGGACATCACGCACCCGCCTGCGCTGGAAGCCCTGCGTCGAGACCTGGCGAAGCGCTACCCGTACGAGTCTGTGCCGGTGGGCATGAGCTCGGGCGCGACAGCGTATGTTGTCGTATCGTCGAAGCTCCCGAACAGTTGAGTACGACGTTGCGACGTTCTGCTGATCGGCGAATTTGCCCGGCTCTTACCTCCGGCTTGCGTCCGCGAACGTACGGTGCGGCATTCCACGGTTCCCCGGGAGCGCGAGCGACGTGAAGAGGTTCCGCCTACGCGGCTGGCTGGTGCTCTTCATCGTCCTCGTAGCGGCGCGGATCTGCGTAGTGCCGATCGCGCTGTCGGAGCACGCGACCCAGCCGCGCCGCACGCTGCTTCCCGGCGACGTGCACCGCTACCACCGCATCGCGCTCAGTCACGGGGTGCCGTATCAGGACTTCGAGGTGGAGTACCCGCCCGTGATGCTCGGAGCGATCGAGCTTCTCGATGCGAGCTCGGTGCGCACGGCGACGGTCGAGCTGATGTGGTCGCAGGCCTTCGTCGACATCGCCATCGCGGTCATCGTCCTGTGGGGTTGGGGCAAGCGCGCGTCCCTCGCGTACCTCCTGATCGGTCTTCCGTTCCTCCTGTACCCGTTCATCTACCTCCGGCTCGATCTGCTCTCGGTGGCGCTCGCGATGCTCGCCCTGGCGATGGTTCGTCGCGGTCGCATGCGCACCGGAGGCGCGCTGCTCGCGTTCTCGTGCTTCGCGAAGATCTGGCCCGTCCTGCTCGGCCCCACCTTCATCGTTCGCCGATCGATGCGCGGGTTGGTGGCGTTCGCGGCGACCGGCCTGGTGGGGCTCGGCGCGTGGGTCGCGTGGGCGACGACGGCCGGGCCCACTCAGGTGCTCACGCTCCGCGGCGCGACCGGCTGGGAGATCGAGAGCTCGGTGGGATCCGTGCTCCACACCCTTCAGGGCGGGATCGTCCACATCCAGGAGGGCGCGCCGCGCATCGGTGACGCTCCCGCTTGGGCGACGGTCGCGATGGCCATCGGCATCGCCGGGGCAACGGCCGCGATCTGGTGGCTCGTCTCCCGGATCCGGCCGGTTTCCACCGCCATGCTCGACGGGATCGCGCCGCTGGCGGTGCTCGTCGTGTTCCTGCTGCTGTCGCCGATCATCTCGCCGCAGTACATGTGCTGGCTCGTGCCGTTCGCGGCCATCGCGTGCCTCGACGGCGACTACGTGATCGGCGTCGCCATGGCCGCCATCGTGGGTCTGAGCACGCTCGGCTTCGCGCTCTTGATCCGGCTCATGCACAGCGACGTTGCGGCGATCGCGATCGTCGACGTTCGGAACGTGCTGCTGCTCGCTCTGGGCGCGTACCTGGTCGTCCGCCTGGTCCGCGCCGCGCGCGCCCGGCCGGAGCCCGAGCCGAAGGTCGTGCAGCTTCCCGAGGAGCGTGTCCCGGTCGGTGCGCTGGTGGACGATCTCGACGAAGGGCCACTCAGCACTCCGGTGTGAGCGGCACGCCCTCGGGGCGCCCGGCGATCAGAGCTTCGCCTCGACGGCCTCGACCTTGTGGCGGAGCGCGTTGGTCACACCCTCGCGGTCATCGAGCTTGATGACGACGCTCACACGCGGCGCAGACCGACGCGCGGCACGCACGCACTGCTCGATGAGCGGCATGACCTCGTCCCAGCTTCCCTCGACGTTGGTGAACATCGCGTTCGTCTCATTGGGGAGACCACTTGCGCGGACGAGGCGGACGCACTCGGCGACTGCCTCGCTGACCGAGTCACCGATGCCGAGCGGTGTGATGGAGAAGGCAGCAATCATCGACGCATCGTCGCGCGGCCGCACGCCTGGCCGGCGAGCCTCCCGAACGACGCGCGCTACACGAGGATGCGCTCCTCGGGCGCCCGTACGCCGATCACGGCGAGCGTCCGGCCGAGCCCGAGGAACATGCCGCAGCAGATGGTGAGATCCGTGAGCTCGTCGTCGGCGAAGACCGAGTGGAGCCGCTGCCAGAACCCGTCGTCCATTGCCAGGTGATCGAGCGCGAAGCGCTGCGCGAACTCGGCGGCGAGCCGCTCACGCTCCGTGAGCACCGTGCTCGACCGCCAGTTGGCCACCTCGGCGTAGAAGGCCTCGTCAATCCTGGCTGTCGCGGCTTCCTTGGCGCGCGTGTCCTGGCACACGGCGCAGTCGTTGATCAGGGCGATCGTCCACCGAGCGCTCTCGCGCTCGCGCAGCGGGAGCTGAGAGTTCTCGTACACAGCTTCGGAGAGGGCCCCCATGCCCACGGCCATCTTGGCTCGGGGGAGCGCCCAGTCGATGTGCTCGCCCATTCCGGCTTCGGGAAACGCAATGCGTGGCATGCGGCCAGGCTACGCGCGCATTGCTGACCCGCGCTTCCAGTGCGATCGGCCCCGATGATTGGGGAGCTTCGCCCAGAATCATCCTCAAGTGGGGTGGACACCAGGACGATTGCTGCTCTCGTTCGTTGCTCTTTTTCGGCGAACGAGCCGGCGGGTTTCCCGCTCGCGTAGGGCGAGCGACCCGGAGGCGAGTACCACATGGGGGATGTAGCAGTGCGCGCTCAGAGGCGTAATCAGAAGAGGAAGTTCGGCAAGAAGGCAGCCATCTTCGGTGTCACGTTGCTGACGGCGGCCGGCATCGGCACGGCGTTCGGTGTGTGGACCGTCGGCGGTGGCGGCTCCGGTACCGCGACGGCGACCTCGGCGCAGCCGCTCACCACGAGCGTTGCGACGACGACCGCCCAGCTCTACCCCGGGATCGCGGGGGCCAACCTGTACGTCACGGCGAACAACCCGAACCCGTTCCCGGTCACGATCACCTCGGTGAACGCCAACGGTGCAGCGGTGCCGGACCCGGCGCACGCAGCCGGCTGTGTCACCACCGGTGTGAGCTACGCGACCACCGCGACGAGCCAGGTCGTCCCGGCCAGCGGCTCGCTGTCCTTCACCGTGCCCGGCGTGTCGATGACGAACGCCTCGGACACGGGTTGCCAGGGCGCGACCTTCACCATCCCGGTCACGTTCACCGCAACCAGCTAGCGGACGGGCAGTAGGGGCGCGGAGGACGTTCCACATGCCTAACTGGGGGAGCCTTCAGTGGGGGACGAGCACATCGTCCCCCACTGCGGGCATTTCGCATCCACACCATCGTGACACCACGCGCCGAGGGCGATCGCTGATCGTCGTCGGCGTGCTCCTCCTGGCATCCACCCTGGTGCTCTCGGTGGTCGGACGGGCATCGGCGCAGCCGGCGCCGCCGTCGGGTTTCGTGCTCACCGCACAGTTCCAGGGCCTCTATCCCGGCGCTGATCTCATGATGCCGGTGACAGTTCACAACCCGCAAGGGATGACGTTGATGGTCAACTCGGCGAGCGCAGCGGTGTCGAGTCCCGATCCCGCGTGCTCGTCGGCGAATGTCTCCGTGCAGTCGTTCGCAGGTGCTCAGCGGCTCGCAGCGGGGTCCAGCGGGATGATCCCCATGCGGATCTCCATGCTGAAGAACGCGCCCGACGCCTGTCAGGGGGTCGCGTTCGGGCTGGCGTTCCGCGCGATGGCCTCGGCCGATCCCGCGCCCGCGAGTGGTTCGAGCAGCGGGACGGCGTCGAACCCTGCTGCGATGGCGTTCACCGGTTCCGGGCCCCTCACGCAGATCCTTGCGGTCGCGGGTGCAGCACTGGTGCTGCTCGGTGCACTGCTCTTGCGGCGCTCGCGCGTCGCCTTCGAGCCGGGTGCATGAACCGCCCTTTTGTCGCGCTGTGGCCCGCGCTCCTCGCCCTCGCTCTGGCGGCGACGGCGGCGAACGCAGCTTGGCAGCCCCCGGGTGGCTCAGCCGGCGCCGTGAGCGCGCAGGCGCTCGGTAGACCGACGGCACCGGCCGCGACCCCGACCAGCACGTCGAGCATCACGATCTCCTGGGGCGCGCCCGTCGGGCTGGCGCCCTCGCAATACGTCGTGCACCGCACGGCACCCACCGCGGCAACGGTCTGCACGGTGCCGGGGGGAACGCTCTCGTGCCCCGACACGGGCCTGGCCGCCGCCACCACCTACACGTACACCGTCGAGGCGCACCTCGGTGCCGGCTGGGTGTCCGTTCCGACGGCGCCGGTGTCGGCGACCACGTTCTCGCCGCCCAACTTCCTTGTGGCGGTCGCGGGGACGCAGACGGCCGGGACCTCGTTCCCGGTCTTCATCCGGGCCACGACCAACGGCGTGACCACCGACACGAGCTACACGGGTTCGCACGCGCTGACGTTCAGCGGCCCTGCAAACAGCCCGAGCGGGACACCGCCGACCTATCCGGCAACGGTGACCTTCGCTGCCGGTGTCGGAACTGCCGTCGTGAAGCTCGTGGACGCGCAGGTCGTGCCCCTGCAGGTGACGGACGGCGTGCGCAGCGGGTCGACATCGGTCACCGTGCAGGCAGCCGCGGCCACGGGCCTCGTCTACACCAACTCGAACGTCTCGTGTGCGAGCGGCAGCGCGGTCGTCGGCATCGGCGGCTCGTTCATCACCTTCGTCTCGACCGTGGACACGTACGGCAATCTCCAGACCGTGCCCTTCCTGCGCATCGCCGTCTCACGTGCCCCCAACAGCGGGACCCTGGTGCCGACGAGGCTCGTGGTGCAGAACAGCTCGCAGACCAGCCAGAGCACGACCTACAAGCGCCGGCCGAGGGTCAGGGCGCCGAATGTGAGGGTGACTGCGTCCGCCCCCGGCTACACCTCTGTTGTCTGCGTCGTGAAGGCGCAGTGACGAGGGCGCCCGCCTAGAGTCGAGCCCCGACGATCGTGAGAGGTGATCCGGGGATGCGCGAGGGCGACGGAGCGAGGAGGTTGCAGTTCGCCATCATCGGAGCCGGGATGGCGGGCATCCTGAGCGCGATCAAGCTCACCGAGGCGGGCTGCACCGATTTCACGATCTACGAGAAGGGCGACGACTTCGGCGGGACCTGGCGTGAGAACACCTACCCCGGTCTCGCCTGCGATGTTCCCTCGCACCTCTACTCGTACTCGTTCGCGCCGACTCCGGAGTGGAGCCACCGGTTCTCGCCCGGTCCCGAGATCCTGGCGTACTTCAAACGCGTCGCCGCCGAGCACGATCTGGAGGCCAAGGCCCGCTTCGGCGACGAGGTGACCAGCTGCGAGTTCACGGACGGCCGCTGGCAGCTCGAGACCGCGCACGGTGTGCGGGACACGGTCGACGTGGTCATCGCCGCGAGCGGGGTGCTGCACCACCCCCGCTATCCGGATATCGAGGGCCTGGACTCGTTCGAAGGCGCGATGTTCCACAGCTCGAGGTGGGATCACAGCGTGCCCCTCGACGGAGCACGCGTCGGTGTCATCGGCACCGGGTCGACCGCGATCCAGATCACCTCGGGCATCGTCGACCGCGTCGCGCACCTCGCGCTGTTCCAGCGCACCGCGCAGTGGATCATGCCGCAGGAGAACCCGGAGTACAGCGCCGAGGAGCGTCAGGCCTTCCGGGACGATCCAGAGAGCCTCACCGAGCTGCATGCACAGCTCGCGGAGCTGTTCGGCGTGTTCGCGAACGCCGTGATCGACGCGAAGTCGGCGGAGATCAAGATGATCCAGGACGCCTGCCTCACGAACCTCGAGACGAGCGTCACCGATCCCGAGCTGCGCGAGCAGTTGCGGCCGGACTACCAGGCCGCGTGCAAGCGGCTGATCATCTCGCCCGACTTCTATCGCGCGATCCAACAGCCTCAGGCAGAGCTGGTGACCGAGCACATCGAGCGCGTCGAGCCGAACGGGGTGCGCACCGCCGACGGCAGGTTGCACGAGCTGGACGTCCTCGTGCTGGCGACCGGTTTCCTCGCGAACGCCTTCATGCGGCCGATGTCGGTGGTGGGGCGCGACGGCGTCAGCCTGGAGCAGCTGTGGGCCAAGCGCCCGAACGCCTACCTGTCGATCTCGATCCCCGAGTTCCCCAACTTCTTCATGCTCAACGGCCCGAACGGCCCCGTGGGGAACTTCTCGCTCATCGAGGTGGCGGAGCTGCAGTTCGGTTACATCATGCAGCTCATCGACCCGATCCGGAACGGGACGTGCCGCGAGGTGTCCGCGACCGTCGAAGCGATGGACGAGTTCGAGGCCGAGCGCACCGAGGCGGCGAAGAACACCGTATGGGTCACCGGTTGCCGCAGCTGGTACCTGGATGACCGTGGCATCCCCGCGACGTGGCCTTGGCCCTTCAGTCGCTTCCGCTCGGAGATGCGCGCGCCGAAGCCGGAGGCGTTCGAGCTGCGGTAGAACGTGCCTCAGCCATGAGCCAACACGATCCGAAGTCGGTGGACGTGTCCCGGCGCGCTGCAGCGTGGGCCGCGCTTGCAGCACTGCTCCTCGCACCGGTCCTGGCCGCGCTTTTCGTGCTCGCCAACGTCGTCGCGGTCGTGTGCGCCGTCGTCGGGATCGCTCTGGTCGCCGGCCTCGGATGGCTCGCGCTCACTCGGCGTGCCTTGCGCCGATGGATCTACGCAGCGCTTGCCGTGCTCGCTCTCGTGGGGGTGGCGATCACGTTCCTCTGGGCGCTGCGGCACGGTGCGGCGATCATCGACCTCATCGTTGTCGTGCTGCTCGTGATCGCGGGTTGGTGGCTGGCGCGGTACGCGCTCGCACCGGACGTGCCCACGCTCCGCGGCACCGTCGGCACCGAGTGGCCCGCCGCGGAACGTGGGAAGCGACCTGTGTTGCTGATGAACCCCCGGTCGGGCGGCGGCAAGGTGGAGCAATTCCACCTCGTCGAGGAGGCGCGACGGCGGGGTGTCGAACCGATCGTGCTGGGCCCCGGCGACGAGTTCCGTGAGCGCGCGTTGCACGCCGTCGCGGAGGGCGCGGACGTCCTCGGTGCCGCGGGCGGCGACGGCACACAGGCCATCGTGGCGACCGTTGCCGTCGAGCATCACCTTCCGTTCGTGTGCATACCGGCGGGCACGCGCAACCACTTCGCCCTCGACCTCGGCGTGGACCGCGACGACGTTGTCGGTTCCCTGGACGCGTTCGTCGACGCGGTCGAGCGCCCGGTGGACCTCGGGATGATCGGCGACCGGGTGTTCGTGAACAACGTGTCGCTCGGCGTGTACGGCGAAGTCGTCCAGGCGCCCGAGTACCGGGACGCGAAGGTGAAGACGGCCGTGGACGCGCTTCCCGATCTGCTCGGACCCGACGGCAACGCACCCGAGCTCCGCTTCCTCGGCCCGGACGGGCGGCAACACTCGACGCGCCAGCTGATCCTCGTGTCCAACAACCCGTACGAGCTCGTGCGCCTGGGGGGTTTCGGCACGCGTGAGCGGCTCGACTCGGGGACGCTCGGCCTGACCTCTATCGCCGTCGACACGGCCGCGGACGTCGCGCAGCTCACGGCACTGCAGCTTGCCGGCCAGCTGCATCGGTTCTCCGGCTACCACGTGTGGGCCGCTCCGCGCTTCGAGGTGGATGCCGACGGCCCGGTCGCGGCGGGCATCGACGGGGAGTTCGTGAGCCTCGAGCCCCCGATCAAGTTCTCGGTGCTGCCCTCGGCCCTCCGGGTCCGCCTCGCGCGCACCGCACCGCGCGCCTCCCCGGCAGCGACGGCCGCGCGGTTCGACCGACAGACGATCGGCGCGCTCTGGCACCGCGCCCGCGGGACCGCATGAGCGAGCGTGCGCGAGCCGGGTATCCCGGTGAGCAGCGAGCATGGCCCGAGCGGCCCGGCCCGAAGGGCCAGGAGCGGGAGTCATGAGCGGGGAGCGCGCGGAGAGCACGCCGGGAGTCGGCGACGCGCGCGACGAAGGCTCGCCCGCCGCACCCGGGGCCACTGAGACCGGCCACCCGCAGCATTTCCGTCGCACCAGGGCGTCGGCCGCCCAGGCACGGGCGCGGATCGAGGATGCGCAACACCGGCTCGAGGCGGCGCGTCCCAGGAACCGGTGGATCGACGTCGCGTTCGGCTCCTACGAACACGACACGCACGTCGGCGGGGGAATCCTCGCCGGCGCGGTTGCGTTCCGCATCTTTCTGTTCCTCGTGCCCTACGTGTTCGTGTTCGTGATCGGCCTCGGTGCCTTCGCGACGTCCGCTCACGAGAGCGCCCGGAGCGTGGCGCGGACGTCGGGTGTGGCCGGCATCGCAGCGCAGGCGATGGTGACGTCGTCCAAGACCTCGTTCAACACACAGGTCATCTCGCTGCTCATCGGCGTGCTCGCGCTCGTCATCGCCGCGCGCACCGCGCTGAAGACGATGCGTATCGTTCACGCGCTCGTGTGGGGCAGGCCTCTCGCGGCCCGGCGCACCTCGCTCGTGGCGGCGCTCGGGCTCATCGTGATCGTGACCATCACACTGGTGATGGTGCAGCTCGTCGGGGCCCTCCGGAGTGATTCGCTCCTGCTCGGAACGATCGCGACCGGGCTGTTCGTCGTGGTCCCGACCGTCGTCTGGTTGCTCGCGTCGTTGGTCTACTTCCCGAAAGCGGCGGAGGCCGGATGGCTCGATCTCCTTCCCGGCTCCCTGCTCGTCGGGATCGGCTTCCAGCTCCTCCACCTCTTCACCGTGCTGTGGATCACCCATCAGGTCGAAAGCAAGTCGAAGACCTATGGCGCGATCGGGACTGCCCTCGCACTCCTCTTCTGGGCCTACCTGCTGGGACGGGTGCTCACCGCCGGCGCGGTCCTGAACGCGTCGAACTGGTATCACGATCACGCACGATCTGCGGAGGACGGGGGAAAAGGTATGGACGTGGGGGAGCCGACCGATGCGACTCCGTGATCGCACCCTGCGTGCACTGCGATCCCACCGGGTCCCGGCCTGGTGGTCGGATGCGAAGCTCGGCATCTTCGTGCACTGGACGCCGGCCTCGGTGCCTGCGTTCGCTCCGGTGGACGACGAGATCGCCGACCTGCTGGCGAGCGGCCGCCGCGACGCCTTCGCGTGGTCGCCGTACACCGAGTGGTACGAGAACTCGTTGCGCTTCCCGGACAGCCCGGCCGCCCGCTACCACCGCGAGCACTACGGCGACCGGCCGTACACCGAGTTCGCGCGCGACTGGAAGGACGGTCTCGCGACCTGGGACCCGGACGAATGGGCGACGACGTTCGCGCGGTGCGGCGCTCGCTACGTCGTGCTCGTCGCGAAGCACGCCGACGGCTTCTGCCTCTGGCCGAGCGAGGTGCGC
Source organism: Acidimicrobiia bacterium (assembly GCA_036557185.1). Taxonomy (GTDB): domain Bacteria; phylum Actinomycetota; class Acidimicrobiia; order IMCC26256; family JAENVU01; genus DATBHZ01. The sequence goes on along the minus strand of DATBHZ010000088.1, from coordinate 23,888 downwards.
AACCCCCACCGCGAGGGCTGGACGAGCGAGCGTGACGTGGTGGGAGAGCTGGCGGAGGCGGTGCGTGGCGCCGGGCTTCGGTTCGGCGTCTACTACTCGGGCGGTCTCGACGCGACGTTCGACGACCACCCGCAGGGCTCCATGGCGAGCCTCCTCGCCGCCGTCCCGCGTGGTGACTACCCGGCCTACGCGGAGGCCCAGGTGCGGGAGCTCATCGCGCGGTACCGCCCCAGCGTGCTGTGGAACGACATCGCGTGGCCGGCGCCAGGCCGCGAGCTCTGGCCGCTCTTCGCGCACTACTACGACGCGGTGCCCGACGGCGTCGTCAACGACCGGTGGATGCCGTGGAGCCCCGCGCTCTCGGCGACGCGTCTCGCGCCGGTGGCACGCGTGCTCGACGCAGCCGTCGCACGCGGCGCGCGGCAGGAGCGCGGCATCATCCCGCCGAGGCCGCCGTACTACGACGTGCGAACGCCCGAGTACACGACTTTCCCCGATGTGCAGCGCGACCACTGGGAGTGCGTACGCGGCATCGACAAGAGCTTCGGGTACAACGCCCAATCGCGCCCGTCCGACTTCCTCGCGCACGACGAGCTGCTCTGGTCCTTCGTCGACATCGTGGCGAAGAACGGCAACCTGCTGCTCAACGTGGGCCCTCGAGGCAGCGACGCGTCGATCCCCGAGGAGCAGCGCCTGCGGCTGGACTGGCTCGGTGCGTGGCTCGCGCCGCGAGCCGCGCTCGTCCGGGGGACGCGGCCATGGGTCACTCCCGGCGACCGGACCGCGGAGGGGACGCCGGTCCGCTACGCCGCGCGTGACGATCTGGTCTTCGCGTACCTGCGGGAACCCGGCGAGCGCGTCACGCTCGCAGAGGTGCGGTCGACTCCGCGGACGTCGGTCAGCGCGTGGGACGGCTCACCGATCTCGTGGTCCGACGGCAGCGGTGCCATCACGGTGACGCTTCCGCCGCCGACGGGGGGAGAGGAGCCCGTCGTGCTGGTCCTCGACGGCGTCGACGCCGCGTAACGCGCCGATCTGCCCGACCGGGAAGGATCCCAGCGAGCCACGTGTTCGCACCCACAACGCGGCAGGCGGACCAGATAGGAGCGGAACCATGAGTGGAGAGCGTGGCCGGGTGCGAGTCGAGCAGGGCGCGAAGCGCGTCCGCGTCCATCTCGGTGGTGTGCTGCTCGCCGACACCGTCGCTCCCCGCTATGTCTGGGAGAACCCGAATTTCCCCGCCTACTACCTGCCTCGTGAAGACGTCCGCATGGAGCTGCTCGAGGAGAACGGGCACACAAAGCACTCGCCCAGTCGCGGTGACGCGGTCCTCTACACCGCGCGTGCCGGCGGCAAGGAGGCCGAGGACGCCGCGCTCGCGTATCCGGACTCACCGCTCGAGGAGCTCCGTGGCCTCGTGCGGTTCGACTGGGCGGCCGTCGACAGCGTGTTCGAGGAGGACGAGGAGGTGTTCATCCACCCGCGGAGCCCCTACTCGCGGGTCGACATCCTGCCGAGCTCGCGCCATGTCGAGGTCTCGATCGACGGGGTCGTCGTCGCGGACTCGCACCAGCCGCTGATCCTCTTCGAGACGGGCCTGCCGCCGCGCTACTACCTCCCCAAGACCGACGTGCGCATGGACCTGCTCACGGAGAGCGATTGGACGAGCGGGTGCCCGTACAAGGGGTTCGCGCGCTACTGGTCGTTCGACCAGGGCGAGACGAAGTACGCGGACGTGATCTGGTCCTACCCGACACCGCTGCCCGAGAGCCAACGGATCGCGGGCCGGGTCTCGTTCTACAACGAGAAGGTCGACATCAAGGTCGACGGTGTGCTCCAGGATCGCCCGAGGACGCCCTTCTCCTGACGCGCGCCGCTGGGCGCGTCAACCTGGATAGTCAGCGTGGTGCTGGACCTGCACGAGCTGCGCTCGGTGGCGCGCTGTGTGCGCGGCGGCGAACAGGATCCACTGGGTCCCGTCGAGGAGCCCGTAGTGAGCATCGGCGAAGCCCACGGCCCGCAGGTCTGCAGGACACGCCGCGTGCCACTCGACGATCGCGTCGGTGGCGCCGGTGAACGAGGCGCGCGCCCGCTCGATGTCGGTCCACTTGCCGGTGGGGGCCCCGGTCGAGGGGTCCTCGTCGCCGCCGTAGAAGAAGTAGGGGATCTCGACGTCGGCGAGTGCCACCGGCTCCGCGAGCGGTTCGAGCCGTTCGCGCAGCAGGCCGCCGAAGGATCGCAGCGCGAACACCGCGTGCTCGGTGATCTCGGACGGCGACCAGGCTCCTGCCGCGGGGTGGAAGCTCCACTGGTCCGCGTCGATCCCGTCGAGCCGGGACAGGTACCGGTCGGACGAGCGGGCCAGCACCTCGATCGCGTCGGAGTCCCTCGTGCTGCTGCGAGTGTCGTGCACAGCGGCAAGCCTCTCGCATCCACGGCTCCGCGACAAGGAGCCCTGCGACCGTGCAAAACCCTCGTTTGCGCCGTGGGACGGGCATATCCGCGTTTGTGTCGCACCCATCCTGTTCTATTGGCCCATGACCGCGACCACGATTCGGTTCCAGCTCCCCTCCGTCACGACCGGCGACGGCGTCCTGCACATCAGCGACCTGTCGGTTTCCGATCCGGAGGTCGTGCACGCCGTCTCCGAGGCGCCGGACGCCGAGGAGGCCGTGCAGCTCTGCCTCCAGGTCGGTGCCCGCGCGCTGCGCGCCGCGAACGTCGCGGTCGACGTCGACCTCGTCGAGCGGTCCTTCTCGGAGCTCGCGACGCGGCTCGACACGCAGGTCGCCGACTACGTCGGCCAGATCTCCCAGACCGCGGAGGGTCTCCTCGACGGCGAGGAGGGTGCGCTCGCGCAGACGCTGGTGGGCTTCGGCGAGCGGATCAGCGAGCTCCTCGGCTCCACCTTCGACCCCGACTCGAAGGCGAGCGTCGTCTCCAAGATCGAGCTGCTCGTCCAGGAGCTGGTCGAGCGCAACACCGACGGCATCCGCCGAATGCTCGCGACCGACGGTTCGGAAGCACCGCTCGCGAAGCTGAAGTCCGAGATCGTCTCCGACGTCAAGAGCGAGATCGGCGACGTGGTGCGCGAGGTGCGCGACGTCTCCGAGCGGCTCGGCCTCGCTGCGGCGAAGGCGGAGGTGCTCGAGAAGACCGCGGTCAAGGGTTTCACGTACGAGGAAGAGGTGGACGAGTGCCTCTGCGAGCTCGCGGCCGTGCACGGCGACCTCGCCGAGCGCGTCGGCAACGAGACGGGCAGCTCCGGCTCGAAGGTCGGCGACGAGGTCGTGACCCTGAACCGCGACGACACGCGCGGGCTCGAGGCCCGGATCGTGTTCGAGGTCAAGGACCGCAAGGTCGGCGTGCGTGCGATCCACGACGAGCTCGATGCCGCGCTCGAGAACCGCGATGCGCTGGCGGCGGTCGCCGTCTTCAGCTCCCAGGACAAGGCGCCGACGTCGGTGCCGTTCCAGTACCACGGCAACCGCGCGATCGCGGTGCTGGCCAAGGACGAAGGCGACTCGGGCGCGCTCCGGGTCGCCTACATGTGGGCACGGATGACCGCCCGGGCGAGCCTCTGCTCCGACGAGGAGGGTGAGCTCGACCTCGAGCGCGCGGTCGAGCTCCTGGAGCAGGCGCGTCGCTCGCTCGAGCGGATCTCGACGATCCGGCGTGCGCACTCGACGGCACGCAAGGCGGTCGAGATGGCAACCGGCGAGGTGTCGTCGCTCGACGAGGAGCTGCGCGACGTGCTCGAGGAGCTCGACCGGGAGCTCTGCGCGGAGTAAGGCGCGCGCTAGGAAGCGCGCGCGGCGGCCGAGGCCTCCAGGATCGCGATCGCCTCGTTGACCCGCTTGGCGTGGCCGGTCTCCTCGCGGCCGTTCAGCCGCAGGAGCCGTGCGACCTCCTCGTTGGGCTCGCGATCGGCCCAGGCCTGGTAGCCGGCGTCGCCTTGGATCTCGGCCTTGACGATCTCGGGCAGCAGGTCGAGTGAGATCTCGTCGGGCAGCGGGATCGCGAAGCGCTCGAGCATGTCGCCGGAGGGCTCGAAATCGGTCTCGAGCTTCGCGGCGATCGCGCGCGCGATGCGCTTCGCGTGACCCAGCTCCTCGCGCCCGTTCCTCCGGAACAGCTCCGCCGCTTCGGCGTTGTCGATGCGATCCGCGAGCTCGTTGTAGAAGTCCTCGCCGCTGCACTCCAGCCTGTAGACGAGCTTCATGCCCTCGACGTCGAGGTCGCGCATCTGGGCGACCTCGGCGGACGCCGTGAAGAAGTTCATGTCGTTGCTCATGCCGCGGAGGCTACGCCCGTCGCCGGGCACTTGCTGCCCTTCACCTCGACCGAGGTCCCCGACGTCGGCAGGATCACGCATGCGGCCTGCTTGCCGGCGGTCACCTGGAGGTACCTGCTGTCGTTCCGGCCGTCGCCGTTCGCGTCGCCGACGCCCGTCACCTTCGGCGACCCGGGGAGGTCCTTCGCCGCGTCCGCGACCTGCTCGGCCGTGAACGGACGAGAGTCGTCGCCTCGGCTGTCGTACAGGAGCTTGGCGCGGATCGCTTCCGCCCCGAACCGAGCGGTGAGCTGGTCGGCCGCCTTGTCGACGTTCTTCTGTGCCTTGTCGACGGACTTGTTGATGCTCTTCTCCGTGCTGCTCGAGCACGCGCCGAGCAACGCGACGGCGACAACGCTCGCGAAGAGCACGAGCACGGCGCGGCAGCGCATGGTGCGAGCGTACCCACCCACAGGAGCCACTGGCGCCTAGCGGACCCTGAAGCCCACGGAGCCGCCCGGCCCGAGCTCGAGCTCGTCGATCCTGTCGACGCGCGCTCCCCGGGGACCGCGGCGGCACCAGGCGACCATCGCCTCCACGGCGTCGGTCGAGCCCTCGAGCTCGGCCTCGACGCGACCGTCGGGCAGGTTGCGCACCCAACCTGTGATGCCCCGCGATACCGCTTGCTGCGCGCACGCGTATCGGAAGCCGACCCCCTGCACGCGTCCAGCAATGGTGAGCCGCCGCCGCATCGGCGGATCGTAAGCCGCTCCCGTACGGATGCGTGTGGCATGTTGGACGAAAGGTCGGAGATCGCGGAGCAGCCGATGGAGCACGGTCCAGCGCACGATCCGGTGGTGATGGTCGTGGTCGGCAACCCGCAGGCCGCCTCGCGGACTGCCGCATTGGCCGTGCACGTCGCGCAGGAAGTCGCCGAGATCGTCGGGCCGGGAACGGGTGTCGAGCTCGTCGAGCTCGCGCCCCTTGCCGCGGAGCTGGCGTCGTGGGGTGACCCCCCCGTGGCAGCGGTCAAGCAGCAGGTGCTGCGCGCGTCGATGCTCGTGGTGGCGAGCCCGACGTACAAGGCGTCGTTCACCGGCTTGGTCAAGCTCTTCCTCGACCAGTTCGGGCACGGTGAGCTCGGCGGCCTTCCCACCGTCCCGGTGATGACCGGCGGGGGCATGCAACACGCCCTCGCCGTGGAGGTCCACCTCAAGCCTGTGCTCGTCGAGATCGGGGCGAGCTGCCCCACGCGCGGGCTCTTCGTGGGTGGTCCGGACGTGGACGCGCCGGACCGAGCTGTCGCCGAATGGCTCGGCGAGTCGCGCGCGGTTCTTCAGCGCGTGTTCATGGGCGCGTAGCGCCCGAAGATCGAGTTCGCCGCGCTCCTCGGCGCGGGTCCACTGAGCACGCCCCGCGCGCGCAGCAGGGGCATGACCCCTTCGCCGAACCAGTACGCCTCCTCGAGGTGCGGATGGCCGGAGAAGATGAACTCGTCGAAGCCGAGCTCATGATATTCGAGGATTCGGTCGGCGACCTCCTCGTGGCTGCCGACGAGCGCGGTCCCCGCACCCCCTCGGACGAGCCCGATCCCGGCCCACAGGTTCGGCGCGACCACGAGGGACTCGCGAGAACCGTTGTGCAAAGCGACCATGCGCTGTTGACCCACCGATTGCGTGTCCCGGAGCGCGCGGGTCGACTCCGTGACGAGCTCCGGGTCGAGCTGGTCCAGGAAGCGCTCCGTCTCGCTCCACGCCTCGGCGCTCGTCTCGCGCGTGATCACGTGGAGCCGGATCCCGAACCGCAGCGTCCGCCCTTCGTTCGCTGCCAGCTGCCGCACGCGCTCGACGCGCTCCGCGACCATCTCCGGCGGCTCACCCCACGCCAGGTACACGTCGGTGTGGCGCGCCGCGACGGCTTCGGCGGCTTCCGACGCGCCGCCGAAGTAGATGTCCGGCCGCGGCTCGGGCGGCTGGTTCACGCCGGCCGCGGCGACCTTGTAGTACTGACCCGAGAAATCGAGCGGCGTGCCCGACATCGCGCCGCGCAGGATCGTCAGGAACTCATCGGTGCGCGCGTAGCGCGCGTCGTGGTCGTCCCAGTCTCCGAACCTGCGCTGCTCGCTCTCGTCTCCGCCCGTGACGACGTTGAGCAGCAGCCGGCCGCCCGAGATGCGCTGGAAGGTGGCGGCCTTCTGCGCCGCGAGCGTCGGCGTGATCGCGTTTGGTCGGAACGCAACCAGGAACTTGAGGCGCTCGGTCTCGCGCAGCAGCGCGGCGGTCGTGAGCCAGGCGTCCTCGCACCATGTTCCCGTGGGCGTCAGCACGCCGGTGAAGCCGAGCGCGTCCGCGGCTTGCGCGACCTGTGCCAGGTAGTCGATCGTGGGCGGCCGGCGGTGTCCGGCGCCGCCGAGGGGCACCACCGTCCGACTGTCGCCGGCCGTGGGGAGGAACCAATGCACGGTCAGCCCGCCGAGCTCAGGGTGCTTGGGCATGGGGGAGCGACTGTAACGGGTGCTGATGACGAGTCTTCTGGTCGCGCTCGCTGCTCGCCGGGAGACCCGGCTCGCGGGCGCTCGCTGCTCCTGCGAGTCGGCTCCGCTGCGCTGCGCCGACCGCGGTGGAGAGGTAGCCGAACTTCCTCTGAACAGCCTTCGAACCCGCGGTGTCGTCCCTCCTTTCCGGCTTGCCGTGCCGTTACGGTGAGCGCATGGTGCTGCACCCGATGAGCGCCGACCGGGTGATTCGGCTCGAAGGCTGTTTCAACCTTCGCGACGTGGGCGGATATTCGGCCCTCGACGGACAGCGCGTGCGCTGGCAACGGCTGTACCGCGCCGGCGGGCCGCACGCGCTGACCCCGGCGGACGGCCGGACGCTCGACGAGCTGCACCTCGCTACGCTGATCGACCTGCGGACGGAACAGGAGCGCGTCGAGCGCGGCGTCTACACGTCGTACGTGAACGTGCGCGGCGTGCACCACCTGCCGATCCTCGACGTGCTCCCCTCTCGGGAGGACTTTGAAGGGTGGACCTCTCCCGACCGCGTGGCTTTCCAGTACCTCGACATGCTGCGCACCGCGGGCCCGGTGATCGCCGAAGCGCTCGCCTTCATCGCCGATCCCGGGGGCGGGCCGGTGATGGTGCATTGCACGGCAGGGAAGGATCGCACGGGCGTCGTCATCGCGCTCGTGCTCGGCCTGCTCGGTGTGTCCGACGACGACATCGTCGCCGACTACGCGTTGAGTGAGATCGCCATGCACGAGATGGTGGCGTTCTTCGAATCACAGTCGGACGAAGCGCGCGAGGCCCTTGCACCGATCCGGTCCGCTGTCATCGCCGCGTCACCCGAGACCATGCGCACCTTCCTCGCCGGCCTGCGCGCGACGTACGGCTCGCCCGAGGGATACGCAGCCGCGATGAAGATCACCCCCCTCGTCGCGCAGCTCCGCACTTCGCTCCTCGCCTGAGTCGCCCGACCTACGCGCGTCGCGACCGCACACTCGCGGCGTCGCGAACACACTCGGCGCCTGGAGAGGGGATGTGACGGACGTCACCGGGAAAGTCCGGCATCGTTCGCGTCTTCGTCGAGTTATCGCTACGGAACAGATACATGAGGCGTCGAAGATAACTGGGTCATCACTGCACCGATCCCCCGCCTCCGGAGGTGATGGAGATGATCAACCGCTCGGACTTCGTCCTCGAACGGCGTGTCAATCAGCCCCTCGGTGCCGTGCAACCCGCGCTCGTGCATCCCGCACTCTCGGCGCCGGCCCCTGTCGCGCTCGGACCGGGGACGTTCCGCCTCCACGACAGGTTCGGCCTGCACCCGAGCCCGATGTCGAGCCGCCACGACGCGTATCAGGCAACGGGTGAGCTCCGGTCGGGCCGCGGCCGTCTGGTCGCGGGCGTCGAGCTGGAGCTGAGCCCCTGGAACGCCGACGCCTGTCACCTGGAGCTTCGGCCGCTGGCCCAGCACCCGGAGTGGTGGCGGTCGCGGCGCCTCCGGTCCTACTTCGCCCTGGCGCACGTCGCTGCCGACCGGATCGCCGGCTCGCTCCAGGCTCAGCCCGAGCCGACGACGCTGGTGCGGGAGCTCGCGGGCAACAGCGAATGGAGCAGGGTCGCATGACGACCGGCACGCGCGTGGGCGCGCGCGGCCTCACGATGCGACCGATCGCGGAGACCGACGCGCCCTTGCTGCGTGAGCTCTTCGACCGGATGTCACCCGAGAGCCGCTACTACCGCTTCCACAGTCCGGTGCAGAAGGTCAGCGACCGCTGGCTCGAGCACCTGACCCACGTCGATCACTGTGCACGCGAGGCGCTGATCGCGTTCGTCGACGGCAAGATCGTGGGCGTCGCTCGCTATGCCGCGATGCCCGACGACCCGACCACTGCGGAGCTCGCGATCGTCGTGGCGGACGCATGGCAGCGCCGCGGGATCGCGACCGCGCTGCTCCGTGCGCTCGGCACGATGGCGGCAGCGCGCGGGGTCGCCCGGTGGACCGGCTCCGTGATCGCGGAGAATCGTGCCGTCGTCGCGCTCGTCGACACGTTGACCGACGATGTGGACTGGGGCTGGGAGGACGGCAGACGCCGTGTCAGCTTCGAGCTGGGGAGGCCGGCCCGCCGCGGACGGGACGCGGTTCCCTGCGATGCCCGATCGGTTCCCGCCGGTAGGGTCTCGCCGTGGCGTCCCTCGCCGAGATCGACCTGACGGATCTCGACAACTTCGCGCACGGCTTCCCGCATCACCTCTTCGAGGTGCATCGCCGCGAGCATCCCGTCTGGTGGCACGAGCCGACCGAGCACACGCCCGACGGCGAGGGCTTCTGGTCGGTCGCGACCTATGCCGAGACGGTCGCAGTGCTGCGCGATCCGGAGACCTACTCGTCCGAGACGGGCGGGGATCGCCCGTACGGCGGCACGACGCTTCCGGACATGCCGGTCGCCGGCATCGTGCTCAACATGATGGACGACCCGCGGCACGCGCGCATCCGCCGGATCGTCACTGTCGGGCTCACGCCCCGGGTGGTGGCAAGGCTCGAGGAGGAGCTGCGGCTGCGCACGCGCGCGCTGCTCGACGCGGTCGGCGACGGTGAGCCGTTCGACCTGTTGGTCGATGTCGCCGCCGAGCTCCCGATGCAGGTGATCTGCATCCTGCTGGGCGTCCCCGAGCACGACCGTCACATGCTCTTCGAGGCGGTCGAGGCCGGCTTCGACTTTCGCGACGGGCGCGAGGCATTCGAGCCCACCGAGATCACGACTGCCGCCTACACGAGGATGTTGGAGTACGGCGCGCAGCTCATCGACGCGAAGCGCGCCGAACCGACCGACGACATGCTGTCCGCGGTGATCCACGCCACCCTCCGGGACGTCGACCCTCCACAGCTGTCCGACGAGGAGCTCACCACGTTCTTCTCGCTGCTCTTCAGCGCCGGATCGGAGACCACGAGGAACGCGATGGCCGGCGGTCTGCTCGCCCTCATCGAGCGCCCGGAGCAGCTCGCGGAGCTCCGGGACGATCCAGGGCGCATCCCGACGGCGGTCGAGGAGATGCTCCGCTGGACCTCGCCGTCCCCGTCGAAGCGACGCACCGCCACCACGCGCACCGAGCTGGCGGGCTCGACGATCGAGGCCGGCGAGAAGGTGCTCGTGTGGGAAGGGAGCGCGAATCGAGACGAGCAGGTCTTCGCGCGTGCAGACGAGTTCGACATCTCACGGGACCCGAACCCGCACCTCGCATTCGGGCAGGGTGTGCACTTCTGCCTCGGCGCGCATCTCGCACGCCTGGAGATGCGGGTCTTCTTCGAGGAGCTGTTCGCCACGTTCGGGTCCTACGAGCTGCTCGAGCCGGTCGAGTGGACCCGCAGCAACCGGCACACCGGCATCCGGCACATGAAGCTGCGGGCGCGCCGAGCGGCGCGCCCGCGAACCTCCTAGTCCGGCGTCCCGGTCCCCAGCTTCACCGTCGCCTGGTGCTGGCCGCCGTCGGGGCCGACGTAGGTGACCCGCACCGAGTCGCCCGGGTGCAGCGTCGACAGAGCAGCGCGCAAGCTCTCAGCGGAGCCGACGTCGTTGCCGTTGATCGCCGTGACGGTGTCCTGCGCGTGGATGCCGGCGTTGTCGGCGCCACTGCCCGACTCGACGCCCTCGACGTAGGCACCCTGGTTGCCCGTGTCCTGGTCGCTGGTCGAGACGCCGAGCAGCGCTCGGGGACCGATGTGCACGTTGGTCGAGGCCTGCCCGTCCGCGATCTGGTCGGCGATGCCCTTGGCCTTGTTGATGGGGATCGCGAAGCCGGTGTTGCCCGAGGTGTCCTGACCGAACCCGGGTGTCGAGTCGGCAGCGGTGGTCATCCCGATGACCTTCCCGCTCGCATCCACGAGCGGCCCGCCGGAGTCACCCGGCTGGATCGGGGCCTGGATCTGGATCATGTTGGTGAGGGTCTCGTCGGTGGCGTCGCCGCGATCGCCGGCCGTGATGGTCTGACCGAGATCGGTCACGACACCGCCGACGGCCGTCGGTGTGCCGCCGCGGCCGAGCGCGTTGCCGATGGCCACGATCGGGTCGTTCGTGTTCACGTTCGACGAGTTCGCGAGCTTGACGGGGTTGAGGTTCGACACGTTGTCGACCTTCACCAACGCGACGTCGTCGGCGACGTCGTACCCGACGACGTGAGCGTCGTGGGTCTCTCCCGTCACGCCGATCTCGACGGATAACTTCGTCGCGCCGCGGATGACGTGGTTGTTCGTCAGCACCTCACCGTCCGATGTGAGGACGATTCCCGTGCCCGCAGCCTCATTCCCCTGGCTGAGGTCCGTCGAGATGTTGACCACGCCGGGGCTGACCTTGGACGCGATGGCGTTGACGTTGAGGCTTCCGGACGAGCTCCCGTTGCTGGGTACCCGGAACGAGTTGCGCGACGACAGGCTGGGGCCGGAGTTGTTGTCGCGGTTGCGAATCGCGACGGCCGTCGCCGCGACACCCCACGCGAGGGCGAGCGCGGCGACCGTCGCCACCACGCGCATCGCTCCCGAGCGATGTGGCGGTCGGTGCTCGGGCGGCGGGCCCCAGGTGCCGCCGAAGTACGGGGGGTAGCTCGGCGGGGGAGCGTTCGGTGGTACGGGCGGGGGGCCGAGAGGTGCTTGCGGGGAGGTCGGCGGCTCGGAGTACGGCGGCTGCGTCGCGGGAGGCTCCGCGGAGAACGGTGGCGGTGCCGAAGCGGACGGCGGAGCGACGGGAGGAGGCATGTACGGCCCGGTCGCCGGTGGCTGGGCGGGCAGCGTCGGGTCGGCCGGCGGCCGGACGGGCGGCGACACAGGAGCAGCGGGCTGCGTCGGCTCGACTGCCCCGGTCGGCTCAGGCGGCTCGGCGGGCTGATCGGTGGGGGGTTCGTTCACATCGGTCACGAGATGCTCCGGGATCGGGGAACGCCCAGCTTCGGCCAGGTCTGTGAGTGTCCGCCGTGAGCAGCGTAGGAGCTTCCTGAATTCGCTCCGGCCGCGGCCACCCCTTGCCTCACGGCCGCCTGCGTCGTAGGGTGGACGAACACACGTTCGCTCTCACCTGCTCTCGAGGGCTCTCGGGTGTTGGGGGAGCGCGACAGCGCTCTGAGCCGGGTCACGGGAGGTACAACCATGCCGAGCATCAAAGCGATACCCGATGGCTATCCACAGATCACGCCCTATCTCGTCGTCGACGGGGCCTCCGAGGCGATCGAGTTCTACAAGAGCGTCTTCGGCTTCACCGAGCGGATGCGCATGCCGGGCACCGAAGGGCGGGTCGGCCACGCCGAGCTCGCGCTCGGTGACGCCATGCTCATGCTCGCCGACGAGTATCCCGAGATGGGGATCCGCAGCGCCCGCAGCATCGGCGGCTCGCCGGTCTCGATCGTGCTGTACGTCGAGCGCGTCGACGACGTGGTCGCCGCGGCGTTGGCGGCCGGCGCCAAGGAGGTGCGGCCGGTCGAGGACAAGTTCTACGGCGACCGTGCCGGGCAGATCGAGGACCCGTGGGGTCACGTGTGGGACGTGATGACGCACATCGAGGACGTCTCGCCCGAGGAGATGGGTCGGCGCATGGCCGCCATGTCGGAGCAGGCCTAGCGCCGCGGGCGGCAGCGGTCAGGTCGACGAGCGGCCGGGGGGCGATCCCGGCTCCAACGGCGGCGCCGGCACCGTGATCGAAGGTGCTTCGGTGCCACCGTCGACCTGGAGCACCTTGCCGGTGACCCACGACGACGCGGGCGACGCGAGGTAGAGCGCCGCACACGCGATGTCCTCGGGGGTGCCCGGCCGGTGCATGGGCGTCCCCGCTTCGAACTGTGCCCGCAGCGTGTCGTCGGTGAGAACAGCCTCCAGCGAGCGCGTCGCGACCCCGCCGACCGAGATCGCGTTGACGCGCACGCGCGGCGCGAGCTCCGCAGCGATGTTGCGCGTCATCATGTTGAGCGCGGCCTTCGCGCTGCCGTACGCCACGAAGCTGGTTTGCACCATGTCGCTCGACCGCGAAGAGATGTTCACGACCGCGCCGCCGCCCGCTGTGTCGACCATCTGCCGTGCGGCGAGCTTGGTGAGCAGGAACGCCGCGGTGACGTTGAATCGCAGCGCGTTCTCGAAGTAGGCCTCGCTCGTCTGCATCGCCGGTCGGGGCATCGTGCCGCCGGCGTTGTTCACCAGGATGTCGATGCGACCCAGCTCGCCGACCGTCCGCTCCACCAGGCGTTCGAGAGCATCGGTCTGCATCACGTCCGTCGGCACGGCGATCGCCTCGCGGCCCAGCTCCCTGATCTCGCCGGCCACCGCCGCGATGTCGGCCTCCGTCCGAGCCGCGCAGACGACGTGCGCGCCGGCCTCGGCGAGCCCGAGCGCGATCCCGCGTCCGATGCCCTGGCCGGCACCGGTGATGACCGCGACCTGGTCGGTGACGCGAAAGCGGTCGAGGATCATCGCCGGTCGACACGCAGTGCCGGTGCCGCGCGCCCGGCGATGAGCGGGAGCTGCAGATAGGTGCGCAAACCCGGCTCTGCTGCGCATACGTAGGGAACCGAGCTCACGCAGTGGTTCGCGGTCGCCACGATGCCGCGGTTGCGTGCGAGCCCCTCTTCGACGGAGCTCGGGTGGAGCTCATGGAAGGTCACGCGCACGGGCGGATCTCCGGTGATCTCGATCTCGAAGCGCTCGCCCTCGGGGCCGAACGTCCATGGTGGGTCGAACCCCGACTGGCCCATGAACCAGTTGACGGCCGCGGTGACGACAGGCTCGCCGGAGAAGAGCGCCTCCCACCGAAATCGCTGCGCGGCGACGAGACCGGGCTCGATCGTGCCGATCGGCGATTCGATCGGCCTGGTCGCGACCGCCACCTCGTGCGTCGTGCGCACCTCGTCGTCGATCGCGAACTGCAGCTCGTCGGCCACCATGCGGATCGACTGCTTGAAGCCTTCGCCGAGCACGCTCGTCATGATGCTCCCGCGCGCCTGCTCGGGCGTCGTGCCGAAGAGCATGACATCGCGGACGACACCGGGCGCGGCGTAGGTGCGGATGTCGGAGAACTCCTCGGCGCGCACGGCGGTGACGGCGTTTGACAAGGCCGACACCATCAGTGGAAACCGTTCGGTGATGCCTCCCGGATGGATGCCGGTGCCGTGCAGCGTCACACCGCCGTCCGCGCACGCCTGCTCGAGCTCTCCCACCTGCGTGCGATCCGGGTACCACCACCCGACCGGCGTAACCACGTTCTTGCCCGATCGCAGGATCTTCGCGACGACGGTCGGATCCGCGAGCATCGGCGAGTAGATCACGCAATCGGCGTCGATCGCGAGCGCCGCGTCGATGTCGTGCGTTGCTCGGAGACCGATCGGAGTGCGACCGATGAGCTCGCCGACGTCGCAGCCGTCCTTCTGCTCGCTGTGCACCCAGCAACCGGCGAGGTCGAGCTCCGGGTGGTCGAGCACTCCTTCGATCGCGGCGCGTCCGACGCCACCGGTCGCCCATTGGATGACTCGGTACGTCACGGGTGAGCATCCTCCCATCGAGGCCGACGATGAACGCGTCATGTTGCCAGTCCTCGAGCATTCGGCGCGGGGGGTCGCCTGTAGGTTCTTCACCGTGAACCCTCCGGGCCGTCGCGCCATGCGTCGCAGCCTGCCCGCGGCCCTGCCCGCCGGCACCGTGCTGCGAAAGGTCTCGCTCCACGGTGTGACCCGCGAGTACCTGCTCACGGTCCCGCCAGCGCTGAGCACCCCCGCGGTCGCGGTGCTCAACCTGCACGGCGCGTCGTCGAACATGGCGCAGCAGGCGGCGTACTCGCAGGTGCCCGCCCGCGCAGCGCAGCGCGGCTGGGTGAGCGTCACTCCACAAGGTCTCGGGCGGATCCCACGATGGAACATCCCGCCGATGCCCGGTCCCGACGACGTCGGTTTCCTGGGATCCATCCTGCGTCGCGTCGAGCGCGAGCTGGAGATCGAGCAGTGGTTCGGGACGGGAATCTCCAACGGCGCCGCGATGGTGACGCGGCTGACATCGGAATGGCCCGGCGCGTTGCGCGCCGTTGCGCCTGTCGCCGGCATCAATGCGGCGTACCAGCACCCGCCGAGCCAGCCGACACCCCTCATCGCCTTCCATGGCACCGACGACCGTGTCGTCCCCTACGCGGGCGGCCGGCTCTTCGGCGGCCGGACGGGTCCGGTGCGTGAGCGGTGGGAGGCGCGCCGCGGCACCGTGCTCGAGCTCGAAGGGGTCGAGTCGCTCGTGGCACGGTTCGCCGTCGCGTCGGGGGCGCGGCCGAACCCGACCATCACGCCCATCGGCACGGACGTGGTGCGCACCGTGTACACCGGCGCGGTGGTGCGCACCGAGCTGTACACGATCCGCGGCGGTGGCCATACCTGGCCGGGCGCGATCGACATCAGGATCCTCGGACCGACCACACACACGATCGACGCGACGGCACTGATGCTCGACTTCTTTGCGGGGGTCTAGAGCACCTCGTCACGCAGGGCCGGGAACACCTTCGAGACCTTGGCGAGCAGGTACTCGGCGTACGTTCCATCGTACGCCAGCGGGCTCGCATCGTCCCAGCGCTCGACATCCTCTGCCGTGCCGCTCCGTCTGTCGATGGTCGGGATCGAGTGCATGACCGCCTCCCAGGAGGGGTCGAGGAAGAACGGCGCCGAGAGCCGGTCGGAGGTCGTGGGCAGCTGCACGCGATGTGGTGTGGATCGGTACCGGCCGGCGGTCACGAGCTCGAGCATGTCGCCGAGGTTGCAGACGAACGCGCCGGGTACCGGCGCGACGTCGATCCAGCCTTCCGAGGTGCGCACCTGCAGGCCTCCGGTTGCGTCCTGGTGGAGCATCGTGAGGAAGCCGTAGTCGGTGTGCTCGCGTACGCCCCACTCGTCCGTGTCCTGCACGACAGCCAGCTGCTCGGGATAGTGGAACAAGCGGAAGAGCACGATCGGGTCGCGCATCAGCGTGCGCGCGAACCAGTTCTGGTCGAGCCCGAGCCCGAGCGCCAGTCCTCCCATGATGCGCATGCCGAGCACCCGCATCGTGCCGATGTACTCGAGCACCGTCGCGCGCAGGCCTTCCGGATAGGAAGGAAACAGGTTGGGACCGTGCAGAGGAACGGCACGCAGGACGCGCTGGTCGTTCGGCGGCAACTCAACGCCGAAGTAGATGCCTTCCTTCTGATCCGCTCGACCGCTCGTCAGCTCGCCCCCGACCGGGAACCAGCCGCGCCAGGCCCTGCCACCGAGTGGCATCGCGATCTCCGCTTTCGCGCGGTCGGGCTGCGCGAAGAAAGAGCGCGCCTGGGTCTCGAGCCGCTCGACGAGCGACGCCGCGACGCCGTGGCCTACGACCGAGAAGAAGCCGTGCTCCCGGCACGCCGCGTCGAGTGCTCCTGCGACCGAGCGTCGCTGCCGGGGAGTGCCCCCGAGATCGGCGATGTCGACGACGGGGACCGCCGCGCTCATCTCGGATCGGGGGCGCCTGCGAACTTGGAGGGATCGACCTTGATGTAGGTCGCCTTGCAGGTCGCGATGACCGCGTCACCGTCGTACGCCTCGGCGGTGATGAAGAGCTTCCGGCGCTCGCGCCCGACCAGTCGCGTCTTCATCACGAGCGGTCGCTCGATCGGCACCGGGGCCAGGAACCGTACGGTGAGCTCACCGGTGAACGCCGGTTCGGAGATCCTGCCGATCACGAACCCTGTGACGTCGTCGAACGCGGCGGCGACGATCCCGCCGTGCGTGCGGCTCGGTGGCCCTTCGAACGCCTTCCGGAAGAAGACGTTCGCCACGATGTCGTCGGACGCGTCGTCGGGCATCTCGACGTCGATGTCGACGCTGGTCGGGTTGGCACGACCGGCGACCGCGCGATCCTCGAAGCTGCTCCCCGGCTCGCCGAGACGGAACTCCTTCCCCTGCGCCTCCGCCTCCTCGCGCAGCTCCCGCATGATCTGCATCCGGTCCCGCGGGGCGCCTTGCTCGAAGCGATCGGCCTCGCGGTTCGCGATCTCGGCGAGCTCGCGCTGCGCCGCCACATCGGAGTGGCGGCCCGCGAACGCGTGGATGAGCCGGCGGAGGGCGTGCGCAGTCTCGACTCGCTGTTCCATCTCGGCGGTCATGGCCGACGGCTCAGCTCAGCGCGCTGTAGCACGCGTTGACGAGGCTGTAGCTCCGGAGATCGCCCGCGAGCCCGAGGTCCATCTTGTTCATGGCGTAGCCGAACGCGAGCTCCGCCTCCGGGTCCGCCCATCCCATCGAGCCACCCGCGCCGAAGTGGCCGAACGACTTCGGACCCCCGAGCTGGAGCAGGCTCGACGGCACGAAGAAGCCGAGGCCGAACTGCAGGTCGAGGTCGAGGAGGACGGTGTTGGGGCCGCGCGTGCGCTGCGTCGAGGCGAGCGTCATCTGCTCGGGTGTCAGGAGCCGCACACCGTCGACGTCACCGATCGTCGCCGCGAACATGCGAGCGATGGACCGGGCGTCGGTGATGCCGCCCGCCGCCGGCACCTCCGCGGCGTGCACCGCACGTGTATTGAAGATCCCCGCACCCCGGAACGCGCCGCCCGCGGTGAGCGCCTTGCCCAGCGCGCTGTCCGGTCCCAGGAGCTTCGCGAGCTCGGAGCGTCCCGGTTCGTCGAGCTCGGCGCCGACCGAATCACCCGCCAGGTCGCCGATCAGCGGAGCGACCCGTCGCTCCTCGCGCTCGGGTAGCCCGATCCAGAAGTCGAGGCCCAGCGGTCGGGCGATCTCGTCGGCGAAGTAGCTGCCGATGCTCGAGCCCGTGACCCGCCTCACCACCTCGCCGACGAGGTAGCCGAAGGTCACCGCGTGGTAACCGTGCCGGGTGCCCGGCTCCCAGACCGGAACCTGGTGCTCGAGCGCGTGGATCATCGGGTCCCACGCGAGTGCCTGCTCCAGCGTCAGCGGCTCGTCGACCCACGGCAGCCCGGCCTCGTGGCACAGCAGCTGCGACACCGGGATCGCTTCTTTCCCCGCCTGCGCGAACTCCGGCCAGTAGTTCGCGACAGGTGCGTCGAAGTCGAGCGCGCCCTGCTGGGCGAGCCGGTTGGCGCAGATCGCCGTGGCGCCCTTCGTCGTGGAGAACACGAGGACGAGCGTGTCCTCCGTCCAGGGCGTGCCGGTCGCCGGGTCGGCCACACCGCCCCAGAGGTCCACCACCTTTTCCCCGCGGTGGTATGTGGTGAACGCCGCGCCGACCTCGAGCCCTTTCTCGAAGTTCTGTGCGAACGCGTCATGGACGCTCTCGAAGCCGGGTGCGACGAAGCCGTGGATGTCCATCGCTACGCGCCCGCCACTGCAGGTCCGAGCTTTCGCCGGAGGTCTGCTTCGAACGCGCGCACGCCCGCGCCGGCGTGCTGCTCCTTGAGGGACTCGAGGCGCGCGTAGCCGCTGTCGCGCTCCGAATCCCACTCGTCTGCGAACGTGCCGTCCTCGATGTCTCGCGTGAGCTCCTCCATCGTGGTGCGCACGTCGAGGTGGTCGTACCTCCCGCGTCGGGAGAGCTGGCCGTACTGACTCGTCGGCGAGTGGTACTCGGACTGGACGGCGTAGCCGACCTCGCGCAGCAGCCGGTACGTGCGCTCGACCTCTCCCGAGAGCACGAGCTCGGTGATCACCGCTTCGAGCGGGATGCCGTGGTCGAGCATCGTCGCGACGAACGCGCTGTTGACGGCGGTCAGCGCGGGTGACAGCACCTGCTCGACGGCCAGGTCGAGCACGGCCTCCTGTGTGGGCGAGAGCTCGATCGCGCCCTGGCGCAGGCCGCCGATCGCCTTGGCGACTGCCAGCGCACGCGGGAGGGCAGTTCCGGTTGCGTCATGCTGCACGCCGACGGCGCTGATGAAGCCCACGCCCTCCTCGTAGCAGCCCCGCACCTCGGGGCCGAGCATGCGCGGCGCCACCATGGCGAGGTCTCCCTGGGGGAGGAAGCGCTCGAACGCGAACGTGTAGCCGCTCGCGACGATCGTGCACGCGTGCGCGTTCGGCCGCACCGGGAGCGAGGGGATGACGTCATCGGGGACGAGGATGCACACGATGTCGGCGTCCGACGCGCTCTCGACATCGTTCGCCTCGAAGCCGTCGCGCTCGGCCTGCTCCCGGGTGTCGTCCCGGCGAACGCAGACGCTGGGCTCGAGGCCCGAATCGCGGAGGTTCAGCGCCCAGGACCTGCCCTGGTTCCCGTAGCCCACGACGGCGACGCGCGCGCCGCTGAGATCGGCGATCCTCGGGTCGCTCTCGTAGAAGATCATCGGGTCACCCTGGCGGCTCTGCGTGCGTCCGCGCAAGTACGGGTCGGTGCCTCAGGGCTCCTGATCGGACCGTGGTGCCGGTTTGCTATACGGTCGGGACAGCGAGGTGATCGACGCGAGCGAGGAGTGACGCATGGTCCTGGGCGAGATCATCGGCTGGGAGTTCCTCCTGATTCTGGCCATCGCGGCGCTGCTGTTCGGGGGATCGCAGATCCCCAAGCTGGCACGTTCGCTCGGCCAGGCTTCCCACGAGTTCCACAAGGGTGTCTCCGAGGGGTCGCAGGAAAAGAACGACGCCAAGGCAGAAGTCAAAGCAGACGAGAAGGCAGACGACAAGTCCGAAGAGGACGTGCCATAGTCCCGTCCGCACGAACAGCGCAGAGCCTGGGGGGCGCATGCGAGGGACGCGATGGTTCTGCGCGATCAGCGCCGCGGCGGTGGTGCTCGCTGCTTGTGGGAGCGGCTCCAAGTCGGCGGCGACACGGGCGGATGACGCACCGCATGCGGGGACGCCCGCCTACGCGGTGCGAGGCCCGTATCAGGTCGGCTACACGACGCTTCCGCTCCACAACCTGAAGGTCGCGGTCTGGTACCCGGCGGGATCGACCACCGGGAAGACCAAGGCGTCGTACGACCAACGCACGGTGCTCCCGCCCAACCTCGCCGGGCTCGTTCCCGACAAGTACAACACCGTGGTCCCGATGGACGCGTACACGGACGCGCCCCCGAGCAGCGCGGGCCCGTTCCCCGTGCTCCTCTTCAGTCACGGCTTCGGAGCTTCGCGTCTCTACAACTCTGCTCCCCTGATCGGCATCGCGTCCTGGGGGAACGTCGTGGTGTCGACCGACTACAAGGATCGCGACATCGTGGCCCAGGTCACGGGTTCGAAGGCGAAGCCCGATCCGAAGGCCGAGGAGCAGACCATGCTCTCGACCCTCGACCTCGTCGAGCGGCAGAGCGCGCAATCGGGTTCGGTGTTGCACGGCCTCGTCAACGGGAAGCAGGTTGCCGTGGCGGGACACTCAGCGGGCGGGACCACGGCCTTCGACGCGCTGCACGACCCGCGCGTCTCGGTGGCGATCGGCTGGGCGCCCGTCGGGCCCAGCGGGAAGCCGGCCGACAAGCCGACGATGATCATCGGCGCGCTCGGCGACATCGCCCTGACACCCAAGGACCTCGCCAAGGAATATGCGGCCTCGCCTTCGGGGACTCGGTTCGTCGAGATCGCCGACGCCGGTCACAACTCGTTCACCGACATCTGCTCGGTGATCCGGAGCGGCGGCGGCCTGGTGAGCTTTGCCCGCGAGCAACACCTGGTGTCGGACAGCCTGTTGAAGCTCGCTGTGAACGGTTGCGATGCCCGGCACGTGGATCCCGCGAAGTTCTGGCCGATTGCCCAGCACTTCACGGTCGCCGAGATGCGGAGCGCGTTCGGCATCGACAAGCAGCCGGTTGGTCTGGGTCAGGCGGTCACCACGAAATTCCCGGTCGCGGTGCAGCTCCGTCAGAAGTAAGGGCGGCTAGTAGCCGTAACCACCCGACGAGCCCGAGCTGGTGGTTGCCGAGGTCGAGGGCGCCGTCGTCGCGGCTCCCGCTCCTGTAGCTCCCGATCCCGTGGAACCTGCCGCGCCCGTTGCCGAGGTGAAGAACGCGCCTTGCATGCCCATGCTGACGTGGAAGTTGCAGTGGAAGCCAACCATGCCGGTAGCCGGGACTCTCACGGTCACCTTGGCGGTCGCGCCGGGTTGGAGCGTCTGGTTGATGCCGAGCGAATCGATGGTGAACGTGTGCTCGGTCGACCCGGCGTTCTTGAGCGACACCGTGACCGTTGCACCGGGAGCAACCTTCACGAACGTGGGCTGGAAGTTGAAGTCGTTGGCCGTGATCGAGACGGTCGGGGCCATGCCCATGCTCGTGTCGTCCTCGGTGCCCTTGTTGTTCACCTGACCGGTGAGCTTCACGGGTGCTGCGGCGGTCGAGGAGCTCCCCGACGATCCGCTCGTCGCGGGCTTGGTGCTCGTCTTGGAAGAGCTCGAACCGCACGCGGCGATGAGCACCACTCCGGCAGCGCCAATGGTCAGTGTCGTGATCAAGCGTCGCATTCCTACGCCTCGCTTCGGTAGGGGGTCCTAGAGGGATACGGACCGCGCGGCGCGAGGGATTGCGGCGTCCCGAGGACGCGTCAGCTTTCCCCCATCGAGCGCACGTCCGGCCGGCGGCGTCGTGTGACGGGTGTCACCGTCAGCGTCCGGAGCGCGATGAAAGCGTGGCCACGGTCGGCAGGGACGCGAACCCGCGCACGTTCACGGAGTGGACTCGCTTGGCGCGATCGCTGTCGATGTCGTAGTCGACGACGCGCTCGAGCATCTCCTCCAACGCAACCTTCGTCTCGAGCCGTGCGAGGAACGCACCCATGCAGAAGTGGCGGCCCGACCCGAAGCTCGCCGACTGCGACGTCTCGCGGTCGAGATCGAAGCGGTCCGGCTCGGCGAACACGCGCTCGTCGCGGTTCGCGGATCCGAGCAGCACGACGAGGCGGTCACCGGCATGCATCGTCCGGTCGTGCCAGGTGACGTCGGTCGTCACGGTGCGCGCCAGCATCTGCGTCGAGGTGTCGTAGCGCAGCGTCTCCTCGACCCAGTCGGGGACGCGTGCGGGGTCGCCGAACGCCTTCGCGCGCTCGTCGGGGTTCCGCCAAGCCCAGTACCAGGCGTTGCCGAGCAGCTTCGTGGTCGTCTCGTTCCCCGCGATGACCATCAGGAACAGGAAGCCGATGATCTCCTCATCGCTCAGCTGGTCGCCGTCGATCTCGGCGTCGAGCAGCGCCGACGTGAGATCCTCGGTCCGCCGCACCCGACGCTCGGCGAGCATGCCCTGGTAGTAGGCGAGCAGCGCGAAGTATGCGTCGATCCCCGCCGGCGGGATGTCGTACACGCCTTCCTCGCGGTGAACGAGCAGGTCGCTCAGGTGCCGGAGCTCGTCGCGGTCCGCGCTCGGCACACCGACGAGCTCGCAGATCACGTCCATCGGGAGCTTTCCCGCGACGTCGGCGATGAAGTCGAACTCACCATCGTTCAGCGCCTGTTCGATGTGACCGCGGGCCAGCTCGCGGATGCGCGGCTCGAGATCGGCGACGCGCTTGGGCGTGAAGCCCTTGGAGACCAGGCTGCGCATCCGGTCGTGCTGCGGCGGGTCCATGGCGAGGAAGGACATCGTCCGGTACGCGTTCTTCCCGGAAGCCGCGGGGTCGAGGGTGACGCCGTCGGCCGACGAGAACCGCGTGAAGTCACGGAAGACGCGGAATACGTCCTCATGTCGCGAGATCGCCCAGAACCCGAGCTCGTCGTTCCAGTAGACCGGCGCCTCGTCACGCAAGCGCGCGTAGGTGGGGTACGGGTCCTCGTGGATCGCGTAGTCGTACGGGCTGTACTGAACGGCCTTCACGGCCGCTCACGATACTTTCCGCCTAGCGCATCGAGGCGTGGGCAGGCTCGTGCGGAGCATCCACAGGATTGCTTGCCGGGTGCGGCTGATCCTGGGGTTCGGAGGCCAGTGCGATGCGGAATGCCGCGCCTCCGCCCGGCGCGTCTTCCACCCACACAGATCCTCCGCACGAGTCCACCAGCCCACGCACGATGGCGAGCCCGAGGCCGACTCCCGGCTTCGTGCCGTTCGGGTCGCAGCGGTAGAACCTCTCGAAGACCTTCTCGCGGTGCTCGACGGGAACGCCCGAGCCGCGATCGATGACGCTGAGCACGATCTCGTCGCCGTGCGGCTGGAGCGCGATGCGCACGGGCGGCCGGCCGTACTTGTGTGCGTTCTCGACGAGGTTCGTGACGATCCGCCGCATGGCCTCGGGGTCCGTGCGGACCATCCACGACGTGGGGGCCACGACCTCCACGGGACGCCCGGCGACCTGCGAGTCCAGCGCGGTGAGGCGCACGAGCGCCGCGAGGTCGATGAGCTCCACAGGCTTGCGCTCGCGCTCCTGGAGCCTCGCAGCTACGAGGATCTCCTCGACCATGTCGAGCAGGCGGGTCGACTGGCGATCGATCACGTCCAGGAAGTCGCCGCGCTGGGAAGCGTCGACCGACTTTCGTGTGGCGGTCACCGCGCCGAGGATCGACGTGATCGGTGTCTTGAGCTCATGGCTGACCGTCGCCACGAACTGCGTCTTCTGCCGATCCTGCTCGAGGAGCTCGGCGACCTGGGTCTGCTCGGCGGCATACAGCTCCGCCTTTGCGATGGCCGCTGCGACCGGCTCCGCGAACAGGATCAGCGCGTGGAGGTCGTACTCGTCGAACGTGCGCGAAGCCGTGCACTCGACGCAGAGGACCCCGAGCAGCTCCCCGCGATGCACGAGAGGCGCGCACATCGACCCGTGACCGGGATCGAGTCCGAGGCTCGCGCGCGGATCGCCGCGATCAAGGTTCTTGGGGAGGAGCAGCGGCTCGCGCGTCATGGCGACGTGCCCTGCGATCGATTCGGTGGCGCGGACCCTGCCGTCGATGGGCAGGTGCCCGCCGCGCGACGCGACGATGCGCAGCTCGTCGTCGGCCTCGAGCAGCATCACCGCGCCGTTCTCCGCGCCGAGGAGGTCGAGCGCGTTGGCGAGGATGGCGTCGAGCACGTCGGGGAGGTCGAGCACCGAGTTGAGCGCCTTTCCCGCGTTGACGAGGGATGCGTTGAGGCGCAGTCGCGTTGCCATCGCCGAGCTCAAGATCTGTTCGTCGACGAGCAGATCGCTGAGGCGCTGGAGGTGCACCTCCTTGCGCCACGCGTAGAAGCAGAATCCGAGCCCGACGAGCGCGATGAACCCGCTGCCGAGTAGACGCGG
>DATBHZ010000087.1:0-42199 GCA_036557185.1 Acidimicrobiia bacterium | reverse complement strand
TGCAGGGCGCGCACGAGGACGTCGCGGCTGCATCCGAAGTGCGCCGGATCGACGCGGACGGTGAGGTCCTTCCACGTGTGCCGGTCGGCCGCATCGAAGGTCTGGAAGAAGATGCCAGCGACGTCGCGCAGCCCGTCGGAGTACCGGTGTGCGAGCGCGCTGCGCACGGCGAGGTGCTCGTCGAGCTCGGCGACGGACTCCAGCGCGACCGCGGCGTGCAGCTCCGAGAGACGCGCGTTGAGCCCTACGAAACGCGTGTCGTAGTCGCCCGGGTTGCCGTAGTCGCGGCCCATGCGGACCGCCTGCGCGACGTCGTCACGGTTGGTCGCCACGAGTCCACCCTCACCCGCGACCACCGGCTTCGTCGGGCTCATGCTGAAGACCTCGGCGTCGCCGAAACCCCCGACGGGCACACCGTGGTGGAGCGCTCCGAGCGCGTGTGCCGCGTCGAAGATCACCGGTACGCCGGCGCGGGCACCCAGCTCCTCGACGGCGCGCGGCGCACACGGCGCGCCGAAGACGTGTGTCGCCATCACCGCGCCGACGCCTTCGAGCCGCTCGGTCGCGTCGCGCAGGTCGAGCTGGAAGGAATCGGCCGAGCACTCTGCGAACCGGCGGTCCAGGCCGTTCCATGCGACTGCATGCGCCGAGGCGGAGAACGTGAAGCTCGGGAGCAGGACCGGGCCGGCGGGCTCCAGCGCGCGGATCGCGAGCATCAGCCCCGAGGTGCATCCCGACACGGCCACGACGTGGCGGACGCCGAGCCGCTCGGCCATGGTCTGCTCCAACTCCCTCACGAGAGGGCCGTTCGTGAGCATCCCTCGCTCATACGACGGTGCGAGCCGCTCCACCACGCGGTCGAGCGGGGGCGCGGGCGGGCGGGCAAAGGGCAGTCCGTCAGGAAATGCGGGCGCTCCTCCGAGCAATGCCAGCGGTCTCACGTCCCCTCTCTCCCCTCGTGAGGCGACGATGGTAGACGCGGCTCGGTGGTCGCCGAAGGCCGTCGCGTGGTAAAAAACTGCCCACAAGGGCGGCAGAAACCGGGGGGCGGGCATGCAACCTTTGCTCGATCTGTTGGGCTTTCAGCAGTTTCAGACCGGGCTGCTCGTCGGGCTCGTCGCGCTCATCATCGGGGCAATCTTCGCCAATGAGCTGCGCGCTCGCGGGCGGAGGGTCCCCGGAGTCGTCGGACCGCTCTGGGTGCTCGCGTCGCTCGTCGCGCTCTCGGGATCGTTCTGGCTCCCGAAGGTCGTCAGGGTTCCGTGGGCCTTGCCGATCGGCCTCATCCTCCTGTTCGCCGGTGGAGAGCTCGCGGCTGCCAACTTCCCGAAGGCCGCCCGCGAGTTCCCCTACCTGCCGTCGCTGATCGCGGCCGTGCCGGGCGCCGCCTTGGTCGCCTGGTCGGCCAACCTCAACCGCGCCGGCTGGACCCCGTGGTTCATCTTCCTGGGCACCATCTTCGGCAGTGTGCTGATCGGCGACTTCGACGAGCGGACGACCCGCCTCGGGATCTCACCCTGGCTCTGGGCGATCTCCCTGGTCGGGATGTACGTCAACCTCGCGGACACCGAGCTCATCCGTGTCCTGCTGGGGGCCGCGATCCCGCTCGTGCTGCTCGGATGGCCGCTGCGGATCGGCCGCCTGGGCGACGGCGGCTCTGCCGCCGCGGCCGGGCTGTTCCTCTGGGTGATCGCATTCGAGGGCCCGGCACGACCCCTTCAAGTCTGGCTGCTGTTCGCGCTCTTCGGACTCCTCATCCTCGAGCCGTTCGGACGAATCGTGGGCACCCCGCGCCGCAAGGGCTTCTCGGACAACATGGGCCGAGGCGTGCTTCGCTGGATGATCGTCCTCGTCCACGGCGTGATCGTCATGTACGTCGCGCGCTACGTCGGCTTCTCGGAGCGCTTCCCCGGCGACTCGTGGTACCCGCTGATGCTGCTCTTCCCCGCGCTCTTCCTCGGTGCGGTCTTCTCCCACTACATGTGGCTCGGACCGAAGCTCCGGATGCGCTCGAGGATCGCGCCGCGCGAGCGCGAGCGCCCTGCGGAGCGTCCGCGGGAGGTCGACCTCACGCGTGCCGAGCGCCTCGAACAGCAGCAGAGCCCGCGAGCCGGACAGACGCCGCGCACGCGCGGCACCTGAGCACCGACCGCGGCTCGGCGGTCGCGGATCCCGCTCGTCTGCGACTTTCTTGCAGAAACCGTCGGTAGGGCAACGGCAAGTGCAAGAAAGTCGAGGTGCGTAAGGCGTTCCGTGTTCCCCGCTAGGCGGGAGCGGCTCCGCCGTCCGGGGTCCGGCCGCCGTCGCCTGCCACCGCCGTCGCGGGTGCAGGGGCTCCGTCGGCGTCGCGGAGGTCGACGGTGGTGTCGCCGCGGCGGGCCCGCTCGCGCGGGCTGCTGAACATGTGCATGAGGGCGATGATCCCGAGCCCCGCGAGCAGGCCGAGCAGCCCACCGATGGCGATCCGCAAGGGAGCCGACGGCGAGTGGTCGAAGTTGGAGTTGCTCGACGGGCGGTACGTGACCACGTCGACCTGATTGCTGGTCGCAGGCTGGAGCGTCGTGAGCTTCGCACCGTTGGGGGTTCCGGTGTAGGCGGAGATCTGCGCGTCGAGACGGGTCGTGGTCTCAGCTGCCCGGTCGCGGCGGTTCTCGAGCGCTCGCAGCGCGCCCGGCTTCGCGCCGGCCGCGGTCTCGGTCGCGATGGTCGTTGCCACGCCCTTTGCCGTCGCAGCCGCCGCGGCTCGCCGTGCGGTCAGGCTCGCGAGGTGCGCATCCGGCAGCACCCCGGCCTTCGAGACGGCGGTCTTGAGCTCGGATGCCACCAGGTTCGCCACGCGGATGGCCTCTGAACGGCTCTTGCTCTGAGCGGTGATGCGCACGGAGCGCGTCGCGGGGACGGCGAACGCCGAGACCGTGACGGCGTGATTTCCGTACAGGTAGGAGATGGAATGCGAGCCCGCTGCAGGCTTCGCTGCTGCATCGGCCTGGCTGGGAGACGGAGCCCTCTTCGCACGGCTGCCGACGTTGGCCGTGGAGGAGTTGGTGCGCTCGTTGTTGGAGCTCCCGCTCACCGTCTGCTTGGTGGCGGCGAACGTCCCGGAGAGGTCAGCGGCGACGGCCGCCGGCACCGGACCGGTCGTGGCCAACATTGCCACGCGCCTCGCGTCGGTCCCGCGGCTGACGAGCTGCGTATTGGAGGCCTTCGAGACCGTGAGCGAGGAGTTGGTCCCGCTCGAGCTGCTCGAGCTGCTCGGTGTCGTGGCCCAGCCGATCAGGCATCCCGCAATGACCAGGATGACGACGATGTACCAGAACTTGCGCGTGAGAGCGCCGTATGAGCGCGTGCCCTGCTCCATGCCCAACCCCTTCGCCCGGCGGGGCTGCCGCCGGCCCGCTGACGCCTCTTGGCCTGTCGCCCGGACGCCCCGGAACCCGGGCCGCCCGGCACACTCGCCTCCCGGAACACGCTGAGTGTTCTGGCGCAGTCTGCCAGAGGGAGCGGGGTCCGTCGAGTCTGTCCGGACGGGGTCCGCGGGCGCGCGAGCGAAACGAGTGAAAGCCCCCCTTTGGTGGCCTTCGGGCGACTTCGGCCGTTGGTTCGTCGGAACGGCTCAGCGAGCACCCTCTGCACGCGCTGCCACGACGAACCCGCCCCCGACCGCCACCGCGGCGACAACCGCGGCTCCGCCCACGGTCAAGGCGAGCGCCCACGGTGGTGACAGCCTGGCGCCGGCCGCGCCGCCTGCCGTCAAGACAAGTTGCGCGGCGACGCACGCAGAGGTCGATGCGGCGACGCTCCAGCCCCTGTCGACGAGCTGGTCATAGACATGACTGCGGTCGCCGACGAACAGCGGCTGGTGCGCCCGGAGTCGCCGCACGACGGCGATCGCTGTGTCTGCCAGCGGCATCGCGAACAGCAACGGCATGGCGAACCACACCGACCAGCGATCGAGGGCGCCGCCTGCGAGCGAGGGGAGCAGCGCCAGCGCGGTGCCGAGGAGGTACGAGCCACCGTCACCCAAGTAGATGCGTGCAGGGGGCCGGTTGTACACGAGGAACCCGAGCGCACCTCCCGCGATCGCCAAGGCCACGGCGGTGGCGTCGCCACCGAGCGTCGCGGCGCCCAGCGCGGCGGCGAGACCGACACCGGCCGCGAGGCCGTCCTGCCCGTCGATCAGGTTCACCGCGTTCAGCAGGACGACGACCAGGGCTCCGGTCGCCACCTGCACCAGCACGGGTCCCGGGACGACGAACGCGGAGAGCACCCCGATGCAGATCTCCGCACCGAGTCGGACGACGGACGGGAGAGGATGCACGTCATCCGCGACCCCGAGCACCAGTGCAGCCCCGAGCGGCAGCAGCAGCTCGACGCGGCCTGCGCTGATCGGCCCGATGAGCACCGCGAGGAAGAGCGCAACGCCACCGAGGTACGCGACCGGCGTCGAATGCGTCTTGAGCGCGCCGGGTCGGTCGACGATTCC
Source organism: Acidimicrobiia bacterium (assembly GCA_036557185.1). Taxonomy (GTDB): domain Bacteria; phylum Actinomycetota; class Acidimicrobiia; order IMCC26256; family JAENVU01; genus DATBHZ01. Next base: position 37,716 of record DATBHZ010000087.1, on the reverse strand, counting down.
CATGCGACGCGCGATCAAGGCGGCGATCGGTGTCGTGACAACGGCGACCGCGAGCGCTATCGCGAAGGTCACCGGTTCGTCCATACGAGCACCCGGCTCTGCGTACCCCCGTGCACGACCACGGTCGCGGCGGTGGTGAAGCCGCAGCCTGTGTAGAGCGCGAGCGCGGCCTCGTTGTCTGCAGTGGTCACGACCTTCGCGGCGTGGACGCCGAGCGCGAGGAACGCCTGCGTCGAGGCGCTCAGCAGCGCTCGCCCGACCCCCCGGCCGCCTGCCTCGCCCGCGACGGCAACCGCGAGGATCTCGGCGCGCGGCAGATCGTCACCCCCGGACGGGTACTGCAACGTCTCGATGACCCGGGGAAGCGAGCGGACGATCCTCGGCGCCGCCCGGAGGCCTGCTGCGAGCCCGTCGTGGAGCAGGAAGCGCTTGTACAGAGCCGTGATGTCGGCGGCCCCTGCGCAGAAGCCGGCAACCCTCTCGCCGTCGTCGGCGACGAACACGAATGCGTCGTCACTCGCGGCGACCCGCCTGTAGAGACGCTCGAGGAACGGGATCCCGAGCGTGGGCAGGAACCCTTCGCTGATGCGGTCCGCGTGCAGCTCTGCCACTTGCCGGAGGTCGCTCCGCTGCGCGGAGCGGATGCTCATGACTCGCCGGCACTCGGCGCCGGCCGCGTGAGCCGCTCGTAGACGCCGAGCGTCACGTCGATCTGGCGCCGCTGATCGAACTCCCGGCGAGCCTTGACGATCGACGCTTTGCCCATGGCGGTGCGCGTCTCGTCGTCCGTGGTGAGCTCGAGCATCGCTCTCGCGAGCGAAGCCGGGTCGCGGACGGTCACCAGCCTGCCGTTGACGCCGTCGTCTACGACCTGGCGACACCCGCGCACGTTGGTTGCGACGATCGGCAGACCCATGGCCGCAGCTTCCATCGCAGACCGCGGGAACCCCTCGCGGTGTGAAGCCAGCACGTAGATGTCCATCGCTGCGTACAGCTCGGCGACGTCGTCTCGCAGACCGAGGAACGCGATATCGGCGCGCTGCGCGGCTTCGTGGAGATCCCGCTCGGTGACGCCGTCGTCCTTGTCCGGATCGAGCCCTCCGACCACGACGAGCTTCAGGCGACGGTGATCTCGCAGTGAGGCGGCGGCGTCGAACAGCTCGCGGTAGCCCTTCTCCCACACGAGACGGCCGACCGCCCCGCAGACGACGTCATCGTCCGTTACGCCGAGCTGCGCGCGCAGCTCGGCACGGCGCCGGCCGAGCCGCTCGGGATCGAATGCCTCGAGGTCGATGCCGTTCCCGAGGAACGAGATCTTCTCGTTGGAGATGCCGAGCCGGCGCAACGTGGGGATGTCCTCGGGGTTCTGGACGAGCTCCGCGTCGGAGCACGCGGCCGCGATCCGTTCGAGCGAATACAGCAGCGCCCGCTTCGACAGCGGGTCCTCCGGGAGGGCGTAGAGCCCGTGGATCGTGTTGACGACGCACGGGACGCCGGCCGCGCGGGCCGCGAGCCTGCCGTAGACGCCGGGCTTCGGGTTGTGCGTGTGCACGATGTCAGGCCGGAGATCGCGGAAGAGACTGCGCAGCTCCAAGAGCGCGCGGGCGTCCCGGCGCGGTGCCATCGCGCGAGTCGCGCCGCGCAACGGGTAGTGGCGGACACCTCGAGCCTCCAACGCCTCGAGGTACCGGCCCGGGGCGGACGCGCCGATCACTTCGTAACCGGCGTCGCGGAAGGCGCTGAGCTGCGGTCCGAGCAGCAGCTCGAGGCTCATATCCGTGGTCGTGACATGGACGAGCCGGCGGCGGCTCATTGCGTGCTTCCCCGGTAGCGCCAGCGGTTCGCCACCGAGCGCACGTCGTCCTCGAGTCGCATGCCCCCGGCAGCCTTCGCTCGGAACCATCGCATGCCGTCACCGAGCTGTACCGGGGAGCGTGCGAGGCGGTAGGGGTCGGTGCGCCCGTACGGGTTGGGCCGAGTCCCGGCGAGCGCGGCGGAGCGGTAACGACGGCGCACCGCTGTGTCGGCCGCCGCGGAGCCGGCGACGGCCTTCGGATACGCGAAGTGCGTCGGTGCCGTCCCGAGCTGGTCGGCAATCAGGTCGTTCGACCGATCCAGCTCCTCGTCGATCGCGGCGGTCGTGAGGCGGTCGAGGAGAGCATGGGTGTGGGTGTGCGAGCCCGTCGTCACCAGACCCGTCGTCTGCGCATCGCGCAGCGCCTTCCAGGACAACGGCGTGCCCTCCGCGGGGAAGGGGATGGCGCGATCGACGAAGTCGGTGGCGACGTAGAGGGTGACGGGGATCCGGTGCCGTTCCAGGATCGGCATCGCTACGTCAACGAAGTCCGCCGTGCCGTCGTCGAACGTGACGACGATCGGGTCGCGCTCGGGAGGGTCCGCTGCGGCGAGCGCGTCGAGCGCCGTGTCGATCGACACGACCCGCCCGCTCTGGGAGAGGTACGCCATCTGCTCCTCGAAGAGCGCGGTCGGCAGATCGACCTCGAGCGTCGAGCTGCGCCCGACCCGGTGGTAGATGAGAACGACCGCGCCCGGCTCGGGAGGCCGGAGCCGGTCCACGGCGCCTGCCGACTGCTTGAGCGCCTCGGCGATTCGTGCCTTCACCACTTCCCCGTCGTGCCTCAGGGCCCGACGGTGGCCCCGTCGGGGAACGCGTCGAGCACGCGCCGGATCGTGTCGACCTCGGTGCTGCTCAGCCGGTCGCGCCATCGATAGGGCTGCGCGTTCGTGACGCGATTCATCAGATAGCCCGAGCCGCTCCGGTCGGATGCGAGCACGAACTCGTCCGCCTCGTCGGTCCAGACGAGCCCGAGCTCCTCGGCAAGAGCTCGAAGTTGGGTGCACGCGTCGAGGCAGAGCTCGTCGTGCGAGACGACCGTCCAGCTCGGGTGACGGCGGGCGGCCTCGTGGAGCGCGGTGCTCAGGACCCCGACGATGAACGCCTGGAGCGCGAGCTGATCGCTTTCGTCGGGAGGGCCGACGTTCCACACCCGCTTCGCGTAGCGCACCAGATCGGCCGTCTCGCGCTGGTTGCGGACGAACTCGAGGTCGCGCCAGCTGGCGACCGTGTTCAGCGGGTTCCGCCGGAGCACGACGACCTGAGGCGCGAAGTGCTCGTCGATCCACTCGATCGACCGGGCGCACTGCACCGATTTCACCAGGACATGCCGGCTCCCCGGCACAGCGACCTGCGGGCGTGCCGCTCTCACCGCGAGGCGCACCCACGGGTCCATCCGGCCTCCGGCGCGTGCAGCGCGCCGCGACGCGACACTGGCGCGCTTGTAGGCGAAGCTGCCGAGCCTCCCCAACACGTCATGGGGCATTGCGCCGCCTGCGAACGCGCTCATCCAGAGCCGTTCGTAGTCGATGGCAGGCGTGCCGGGCGCGAGCTCGGGGTTCTCACCCCGATGGAGCATGACCTTGAGCGCGTAAGCGCCGCGGAACCCGTCCGGCTCGTCGACGTAGGTGGTACCCGCCGTCTTGCCGAGCGCCGCGCCCGTCCACGACGTCCCCGATCTCGGCACCCCCGCCAAGAGCACGCGACCCATCGGAAAACGTTACCGCCGCGCCGCAGTCGCCGGGCCTTGCGGTTGGGTACGCTCGCCGCTCCGGTCGCCGAGGCGTGAGCGCGAAGCAATGCGGATCTACTGGTATTGGCCCTTTGCGCGCGAAGAGGACATCGCGCTGGCGCTCGCGACACCTGGGCCGGACGACACCCTCACGGTCTCCGCGCTCGACCGGCCCGGAGCGCCGTTCCTGCGTACAGAACGCGTCACGGCGCTCCCCGAGCTGCCCGAGGTGCGCCCAGTCCGTGAAGGGAGCATCTCCTGGATCCTGTCGCGCGCACACACCTACCAGGCGCGTGCTCGGGTCCGCAGCAGACGTGTCGCGGGCGGGGGGTTCGACGTCTGTCACGTTGCTTTCGTGAACCAGTACACCGACATCGTGGGGCTCTCGCGCATCGCGCGTCGCACCAACCTCGTGACGACCGTGCACGACGTGCTGCCTCATCGCTCACGGATGCCGAGCGGCATCCAGCACCAGGCGCTCGCGATGCTCTATCGCGTCGCCGGGACCATCGTCGTGCATCACCAAGACGTCGGCGCCGAGCTGATGGCGCGGTTCGACGTCGATCCGGCGCGTGTCCACGTCGTCCCGCACTGGGTCTCGCCATTTCGCGACGCCGGGGACCGCAGGACGCTGTCGGCTGCGCACCGAGTCCTGTTCTTCGGCACGCTCCGGGGCAACAAGGGTGTCGAGGTGCTGCTGGATGCGGTCGCACGGCTCGGCCCCGAGACGGGCGTGCAGTTCCACATCGCCGGCAGGGGTGACGATGATCTGGAGCGCGCGGTCGTGGCCGCGGCCGAGCGCTGCCCGAACCTCACGGCCGAGGTCGGCTGGATCACGCCCGAACGGAAGGCGGAGCTCTTCCGGGCTGCCGATCTCGCGGTGCTGCCCTACACCGCGTTCAGCTCGACGAGCGGCGTCCTGCACGACGCGTTCGGAAACCACTTGCCGGCAGTCGCGTCCGACGTCGGCGCGTTGCGGGCAGGGATCGAGGAGACCGGCGCGGGCTGGGTCGTCCCTCCCGGGTCAGCGTCCGAGCTCGCGGCTGCGATCGATGCTGCGTTCCGCGATGCGGAGGCCTGGCAGCGCGCGGCGGACGGGGCGCGCGAGATCGCGATCCGGCAGGCCCCCGAGCGCGTCGGCGCGGCGCTGCGCGAGGTGTACCGGCAAGCAGTGGACGCAGGCCGCTGAAAGGCGGCTATGGAGACTTCGGGCTCGAGCGCGCGGACTGACCTCGGATGACACGCCGCGCCGCGCGTGTGGGCGACGCTATGCCGCGCTGGTAGAGGGTTCCTGCCAGCGCCATGGCGCGCTCGCGCGCGGACAGAGGCTCTTCGTGGAGCATCGTGGGTTGGTACCGCTGCTCGACAGCTGCCTTCCACCGTTCTCGAGGGAGCTCCGGCGCGAGGAACGACAGCTTGCGGTAGGTGTACTCCCAGTCCCGCGCGAAGCGCGGGAAGTAGAGCAGGGTGTGCGGCAGGTCGAATCGGGCGATCGTGTAGAAGAGCTCGTACTCGGCAGCTGCCAACGCCGCCCGCTGACGAGTCGCCCTCGGCGTGCCGAGGAGTCCTCCCGTCGTTCGCAGGTTCGTCCCGTAGCCGGTCGTCCGTACCCGGCTCGCGGCAGCGACGTCGAGGTCGCGGATCGGGATGATGACGTGCTCGACCGCGACCTGCTGCTGCTCGAGCAGCGACGCGAGCTGGGTGCTCAGCGACGGGCTCTTGACGATCCACGGAGCGGACGGATCCGTGATGCTCTTCTCGAGCCCTCCGCGTGATTGCGGATCTGCCTTCGCGTCGGCGGTGAAGCCGGTGTCGAGGCCGAGATCCGTGAGGACCTGAACGAGCAGCGTGGTACCGGCTCTGCCCGTGCCGGTGATGACGACCCTCGGCCTGTTCCGGGAAGCGCTCGCGGCGTCGTTCACACTTCCCCCGAGTGCTCAGACGAAGAGGGCACGATACCGGATGGATCCCTCGACCTGACCCACGCGGTTACCCGCGACCCACACCCACGACGCGCGACCCGCCTGCGTGCGCAGGTCGGGGACGTGCGCGACCAGCCAAGCCCACGACTTCCACCCGGCGAACCGGCTCGGGCAGGGCCGGCCGAGCTCGCGCAGGCGCCGGACCACGATCGGCCGCGACCTGCCGTAGTTGCGTCCTTGCCGCCAGAGCGCCGACGGCTCGGGGCGGTAGCGGTAGTGCACGACCGCTTCGGGCGCGAAATGGATGTCGACGCCTGCCAACCAGGCGCGCATCGACAGCTCGACGTCGTCGGAGCCGATGAGCACGTCCTCGTCGAACCGACCGAGCTCTTCCCAGAGCGCGCGTTGCATCCCCATGTTGTTGCCGTGGACCGTCGGAAAGATGCCGTGAAAGGTCGGCAGCCCGCGCTCGTCACCTCGGCCGCGCGAGTCGGCCAGCCACTTGGGGTTCAGGCGATCCAGCTCGAGGGGTCCCGTCACCATTGCATGCAGCCGCAGTGCGTCACCCATGGCCGCCAACCAGCCCTCGCTCACGACGTCGTCCGCGTCGCACAATGCGAAGCTCGATGCGGTGCTGTGCGCCAGGCCGGCGTTGCGTGCGTAGTTCAGGCCGGCTCGCCGGTCGGCCCGGACCACGCGCACCCGTCCCCGCAACCCCTCGTGCCTCGCCACGACCTCGGGTGTGCCGTCCGTGGATCCGTTGTCCACGACGATCACCTCCCAGCTGCCCTCCCAACGCTGAGCAGCGAGCGCGTCGAGCGCGTCGGTGATCGTCGCGGCTTCGTTGCGCGCCGGGATGACGACCGTGAGCTCGATCGGGTCCGTCACAGGGCGGGACAGTAGCGCCGCGGTTTGCCGACTCGGCAGCGATGACAACCGATGTGCGCACTTCGCGGCCATGGTGGCGCGCGGGCACACCGGTATACTCCCGCCTCTACTTCGAACACTGGACCGACCATGGGTGACGCCCTCGAGACGCACGGAGGAGCGGTCGGCGTCGATCACGAGCGGGGCAAGATCGTGATCACGGGGACCGGCCGGGCAGGTACCACCCTGCTCGTCGCGCTGCTGACCGACCTCGGCCTCGACACCAGCTTCGAGCCCGGCGTCGAGATCAATCCCGAGCACCGAGCGGGGCTCGAGCGCTCGATCCGGCCCGACGGCCCGCGCATCGTCAAGATCCCGAACCTGGCTGCGCGGATGCGCACGGCGATGGACGCGGGGAATGTCACCATCGACCACGTCATCATCCCGGTCCGGAGCCTCGAAGTTGCGGCCGCCAGCCGCATCCGGCTCTCGAACTACGGCCGCACCACGGATGCGCAAGGCGGCATGTGGGGCACCAAGCAGTTCTGGCGCCAGCAGCACGCGCTCGCCGAGCAGCTCGGTGAGCTCGTCGTGACACTCGCCGAGTACGACCTGCCGCACACCTTGCTGTTGTTCCCGCGGTTCGCTCGCGACGCCGACTACACCTACGAGCGCCTCTCGTTCCTCCTGGACGGGATCTCGAAGGAGAGGTTCCAGGAAGTCCTCGCAGCGCGCGTGCGACCCGACTGGATCCACGAGGAGCCGCTCGACGCCTCCGAGCGGGCTCGAGCTCGCGTGCTCGCCCCCTTCACCATCGGGCGGTCCGCACTCGTCAGGCTTCGCGTGCGCGCGAAAGCCGTCCTGTCGTCCTGATCGCCGTCATGGCACGGCAACGACGCGACAGTGACGACTGACATGGCTGGCGCTCGCGTCGCAATCCACATCGGGTACCACCAGACCGCGAGCACCTGGTTCCAGCAGGTGGTCGTCCCTCGACACCCGATGATCCGAAGCTGGCTGACCGGCGCGCCCGCGAACGACCCGTTCCTCGCCGAGATCATCGGTTGCTCGGATCTCGGATTCGATCCCTCGCGAGCGCGCTCACGTTTCGAGGACCGCGCCGCGCAGCTGCAGGTCCCACACGGCGGGCTCCTGATGATCTCGGCGGAGCGCCTCTCCGGAGATGCGGCCAGCGGCGGCTACGACGAGGTCCGCATCGCCGAGCGGCTCGCATCGGTGCTGCCCGACGCGAAGGTGTTCGCCGTCGTGCGCGAACAGGTGGACATGATCGAGTCCGAGTACCACAGGCTCGTGCTCGAGGGCCTCACGGCATCGCTCCCGACGCTGCTCGAGAGCCGCCCGAACTGGAAGACCGTGGTCTTCGACCCGGGTCACTACGAGTACGACAGGCTCGCGGGGGAGTACGTCCGTCTCTTCGGAGCGGAGCGATTTCGCCTCTTCGAGTTCTGCGCGATGTGCGCCAAGCCCGCGCTGTTCCTGACCGAGCTGGCGGACTTTCTCGAGATCGAACCCTGGCCGCAGCTCGACGACTCGGACCTCACGTTGCGCATGAACGCGGACGCACCACGACGGCTCCTCGGTGCCCGCAGAGTCCTGAACAACTTCCAGCGCAGCGCGCTGAACCCGTACCCCGTCGCGGATGTGCGCCCGGTCTGGCGGTCGCCGCTCTCGGCGCTCGCTTCGCGGCTTCCGCCGCCGAAGGCGCCTCTGCTCGACGACGAGGCTCGAGCCCGGCTGCGCGAGCGGTTCCACCACTCCAATCGGCGTCTCGCGGCCGAATTCGGTATCGAGTTCGCACAGCCGACCGCCGCCTCACCACGATCGTGAGCCCCCGCGTCGCGTTCCACATCGGGTATCGCAAGACCGCCTCGACCTGGTTCCAACGGGTCGCGCTGCCGAGCCATCCCGCGATCGGGGCGTTCATCACCACTCCGGTCGGGCAGCCGTTTCTGCGCGAGATCATCGTCCAGCCCGACAGGTCGTTCGACGTCGGACGCGCGCGCCGCCTGTTCGACGAGCGCGCTGCTGAGCTCGACGTACCGGAAGACGGCATCATCGTCGTGTCGGCAGAGCGGCTGTCGGGACACCTCGCGAGCGGCAGCTACGACGCGTTCCGAATCGCGGAGCGCCTTCACGCCGTCGTTCCCGACGCGCGGGTCTTCGCCGTGGTGCGCGAGCAGACGGCCATGCTCGAGTCGGAGTACCAGCAGCTCGTTCGTGAAGGGTCACCGGCACGCGTCGAAGCACTGCTCGACGAGGGATCCCACTGGAGAACGGTCGGGTTCGATCTCGCGCGGTACGACTACGACCGGCTCGCCGACGCGTACGCCGCGCTGTTCGGCGCCGACAACATCCGTCTGTTCGAGCTGGGCGCGCTCACCAGGGACCCGCGCGCGTTCCTCGACGACGTGGCCGCGTACCTCGAGATCGAGCCGTGGCCCGAGCTCACCGACGAGGCGCTGCACCGGAGGGTCAACGCGGGCGTCCCTCGGCGCCTCCTCGGGGCCCGCCGCTTCATGAACCACTTCGAGCGCAGCTTGCTCAACCCGTACCCGCTCGTATCCGTTCGTCCGTTTTGGCAGCTTCCGCTGGGAGTGCTCGCGACGCGCCTGCCTCCCCCCAAGCGGCCGTTCTTCGACGCGGCGACACGTGCCCGGCTGCAGGATCGATACCGGCGGTGCAACGCGCAGCTCGCCGAACGGTACGGGGTCGTGCTCGGATGAGGGGCCGGCAAGGCGCCGAAGCTCGCGGATAGCGCCCGGCTCGCCGCCGTGCGAGGCGCGTTGTCACGCGGGCAGGCGGGCAACCCTACGATTGCGGGTGCATGGCGGGCTCTCGTGGGCTGGGTGCACTGTCCGGAGTGCCGGCAGTGGGATGGCGGGGCGTCACCTTCGTCGCGCGCAAGCTCCGGAAGCGCAAGGACCTCGAGTTCGTGCCGCCGTGGGAGTCGTCGATCATCGACGACACCGCGCTGAACCGCCCACTCAACCTCGCGTTCCGCCCGATGCGGGCACTCGTCCGCGTGCGCGCCGCCGAACGCATCCCCGGAGTGCGGCTCCGGCAAGGGGTCACGATCGCGATCGTGAACTGGAACTCCGTGGACCTCCTCAAGGACGTGCTCGGCGCGATCGAGCGGTTCGGAAGCCCCAGGAACACCCCGCTCGAGGTTCTCGTGATCGACAACGGCTCCGCCGACGGCAGTCGCGAGTTCCTGCGTGAGTGCCGCAAGAGCCGGAGGATTCGTTGCTTCCTCTCACCGCAGAACCTCTTCCATGGTCCTGCGATGGACCTCGCGTTCCTCCTCAGTCGCACGGAGTACGTGGTCGCGCTCGACGTCGACGCGTTCCCGATCGGTGAGGGGTGGCTCGACGCGTTGCTCGGCCCCCTGCAAGACGGCCACTCCGTGTGCGGCGCCGAGGCGGCGCGGGGTTACATCCATCCGTGTTGCCTCGCGATGCGCACCGCCGACTTCGCCACGCGCCGGCACACGTTCACGCCCCACATCGGCACGTGGGACCCGGAGCGGCGCGGCCTCGACGAGTGGGACACCGGCGAGAGCATCACGCGGCGGGAGGGCCTCGACAAGGTCTCCGCGCTGCCCCGGACGCGCGTCCGCGGGCCGCTCCAACTCGGCTCCGTGTTCGGCGGCGTCGTGTACCACAACGGCGCTTCGACTCGACTGCGGTCCGACGTCCAGATCGGAGGGCTGACACGCAGCGACACGGAGACCGCGTGGCGCGAGGCGCTCGCCGAGTACCTCCACGAGCCGGTCGGCCCGATGGTCGACGACTCCGTCACGGTGCACGTCGCGAACCTCAATACCATGCACGCGACCGAGCTGTGCATCCGGTCGATGCGACACTTCGCCGGCCGGCCGTTCGATCTCGTCGTCGGCGACTCCGGATCGAGCGACGGATCCGTCGAGATGCTGCGCGACTGGCAGGACTTCGGTTGGCTGCACCTCGAGGAGGCGCCGCACGGTCGCGCCCACGCTGCCTGGATCGACGGCTGGCTCGCGGGCTGCACGACACGTTTCGCTGTCTTCTCCGACTCGGACGTCGAGTACCGCGAGCACGGATGGCTCGACGACATCGTGAAGACGGCGCTGCGCACCGGCTCTGCGATGGTGTGCGCCAGGATGCTCATGCCAACGGGTCTGTACGTGCACCCCGTCACCGGTGCGATGCGCGAGCTCGCCCTCCGGCCGAGTCCCTGGCTGCTCCTCATCGACCTCGACCAGGTGCGAGGAAAGGTCGACGCGAGCTTCGAGCTGCGGGACGTGAAAGACCCCAACCTGCGCAGCGGCGGGATCTCCTACGACGTCGGCGCGACCTACTTCCGCGCGTTGTGCGATGCGGGGCTGACGTGGACGGAGATGCCCGTCGACTGGCGACGCAAGTACCGGCACTTCGGCGGGCTCACGTGGTTGAAGGACGGTTCGGCCGCCCGCAGTGCGCGCGTCCGGGCGAAGCAGCTCACGAAGCTCGCCATCGTCGAGTCGCGCCGGCGGCGCGTGCGTGCGCAGGGCTGGGGCGAGGAGCTCCAGGAATTCGCAGGTGAGGACTGGACGCCGAGCGAGACGCTCGCGGAGAGTCAGAGGTAGAGCCTGCGCACCTCCAGCGATCCCTGGAGGTTGCCCACGCGCTGTCCCGCGACCCAGAGCCAGCGGGCGCGGCCTGCCTTCGTGCCCAAGAGGTCGGCGTGCTTCACCAGCCACGCCCAGTTGCGCGCACCTTGCCACTGGGAGACCTCGGCACCATCGGTGCGCAAACGCTCGGCGATACGGGGGCGTGACGCGCCGTAGGCACGCGCTTGGTCGAAAGTGGCGCGCAGCGTCGGCCGGTACCGGTAGTGCACGACGGCCGCGGGCTCGAAACGGAGCTCGACGCCTGCCTGTGAGAGCCGGTACGACAGCTCGATGTCCTCTCCGACGTGCAGCGCCTCGTCGAAGCCGCCGAGCTCGTCGAACCGTTCGCGGCGGATCCCGAAGTTGCACGAGCTGGCGAACGGGAACACCCCGTCGAACCAGACCGCGCCGTTCGTCCCGGTGCTGCCTCTCGAGTCGGCGAGCCAGTCCGCGTTCAGCTGATGCAGCTCGAGCGGTCCCGACACGAACTCGTGGCTGCCGAGCGCCTCACCCATCGCTCGCACCCACCCTCCGGCGATCACGTCGTCGGCGTCGCAGAAGGCCAGCGAGCGGCCCACCGCGTGGGACGCGCCCACGTTGCGCGCGTGTGCCGGCCCGAGGCCGGTGAGCGCGTCGACGATTCGCAGTCGCTCGAGCCCGGCCGAGAATTGCTCCGCGACCGCCCGCGTGTCGTCCGTCGAGGCGTTGTCGACGAGCACGATCTCCCAGGGTTGCGCCCATTGCTCCGTTCGGAGCGCTTCGAGCTGTTCGGGGAGTGTCACCGCAGCGTTGTGCGCTGCGATCACGACGGACAGCTCGGGTGTGGTGGCACCGGTGCCCGGCGTTTGTGCGGCGTCCGTCATGGGGTGGTGTCGATGGACCGAGCGCGCCATTGCACGCGGCTCGATCGGGAGCGTGCGTCACGTGTGGCGCGGGCTCGAAAATTCGGCGTTCTGGTACTGTACGCCCCGCGAGCAGCGCTTTCGCAGGTGGCAATCGACAATCGGTGGGGTGCGGTGTCGGCGGGGGACTGGTCGTCGCGCAGAGTGCGGGTAGCACTCACTTCTCGTGCGAAGAAGCTCACAGGCCGGCAGGTCGCGCACGCGAGCTGCTTCGTGGGCCGGAGATCGCGCTGCCCGCTCGACCCTTCCAGGTTCTCCGTGCTGGCGGTCAACTGGAACACCGTCGACTTCCTCGAGGTGTTCCTCCGTGCCATCCCGCAGTTCAGCCCGGACGCCGACATCATCATCGTGGACAACGGCTCGAAGGACGGCTCCCGTGAGGTGCTGCGAGCATCGCGAGCGAAGGCGATCCTTCTCCCGTTCAACATCGGTCACGGTCCGGGTCTCGACCTCGCGGCGTCGCGCGTGCACACGGAGTTCTTCGTGGCGCTCGACATCGACGCGTTCCCCGTGCGATCGGACTGGCTCGACCGGCTCCGCTCCGAGCTCGACGCCGGGAGCGCCGTCGTCGGTGGCCACATGCAGCGCGGCTACGCCCATCCGAGCGTGCTCGCGATGCGCACGGCCGACTTCCGTGAGCGGCACCACACGTTCCTGAACTCGGCTTTCAAGCCGGGAAAGTTCGTCCCGGGAGTGGATTGGGACGTCGGGGAGCGGATCTCGATGCGCGAGCAGCCGCGTGTGTCGCTCATGCAGCCCTCCGAGGTGCGCGGCCCGGGTGTGATCGGCACCGTGTACGACGACATCGTGTACCACAACTGGTTCTCGTCGCAGGGTCCCGAGGACCGTCGCACCGCCGCGCGCGAGGCATGGTCGGAGGCCGTCGAGCGCTTCCTCGACGCGCCCTCCGCGGCGAACAGCTAGCCGGCCGATGAGCGCCTCACCGGGAGCGAAGAGCCGGACGTCCGACCTGAAGCAGCGGACCATGGCGCTGGTCGCGAACGCGGCGTCGAGCACGAGCCGCATCGCGGGCCGGATTTCGCGTCGAGCGCTCGAACCGGATCGCTTCACGGTGGTGACGGTCAACTGGAACACCGCCGACTTCCTCGAGGTCCTGTTGCGGGCGGTCGAGAAGTTCAGCCCGAATGCCGACGTCGTCGTCGTCGACAATGCCTCGGCGGATCGGTCGCGATCGCTCCTGCGCTCGAGCGACGTCCGGTCGATCCTGCTCCCGATCAACTTGGGGCACGGTCCCGCGCTCGACATCGCTGTCTCCCGGGTTCGCACGGAGCTCTTCGTGACGCTCGACGCCGATGCCTTCCCGATCAGCCCCGATTGGCTCGACCGTCTGCGCGAGGAGCTGGACAAGGGCAACGTCGTCGTCGGCGGCCACATGCACCGAGGCTTCGCGCACCCGAGCATGCTCGCGATGCGCACCCGCGACTTCCGCGACCGCAAGCACACCTTCGTGCGGTCGTGGTGGAAGTCGGGTTCGTTCGTGCACGGCGAGTCATGGGACGTTGCAGAGCTGATCTCGATGCGCGAGCCCGGCCGCGTCGGCCTCATCGAGACGACCGAGGTGCGCGGCCCGGGCGTGATCGGCACGGTCTACGGCGGCATCGTGTACCACAACTGGTTCTCGACCCAGGGCCCACCCGAACGCCGCGCGCAGGCACGCGATGCTTGGGACGAGGCGGTCGCGCGATTCCTCGACGCCCCCGCCGGCGAGAAGACCTGAGCTAGCCCGCGCGGAGCGTCTCGTCTCGCGCAGCGAGCTGCTCGAGGAGCTGCTCGAAGCGGTCGACGATCTTGTCGGGTGCGACCTCGTCACGTGCTGCGTGTGCGCGCGCTGCTTCGACCAGCGCTTCGTAGTGAGCCTCGTCGTCCCACATCCGCGAGAGTGCTGCGGTCCATGCGTCGGGTGGCGCGTCGTCGTCCACGACCTCGCCCCCCGCGCCCACCGACTCGACCAGCCCGGGGAAGCTCGTCGCGAGCACCGGGATGCCGTTGGTCTGCGCCTCGAGGATCACCCGCGGCCGGTTGTCGACACGGTGCGGGACGAGGAGCACGCGTGCGTCTGCGAAGACTGCCGCGGGGTCGGACGTGAACGGTCGGAGCGTCACGTTCGGGTGCTTCGGGAGCTCGCGGGTCACCGCCTCGCGCTCCGCGTCGGAGAGCAGACCGGACTCCTGGACCACGAACGGGATGTCGGGGCGCGCCGACGCCATCGCCCACACGCGGTCGCCCCCGAGCATCTCGATCGGGTTCACGAGCAACGCCACCTTCCGGGTCGTGCTCGTCGCGGACCGGTCCAGCTCCACGACCGACGGCACGATCTCGCACTCGTATCCGAGCGCCGCCGCTTCGGCGGCCAGGCTGGCGGCGTTCGCGAGCAGGAGGTCGGGGGGCGCGTTCGAGATCGAGAGATGGCCGATGCCCGAGGCTTCGCGCAGGTACAGGACGCTCGGGATGCCCTCCGCCCGCAGCTGCGCCCGCAAGCGGCGCCACGAGACCCGTTCGATGCTGCTCGCCACGACGACGTCGGGACGGAACTTTCGCCGCAGCGACCGGTAGCCGTTCTCGGGGATCGGGCTGAGCCAGGTCGGGTAGTCGGCGGTCGGGCTGCTCCGCACGCGCCGTCCCGCCGGGCGTTGCAGCGCGAGCAGGGCCGGTCGTATCCGGCTATCCCGGAGCTTTGTGGACAGATCGACCTGATGGTCGTACAGCGGCCGGACGAACCGGCTCTGATCGGTCGCCGCAAGTATCTCGACGCGGTGGCCGCGAGCCGCGAGGCGCTTGGCGAGCTGGCGCTGGCTCAGGCCCGAGCCGCCACCGGTGATGCTGGAGACGAAGATCAGCTGCATGGCATGGCGATCTGCAAGGTCGCGATGGTATTTTTCTGCGCTCGCAACGCAGTGTGACATCGGGTGGAGCGGTGCGCGCCGATAGTACGTACGACCTCGCCTTCGAGACGATAGGCAACGCGACACTGATCGCGCACGATCGCTCGCCGGTCCTCGCGACGGATCCTTGGCTGTTCGGTCCGGCCTACTTCGGCAGCTGGATCCTCTCCCACGAGATCCCCGAGGAGCAGCTCGCGTCGGTGCATGCGTGCCGTTACCTCTGGATCTCGCACGGCCATCCCGACCACCTGAGCATGCCCTCGCTCGAGACGCTGCGCGACAAGACGATCCTGCTTCCCGATCACGTCGGCGGCAGGATCCGCGCGGCGTTGGAGGCGGACGGCTTCCGGGTCAAGGTGCTGCCGGACCGGCAGTGGGTTCCGCTCAGTCCGCGCATCCGCGTGCTCTCCATCGCAGATGTGTACCAGGACGCGGTACTGCTCGTGGAGATGGACGGCATGCTCGTCATCAACGCGAACGACTGCAACGATCACGGTTGGGGTTACACCGTGCGGCGAGCCGCGCGGCGCAACCGCGGCGCGTTCCTGCTCGCGCTCTCGGGTTTCGGCGACGCCGACATGATCAACTACTTCGATCTCGACGGGAACCGCATCCCGCCGCGCGGTGCACGGCGTATCCCGCCCGGTTGGGGTATCAACGCGAAGATGGCGCGGCTCGGCGCGACCCGTTTCATCCCGTTCGCCTCGATGCACCGTTACCAGCGCGAAGACAGCCTGTGGGCCAACGAGTACACGACGAAGCTCGACGAGTTCGCGATCGGCTTCGATTCGAGCAAGGGCGAGCTCTTGCCGGCCTTCGTCCGCTACGACTGCACGAGGGACTCGGTGAGTCGCATCGACCCGGCGGAACGCGTGATCGAGGCGCAGCCTCCGAGCGCGTTCGGTGACGACTGGAGCGAACCCCTGGCGCCCGACGAGCGCGACCTGCTCACCCGCTACATCGCGGGCGTTGCCTCGCTCAGCGACGTCGTCGACTCGGTGATCTTCCGCGTCGGCGGCGCCGATCACGAGATCGCTCTCGGCGCCAGCACGGGCCGTTCGGTCCGGTTCGAGGCGCCGCGCAGCTCCCTCGTCAGCGCGGCGCGGTGGGAGATCTTCGACGACCTGCTGATCGGCAACTACGTGAAGACGACGTTGCTCGGAGACTGGCCGTCGCGCTCGTTGCGCCCGGACTTCACGTCGCGCATCGCGAAGTACGCCGACAACGGGCGCGCGCACACTCCCGCGGAGATCCGCGCGTACTTCGCCCAGTACCGGCGCCGCGCGCCGCTCGACTACGCGCAGTACGAGGCCCGCCGGCGGTACAACCGAGCCGTGCGGGTTGCGGCGCGCAGAGTGCGGGAGCGGGTCGGCGAGGGGTCGACCCTCCACCGTGCGGGTAGCGCGGTCTACGGGCGAGCGGTGCGCTAACGCTGGGCGAGCTTGCGCCGCACGCGGCGCGAGGTGTTGCGCCACTTGCGGCGCGCCTGGAAGCGAACGTCGGTGGCAATGGCAGTCGCGCGCGCTTTCCACGATCTGCGCAGGCCCGATCGCGGGTATCCGAGCTCTTCGAGCGTGTCGCCCGCGATCTCGTCGAACACCGCGATCTGGTGTGGAGTGAGGTCGACGTGCCAGTCGCGCAGCCCGGCCGTCGGTGGCCGCCGGATGCCCTGGATGTGGTCGGTCTCGCGCACGCCGTCGAGCAGCTCCTCTGCGCGCCGGTCGTATTCGAGCATCTCCGTCGTGAACGGAAGGTCGAAGAAGTCGCAGACCTCCTCGAGCACCTCCTTCGGGTGGTCGACGAGGTCCTCGTAGTGGATCAGCCGGTAGCGGTCCGGTCCGAGCTGCAAGCCCGTGCGGTGCCCGCGCTCGACCTTGCGGCTCCAGGAGCGAGCGGCTTCTGCGAACTCCCCTGCGCCGAAGTCCATCGTGACCACCGACGCGGCCACGTCGCGACCGTCTCGCACGATGTGGAGGAACCTCGCCGCGGGGAAGCTGTCGGCCATCACGTGCATCAGGTGTGTGTGGCTCGGGGTCTTGTCGCCGTAGCGGGGCTTGCCGTGCATGCACGCGTACAGGTGGTAGAGGCCCGCAACGGCGTCGGCGTTCGTGACGACCCGCGGGTCGTCGCGAAGCGTCTCGATCGATTCCGCGGGCATCTGCCAGTCGCCGAAGTACTTGTCCGCTCGAAACCGCTCGATCATGTCGCCGAGGTCGCAGCTGGCCTGGGCGCCGCGCTGCAACATCGGGACGACGCCGTACGCCTCCGGCGGGATCGCGAGCTCCGGGTGCGAGTCGAGCATCGCCCGCAGCAGTGTCGTCCCGGATCGAACGTGACCGACGACGACGATGAACGGATCCTGGGCGCGGCCCTTCTGCAACGCGCGACCACCATCGTTGTTCGCCGGCGTTCGTTTCCCCACGACGTCGGATGGTACTCAGCAGCTCCGGCGGCAGCGCAGCCGCGGTACTTGGGTATGGTGCGCCGATGGCGCGCGGGAGTGTGTCCACCCTGGTCGTCGGCTCCCCGCGTTCCGGCACCACGCTCGTGCAGCGGCTCGCCTCCGAGCTGCCCGGGGTCGCGATCCCCTTCGAGACGCACTTCTTCACGAAGGGCCTGCCCCTGATCCTGGCGCGGCGCACGTTCCCGATCGGTCGAGAGGAGCTCGTGCGCGGTCTCGCGTCGTACTGCGCGTTGCCCGCGCTCGAGGGCTCCGGGCTTTCGGCGGACGCAATCCTCGAACAGCTCGATCTGCCGGCAAGGTCCGCGCTCCAAGTCTTCGACGCGGTGGTCGCGGCCGCGTGCGGGCACGCGCGTGGATACGCGGAGAAGACGCCTGCGCACCTGTTCTGGGCGGCGCGCCTGCTCGGCATGCGAAAGGGTCTGCGAGTCGTTGGAGTCGTGCGCGACCCGCGTGCCGTGGTCCTCTCACGGCTCGAAGTGCCGTGGGGTCGCTCACGCGTCGACGTGCAGGCCTATCGATGGCTGGAGGCGCAACAGGAGATGGCGCGCCTGACGAAGGCGTTCCCCGATCGCGTCCGGGTGTGGCATTACGAGGACGTGGTCGCGGAGCCCGACGCGACACGCGCAGACCTCGCGTCGTTCATGCGTGTCGACGCTTCGGCCGGGGCCGCGACCTCCGAGCAGGGCAAGAGCACGCTCGGTCTCGAATGGGAGACGTGGAAGACGGCTGCCGACGCGCCGATCACGCGTGACCGAGAGGAACGCTGGCGCGACGTGCTCGACAGCGATCAGCTCGAGCTCATCGGTGCAATCTGCGCACCGATGCTCGCCCGCTACGGCTACGAAGACGCGATGACGAGCGACCGCGCGCTCACGGGCCGCTCTGGTGCCGCGCGCGAGACGAAGCGTCGGCTGCGCGCGCTCGAGGAGGAGACTGCTCGCCGTCGGGAGGAGATCGCCACGACCGATCTCGGCGAGGCCGACCCGTCCGCACCACAGCTCACGTAGCCGGAGGCGCTTCGAGGATCCCGGTCAGATATTGCTCGTACGTGTGGTGGCGCGCGATGTACGCGCGCCCGTCGGCCATCGCCGCCCGTTCGAGGCCGGGGAGGTCGTCGAGTGCCTGGTCGAGCCCTTGCACGAGTGAGGTGACCGAGTCGGGCTCCACCGAAACCGCGCCGCCGTACCCATCGGGCAGCAGGGGTCGGAGGGGCTCGGACACGAGCACCGGCCGGCCCGCCGCCAACGCCTCGCCGAGGACGGACGAGTACGTGCCGTGCGCTTCGTACCGGTCTCGGTACGGCAGCACCACGAGCGACGCGGCGCCGAACAGCTCGCGGTACTCGTCCGGATCGAGCCAGCGGTCCCAGAGCTCCACCCGGGGATCGAGGTCGCCGAGACGCGCGCGCACGTTGCCGGGGATGCGCCCGGGCACGATGAGCCGGTCGAACGACGGCCCCGTGCGTACTGCGTCGAGCAGCGTGAGGAGGCCCTTCTCGATGCGTGCACTCCCCGCGAACAGGAGGACGGTGCCGTCCGGCTGCGGCTTCCAATCGGGGCCGAGACATGGGTCGTCCGCCGAGACGACGGGCCATCCGTGCAGGTGCAGCTGTGCGCCGGGGACGAAGTCGGACATGCGATCTCGGGTTCCCGGAGTGTGCACGATGAACTGCGCTCCCTGGCGACCGAGCGACGAGAGGACCCGCACGTTGCGCGCGATGTAGCGGCGCCGTTTGAACGTGTCGATCCGAGGGTCGATGGCGTTGGTCTGATGGGTGACGAAGACGGTGGCCGGCGAGGCGCCGATCCCGGGGCCGCGGCTTGCGAGCGTCCTCCCCAGACCCATGTCGCAGAAGACGGTGCCGGGTGTTGCCGTCTCGTGGATCGCGTCGACGAGCGCGCGGCGATGCGCGTGGCGGCTCGCACGATCGGTCAGCACCCCCGCGACCTCGCACCGCTCCCAGCGGAGGTCCGTCCGGGTAGCGCCGCCCGGACCGGACGCGATCGCTTCGGGCCGCTTCGGGCTGAGGACGGTCAGTGGGATCCTGCGCGCTGCTGCGGCGCGGACGAGGCCTTCGATGGCGTTGAAGCTGTGCGCCGTCCCGGAAGGATCGAACAGCACCAGGCTTCGCGCGTCGCTCGCCATGGGTGCAGCGCGGGGGTGGTCAGCCCTGGCTGGGCCCGGTGGTCTCGAGACGATCCACGGTCCAGCTGGACTCGACGAACACGGGGGACAGCCGCACGATCGCGTTCGGCGTCGGGTCGAGCCGATGCCGACCGATGACCGGGAGCTGTGTGATCGGATGCCAGGGCATCAGCTCGATGCGGGAGATGGTCTTGTACGCGCCGCCCCACAGGTAGAACTTGCCGGACGGAAGCGGCAACCTCGGCAGCTCGAGCCGGAGACGTGTCATGCCCGGCTGGAGCACCACCTCGCGCCGTACCACGAAGATCGGCGTCGGAGCGCCCTCGCTGACGCCCAAGTAGAAGTTCGTGGGGAACATCTCCTGGGATTCGACGTCGAGCTCGATCGTGCACGGCGCGTTCGTCGAGACGAGGCTGCTGCCCTCGCCCGCGACGCGCACGTCCGTGACCCGAACGGGCCCCTGCGTCTGCGCACCCATTGCAGCGTGCTCCTCGATCGACGTCCGGTACATGCCCAGCACCTGGTCGACCGGTCCGTCGGCGCGCATGATCGAGTTCTCGAGCCAGATGCCACGCCGCGCGGTCGCTGCGGCCGCGGCGAGGTCGTGTGAGACGAGCAGGAGCGTTGCGCCGCTCTTGGTGACCTCCGCCATGCGGTTGAGGCACTTCTGCTGGAACGATGCGTCGCCCACGGCGAGCACCTCGTCGACGATGAGGATGCTCGGCTCGAGGAACGCGGCAATCGAGAAGCCGATCCGCATCTTCATACCGCTTGAGTAGAACTTCACCTGCCGATCGATCGCGTCCTCGACCTCGGCGAACTCGACGATCTGGTCGAACCGGTCTGCGACCTGCTTGCGCGACAGCCCGAGGAGCGTTGCGTACACGAGCACGTTCTCGCGGCCCGTCAGGTCCTGGTGGATTCCCGACATGACCTCGATGAGCGCGCCGATGCGACCCTCGGTGTCGACGCGACCGGTGTGCGGGAACATCACGCCGGCGACGATCTTGAGGAGCGTCGACTTGCCCGATCCGTTCACCCCGACGATCGCAACGGATTCCCCTGGCTCGACCTTGAAGTCGATGTCGCGCAGCACCCACCGCCACGGGTTCTTGGTCTTCTTTCGCCCGACCTGGACTGCGCGCGAAAGGTGGTCGCGCAAGAGGCGGCGACCGCGGTCCTTGCGGAACCGCTTCCACACGTGGTTGACCGCGACGCTTCCCTCAGCTGACATCGGCGAAGCCGGTTTCCAATTGCTTGAAGAGCAAGTAGCCACCCACGAGCACGATGACCGTGGACACCGACGAGAGTCCGAGGTAGGTCAGGTTCGGTTGGTTGCCGTAGAGCGCTGTCTGACGCAAGGCATCGATGACCATCGCCGGTGGGTCGAGGAAGCAGTACAAGCCGCGCCATCGCGCAGGGATCGTGTCGATGCCGACGACCACCGAGCTGACGAAGAGGCCGACCTGGAGCAGCAACGGCAGCGCCTGTCTGAGGTCTCGGAGGTACACAGTGAGCGCCGACACGATCAGGCCGACCCCGACCGTGAATCCAACAAGGACCAGGAGCAACAGAGGAACCCAGATCGCCTCCGGCTGGAGCCAGTCCTGGTACATGACGCAGAGGAAGGCGAGCACGAGGGTCGAGATCACGGAGTTGAACGCGGACGTGCCGATCGTCGCCAACGGGAAGACCTCGCGCGGCGCGTAGATCTTGTTGAGCAGCGGGTTCGAGACGAGCACCTGCCCGGCGGAGGTGGTGGCGCTCGAGAAGAACCCCCAGGCGAGGAGCCCTGTGTACAGGAACACCGGGTACGAGACCCCGTGTGTCTGGACCTTGATGCCCGCGAAGTTCTTGAAGAACACCGTGAACACGACCATCTGGACGACGGGGGTGAGCACGGCCCACGCGAGGCCGAGGATCGCCTGGTTGTACTGGACCCGGATCTCTCGGAAACCGAGGTTGAACATGGTGTGGCGGTTGTGCCACAGCTCCTTCATCGCGTGGATGAAGTGCAGGCCGCGCCGGTACCGGAGAGCGGGCGGCGGCGACTCCGGGATCTCGTGGAACTCGCGGAAGGTCGCAGCCTCTTCGGGCTCCGGTGTCTCTCGGATCGTCTCGGCTACGGCCATGGTCCTGCTCGGCGCTTTCCCCTCAAAGCGGTGAATCACTATACGGCGCGGTCCGTTCGACGGTCACTTGGTCCGTTGGCCGTTTTGCTTGCTATGCGTCGTCGTGTGCCCTTCGGAGCACCACGTGCTCCCACGCTCCGTCCACCCACACGCGCTCGATCGACGCCAAACCCCCGAGCTCCTCGACGACGTCGTGTCGCTCGCCCGGTCGCCAGACGACGAGCGAGCCGTCGTCCGCCTCGAAGTTCCACTGGTGCATGCCGTGGTAGTTCTCGTCCTCGCCGGTGTTGCGGTGGTGCACCAGCAAGACCGGGGCACCGGCTCGCGCGCAGGTCGCCATCTCGCGGACGGCACGCACCGGGTTGTAGGAGTGGTCCAGCGTGTTGCGCGCGGTCACGAGGTCGAACGACGACGGCGCGAAGAGGTTGCTCAGCTTCTCGCTCTCGCACTGCTGCGTCGGCACTGGCGCGACAACGCCGAACTCTTCGATGAGCTTCGCGTACTCGTCGGCGAGCGCGTCAACGGCTGTGATCTCGAGCGTCCACTTCGGACTGGTGCGGCCCAGGAAGGTGAACGGACCCGCGCCGACGTCGAGCAGCTGCAAGGTGGCACCCTCGGGCGCGTCGAACAGCTCCGCGATCTCCGGTTGCAGCGGCTCCGACGGGTCGAGACGCCGCTCGTAACTTCCGGGATAGCGGGCTGCCTTCGTCCGGAGCCACTCCGACCAGAACCCGACCTCCCCGTTGAGCGCTCCCTGCCACGCCTCCTCGGGCGACATGTCGCGGGTCGAGCGCGCAGGTGTGTTGCTCGGCCGGCGGAGCCAGGTCGGTCGCTTCATGATGACCTCTCAGCAGTTGGAGTGCGGGGAGACCCTAGACAGCGGGTCCCCGCGTGCAGCAACCGTGCCGCGCGCTCCGTGTCGCAAGGCTCGTTGCCGGAGAGGTATGCAACGAGACCGTCGGGGTCCTCGAGGAGCCATGCTCGCAAATCGGTGAACACGGCGCGATTGCTCGCCTTGAGCTGCGCCTCGGCGGGAGCGCGCAACCGGTCGAGCAGCGTGCGCTTGGCCCGCGTGAGCGGTTGCGGCCTCAGTGGAACGCGCTCCAGGGGCCGGGTCGCGCGGTGCACGGTCGATGTGGCCAGGTCCCGGCGGAACACGGTCCCGCTCGCGGTCGCCCCGAGGTGGAAGACGCAATCGCCGTAGAGACCGGCGATGATCGGGTGCGGGTCCTCGACGTTCGTGCGCAGCAGCCGTCCCCAAGGGAGCTGCTCGGACCACAGCGTGTACCCGATGCGGATGCCGGTGTCGCCGGCCTGCCCTGTCGAGTGGAGGAAGCGCCGGAAGTCTGGGGTGCCGTCCGAGTCGGGCGAGAAGCTCGGTGCGAAGCGCTCGACGAAGTCGCGCCGGAGGAACGTGCAGGACGGGTGCGGGAGCGCGATGTCGCCGTTCTCCCTGCGAAGGACGCCGACGACACCGGAGGTCGGCGGCGCGAGGTCGGCGATGCGCTCGACCCAGTCGTTCCTGATCGGAAACGAGTCGACGTCGAGGGTGCATACATGGGTTGCGCCGTCATCGAGCGCGCTCGCGACGAGGGCGTCGAGGTAGTACCCGTGCTCGCGGCTCCCGCGCAGGTGTGTGGCGGGGATGTCGATGCACCTGACTGCGCCGTGTGATCGGAGCAGCTCGCGGGCCGCACCGCTTGCGCGGTTCGTGGCGGCATGGATCGTGAAGGGCACAGTGGTGTTGCGCTCGATTCGATCGAGGTGCAGCTCGAGCAGCGGCAGGTCGTCGTCGCTCGTGAGGTGGTACACGACCACGATCGCCAGGCGGGTGACGGACGAGCTCATCGCCCCAGCGCGGCGACGGGGTGCGCCAGCTTGCACGGCTTCTTGTTCCGTATCGCGATGATCTTGGCGGCGTGCCGTGTGGGGAGCGTGTACTCGCCCACGGCGATGGCCTTGCCGTCGATGTGGGGCGGGTTCACGTAGACGTTGACGCAGAAGGTAGAGGTCTCGACCGCTGCACCCGTTCCGGTGATCGTCCTGGGCTTCATGTGGCCCCGGTAGTAGTTGAGCCACTCGAAGCCGCCGTTGATCTGGTTCGCCCGGTAGCCCTCGCGCGTCACTGCCTCCGACACGCGCCACCTGGTCCCGTCGAACGACGCGGAATCCATCGTGTAGACGAGCCCGAGCAGCGCGATTCCTGCGAGCGCGACGCCCGCAGCAACGTGCCGCGCCCGGCGGTGTGAGGGCTCGCGGGCCGGCTCTTCAGCGGTGGTGCGTGCCGTGTGCAGGACCAGGATCCCGACGAGCGGCAGCACGGGGAGCGCGTACCGGTCGTACACGGAGACGCCGGTGGCCATCGCGAAGATGTACGCGGCCGTGTAACCCGCCGCGACCAGCGCGATGAGCGCGATCAGCGGCTCGTCGAGCCCGAACGTCCGCGTGCGGAGGCGGTCGATCAACCGGCGCGCGGCCGGGATCGCCGCGATCACGATCAGGATCGCCGAGATCGTCGCGATGGCGACGAGGAGCAGGTAGAGAATCGACGGGAACAGGTCCGGCCGATCACCGAACATCACGTCACGCGTGAGCGCCCCGTTCTGCTCGATGTAGTTGCCGACGAACTCCTGCTTGGGGACGTGCGCTGACACCACGGTGAGGACCAGCAGCAATCCTCCGGACAGGACAACGGTGGTGGCCGGCGCAGCGCGCCATGCGCGTCGCGCGATCCGAACCGGCCCGGCCAATGCGACGACCGGCGCGAGCAGCAGGCCGAAGAGGCGCGCGTACCCCGCGCCCTTGATGACGGTGACGGATCCCGTATGGCCGGTCGGGAAAGTGGGCACGTACACCTTGAGGTCCGGGATCGCCTGCCAGAACGCGTAGACGGCAAACGCGCACGCCACGGCGCCGACGGTCATCGCCGCCAACGGGCGGAGACGTCGTCCCTCCCCGTTCGACAAGAGCGCCCAACCTGTCGTGAGCGGGATCGCGATCACCAGCACGAACGCGTACTGGCGGATCGAGAACGCGACCAGCGCGAGCACCAAGCTCGCGGCGACCCACGACATCGCGATCGGCTTGCGGGTCAGAGCGACCGCAGCGCACGCGAGCGCCATCATCGAGAACGCGAATGCGGGAACGTCGGTCATGTAGCTCGCGGCGAGCGGTCCCCAGAGCGGACCGGCGCCGACCGTGACGGCGACGAGCACCGCGGGCCAGATCCCGATCAGCCGTCGCCCGAGCACCACGGTCGCGACCAGCCCGCAGAAGCCGAGCACCGCGGTGAGGACCTGCAGCGCCGCGATGTCGTGGCCGAAGATCCCGACCACGGGGAGCGCGATCACGAGCTGGCCGAGCAAGGTCATCGAGACCCAGTTGTTGCCGTTCAGCTGCCCGGTGTCGGAGAGCCGGAAGAGTGTCAGCAGGTACGACCAGTCGTCTCCGCGAGGGATGCCGAGCGCTCCGTAATGGCGCGCGATGAGCAGGGGCGCGACGACGCAGAGCACCGCGATGAGCGCGAAGGCGCCGAGCCGCGCCGGCCGCCGATTGTGAAGGCTGGGCGTCGCCTCCAAGTGTCCCCCTCGCCCCGTCGCACGAGACGCGTCGGGCGTTCGCGCGGAGAGCGAATGTAATCGACGCCATGCGCCTTGCCGTCTCGGGCACCCCGGAATAGCGTGCAGCAACGCGATAGGGGGGCTCCCGGCCCGGGTCGCGGTGTCCGTCAGGAGCCGGGGGGCGCAGGGTGCGGTGCGGATCGGGCGCGTGGATGGCAATCCAGAAGCTCCGCTACACTCCGTGGCCGATTGAGCCGATGGTGCAGCGCTCTCCGGGCAAGAGCGTCGGACCAGGCCATCGGCTCGAGGATGGGCGGGCACGGGCGAGCCGTGCATCACGGGCGAGCGACAACGGGGGGTCACGAAGCATCTCATGAGGCCGCTCGACTACGTCCGCGTCGTGCGCCAGCGCTGGTGGGTCGTCGTGCTCTGCACGCTTCTCGGCCTGATGCTGGCGTACGCGACCGCGCCCAGGGAGAGCGCGGCGAGCAAGCTCAGCGCGGCACCGACGGCCACGTACCAGGCGTCGACCCTGTTGCTCAACAGCACCGACTCGCCCAACATCGACTATGACCGCGCCGCGCTCTACACCACGCACGGCGAGGTGGTCGACGACGTGGTGGCGCAGCTCAAGACGAGCAGGACGCACCCGTACCTGAAGGCCGCCGATCTCAAGGCCTGCAACAGCTCCAGCTCCGGCTCGGGCAACAAGAAGAACAGCAGCGGTGGCAACGCGAGCAACAGCGGCAAGTCGTCCTCGACGGTGTGTCCCAACGGCACCTCGACCAACGGCAAGGCCGCGAAGCACCAGAAGCTGCGCAACGGCGCGACGCTCGCGATCGGACCGTTCGGAGGCACGCAGGTCTCGGCGCAGCCCGACGCTTCGACCGGCTCGTTCAAGATCACCGTCACCGATCAGGACGAGAAGTACGCGCCCTACGTCGCCAACCTCTTCGCGACCGAGCTCATCAAGTACTACAACAAGCTCGGCCAGGCGAAGTTCGACGCGCAGGTCAACGCCCTCAGGGCACGCGGCGTCACGTTGGCCGCGACCTCGGCCGCCGACGCGGGCCGCGCCGCCTCACAGCCCGCCAACTCCGCCCTCCAGGATCAGGTCAAGACCGACGCCGAGCAGCTGGCCAAGGCCAACTCCGATCTCCAGCAGCTCCAGGCAGCCGGCCCGCAGCAGTCGTCGCTCCACGTCTTCGAGCCCGCGTCCGAGGACACCACCACCCGCATCATCAGCGCCGGCTCCAAGCAAGCCAGCCGCAAGCAGAGCATCCTCCTCGGCGGGGCCGTCGGCATGCTGATCGGGCTCGGCATCCTGATCATCACCGAGATCATGAGCGCGCGCATCCGCGATGTCGGCGGCGCCGAAGGCGCGGCCCGGCTCCCGGTCGTCGCCGAGATCCCCGTCATCAAGTTCTCCCCGACCAACCGCTTCGCCGTCCTCGCCGCCGACGATCCATCGTCGCTCGTCGCGGAGGCGTATCGCGCCCTACGAACATCCATGCTCTCGATGTGGCAGCGTCACCCGCGCGTGAAGACGGGCCCGACGATGATCGGGCGCGGGAACGGGCGAGGCAATGGGCGCGGCAACGGGCGCGGGAACGGCAACGTCGCTCCCGAGGAGGAGATCGACGCCTACGGTCCGCGGCTGCGCACCCTCCTCATCACGTCTCCGGGTCCCGCCGAGGGCAAGTCGATCTCGACGGCGAACCTGGCCGTGACGTTCGCGGAGACCGGCGCACGAGTGATCGTGATCGACGCCGACTTCCGCAGGCCGACGCTGCACCGGTACTTCCACCTGTCCATGGCGCCGAACCTCGGTGACCTGGACCGCGACTGCACGGCTGCCCAGCTCGAAGCCATCCTCCAGGACACCGCGATCCCCGGCGTTCGGCTCGCGGCCAGCGCGCCCACCAAGTCGGATCCGGGCCAGGCGCTCACCGTCGCGAAGGCGGCGACGCTGGTCGCGCAGGAGCTCGCCGACGTCGTGCTCCTCGACTCCCCGCCGCTCTTGCTCGCGAACGACGCGGCGGATCTCGCGACATCGGTCGACGGCACGATCATGCTCACGCGGAGCGGGTGGACGAGGCGGTCCGGCGTGGTGGCATCCGCGGACCTCCTGCGAAGGCTCGACGCAACCGTGATCGGGCTCGTCCTCGTCGGCGCAGAGCACAGCAAGCGCGGCGGCTACTACGGCTACTACGGCTACTACGGCTACGGCTACGGACGAGGCGGAGACCGCGCGGACGCCTCCGGGCTCAAGCGCATCGTGCCGTGGGGCGGTGGTCGGGGCCGCCGGGGAGCGGAGACCGTCTCACCGTCGCGTTCGGCGAGGTCGGAGCGCCAGGGAGCCTCCGGGGCGGGCGGCTTGGCAACGCGCCCGCCGGGCGTCGACGACGACGATCCCTGGGTCTGACCCGGCTGGGCCAGGGCACCATGCCCCGGACGCGTGTCGTGTCGCAGCAGCTGACCCGCAGCCCGCAAACGGTCTGGCGGCGCGGCGCGTTCGGGATCGTGCTCTTCCCGCCCCGCGGCGACGACCCCCTCACGCTCGCGGGCACGGGCGCGGCCGTCTGGGACGCCCTCGCGACGCCGGCGTCCGAGAGCGAGCTGGTGGATCGCCTCGGGAGGCAGTTCGCCGCCGACACGGACCGAGTACGCACCGACGTGAAACCGCTGCTCGAGCAGCTCGTCGACCTCGGCGCGGTCGCAGTGGGTGACAAATGAGCGCGCGGGCAGTCGCGGACGCGATCGCAGCGGTCGGTCTGCCGGGCGCTGCCGCTCTTCCCGCGCAGCCGCTTGCGGACGCCGAGTTCCGGGACACGTTCGCGCTGCTCACCGGGGAGCGCATGCTGCCGGCACTCGCACTCGCGGTGGATTCGGGAGCGCTTCCCGCGACCGATGAGCAGCGCGCAGCGATCGCAGTCGGGCACGAGCAGGCCATGCGGCTGTGTGTGATGCTCGAGCACGCCCTCCCCGCCGTGACGGCACGACTCGAACGTGCCGGCGTCGACGCGCGTCTGCTCAAGGGGCCGGCGGTCGCGCGCCTCGACTATCCCGACCCGTCGCAACGCGCGTTCGGAGACCTCGACCTGCTCGTGCCCTCGGCCATGTGGGATGCCGCGATCGAGGCGCTCGTCACGACCGGATCGGCGCGGCGGTACCCCGAGGTCCGCCCGGGATTCGACCGGACCTTCGGGAAGGGCGCCTGCCTCGTCGAGCCCGACGGCACGGAGCTGGACCTGCACCGAACGTTCGTGGCCGGCCCGTTCGGGCTCACCATCCCGCTCGACGAGCTCTTCCGCGAGTCGGAGCCGGTCGAGATCGGCGGCCGCGAATACCGAGCACTGATCCGTGAGCACCGGTTCATCCACGCCTGCTACCACGCGGCGCTCGGCGACCCGGTTCCGCGGCTGGCCGCGTTGCGCGACATCGCCCAGATCGCCCTCACCACACCGCTCGACGTCCAGCAGACGATCGCGGTCTCACGCGAGTGGCGCGCCGATGCGGTCGTCGCGCACGCCGTCAAGCTCACTTGGGTCCGGCTCGGTCTCCAGCGAGCGCCCTTGTCCGAGTGGGCCTTCTCGCACCGGCCGGACGCCTACCAGACGCGGTCCCTGCGCGCGTACCGCGGTGAGAGCCGGAGCTACGCGACCCAGGCGGTTGCCGGCCTGCGCGCTGTGCACGGCGTTCCCGCGAAGTGGCGCTACGCGCGGACGCTGCTGGTGCCGGACCGCGAGTACGTGGCCGGGCACGACGGCACGTACCTCCGGCGGATGCGACGCGCGTTCCAGGCCCGTGCGGTCGCGAGGGCGGACCAGTGACGGGCGGCGGCGCGCTCGCGCGCGGCTTCAAGGGCGCGGAGAAGACCGAAGGCGCCGAGCCGGCGTGGCCGCGCGCCGTCTGGCTCGCCGGGTGCGCGGCGTACCTCGGCATCGTCGTATTCGCAGGGGCGACGTTCCAGTACAACTACATCGACCCTGTCGTGCAGCTCCCGATCCTGGCGCTCATCGCCGCCTTCCTCGCGCAGCGCGTCGCCCGCTCCGATCGCGACCCGGCCATGGTCTCCTTCGTCATGGCCGCGTTCGCCGCCAAGATGCTCGGGGCGATCGTGCGGTACATGCTGGGATACGCGCTCTACAACGGGCAGGTCGACGCCAGCGATTACCAGTCCTACGGAGCGAGGCTCGCTCCCATGTACCGAAGCTTCCACTTCGCCTCGAACGTCGGTGGCTCGACCGGCACCGCGTTCATGCGGAAGCTCACAGCAGTCGTGTACGCCTTCGGCGGTAGCTCACGGCTGGGTGGCTACCTCATGTTCTCGTTCATGGCGTTCGTCGGGCTGCTGCTGTTGTGGCGTGCTTTCTGCCGAGCCGTTCCGAACGGCGACCACCGCATGTACGGGCTGCTCGTGCTGTTCCTCCCGTCGTTCCTGTACTGGCCGTCTGCCGTCGGCAAGGAGGCATGGGCCGTCTTCACGATCGGCATCGCCTCGTACGGAATTGCGCGTGTCCTGACCAAGAGCATCATCCCCGGTCTGGTGCTCTTCGCCCTGGGCCTGCTCGGGATCACGATGCTGCGTCCTCACATCTCGCTCACGATCTTCTGCGGTCTCCTGCTCGCAGCTGCGGTCGCGAAGGCGAAGAAGCGCAACGGGTTCGCGCCCTTCCTCCGCATCATCGTCTTCGGCGCCCTGCTGCTCGTCGGTCTCGTGGTCGTGGCGCAGACGAAGTCGTTCTTCGGTGTGTCCACGCTCGATACCGAGACCGTCAACAGCACGCTCGAGGCCGCTTCGGGACAGACCTCCGAGGGCGGCTCGGCCTTCACGCCGATCAAGTTCTCGCCGGCCAATCCGGTGTCCTGGGTGGGCGCGACGGTCACCGTGCTGTTCCGGCCGCTGCCGTTCGAGGCGCACAATCCGGAGGCGTTCCTCGCGTCCTCCGAGAGCGTGTTCCTCCTGTACTTGATGTGGAGCCGCCGGAAGCGCCTGCGCTCGATCTGGCGCGAGATGCGCCTGCATCCGTACGTCGCCTACTCCATCGGCGTGACGTTCACGTTCATCTTCGCGTTCTCGGCGTTCTCCAACTTCGGCATCCTCTCGCGAGAACGTGTGCAAGTGACGCCCTTCTTCATGGTGCTGCTCTGCCTGCCCGAGTACCACGGGCGGCGCGAGCGTCAGGCGGAGTTGCGCGCGGAGATCGAGGAGGCCGCCGGGATCTCCGAGCCCGAGGCCCCGGAGGGGGCCGCCGACAACGGGCCGTACAGGAAGAGCCAGCCGCCGGAGCTGTATCCGCGGGTCCACGACGCCGACTCCGACCCGTACGAAGGGTTCGAGGTCACCGCGCACGAGACAGACCGCTCTCCATACGATGGCTGAGCGCGGCCGCGTGCGGCTCGCGCTCGACGACTACCCGTGGCAGGGAGAGGTGTGGCTCGACCTGCTCGGGTCACCGGTTCGGGTCCGGTCCACGGTTCCGTCGGTCACGCGCTTGCTCGCGGAGCTGTCGGCGTCGCTCGTCGCGCGGGCCTCCGAGGGTGACGCGCGACGCGAGCTCACGTTCCACGAGGAGACCGTCCTCGGCGCGATCCGGTATGCCGTGACCGTGGACGGCGTCCGCTCGGTCGATACACCGGCGTCGTCCGTCGCGTTCGCCCAGCTGATGTTCGACCTGAATCAGGTCGCGATCGACGCCGCCGAGCAACCCGCGCTCGTCCATGCTGCGGCCGCCGGCGCGCCGGCGGGGGCTGTTCTCCTCCCCGGCGGCATGGGAGCCGGGAAGTCCACCCTTGTCGCCGGGCTCGTGCAGCGAGGTCTGCGCTATCTCACCGACGAGGTCGTGGCCATCGACAAGGACGGCACCGTGCGCCCGTACCCGAAGCACCTCTCGCTCGGCGAACGCACGAGCCCCGTCCTCGCGGACCTCGACGCGTGCGTGCCCAACGATCCGGACGGTCTCCTGGGCGGGAGGCGACTCGTGCCGCCGTCCTGTCTGCGCGGCGGTGGCGTCGGCCCTGCAATGGCGCCGCGTCTCGTCGTGCTGCCCGAGTTCGCGCCCGGCGCGGACACGCGCCTCGAGCCGCTGCCGGCGCCCGAGGCACTCTTCGCGCTCGCCGCCCACACGTTCCGGCTCGACCGGGAGCCCGCGCGATCCCTGGCGACGCTCGAGTCGGTGGCTGCAGGCTGCGCATGCTTCCGGCTCGTGAGCGGGGATCTCGACCGCGCCTGCGAGCTCGTGCTCGGGCTGTTGGAGCCGCTCGGAGCGCGCACGTGAGCGCGCCCTCGACCTTCCCGGATCTCGATTTCGTGCCGGCGGTTCGCGACGGCGTCGACGCGATCGGTGACGACCAGCTGTTGCTGTACCGCGACGGGGAGCTGCACCTCCTGAGCCCGACGGCGACGGTGCTCTGGCGCGTGTGCGACGGGCGAGCAGCGATCGGCGAGCTCGTCGACGACCTGGCCGCCGAATTCGGCGTCGAGCGGCCGGTGATGGAGTCGGACGTTCGCACGACCGTGGGCACCTGGGTCGAGCGCGGCCTCCTCGTGGACGCCCGCCGCGGCGAACAGGCCGATCCCGCGCCACCGCCCGAGCTGCTGACGGGCCCCGCGGGCGCGTGCTCCGCTTGCGACGCGGCGCCCGAGTGGGTCGGGCAGATGCTCGTCGGCGTGGGTCGATACGTCGTGACCCTGGGCGTGAACGACGCGGCTGCGGCTGAGGCGCTTCGTCAGGTGCTCGGCGCGCATGTCGTCGCGGAGATGCCGAACGGCGCCGCCGGGACGCGGCCTTACTTCGGCCTGGCGCTCGAGGCGCGAACGTCGAACGGGATCCAACCGCTGCACCGTCTGTACTGCGACGGCTCGGTCGTGATGACGAGTCGAGCGCCGGCCAGGATCGTGCGCGCCTTCGCCGTGGAGCTCGCGGCCCTGTCAGGGCTCGGCGAGGCCCGGCTCGCTTGGCTTCCCGCGCGCGCAGTGGTGCGTGACGGGCGCGCGTACCTGCTCCCGCGGACCCCGAACAGGGTCGCGTTCGAACGCGACGCCGAGCGGCACGGCTTCGCGGTGGTCGACGGGCCCGCCGTCCTGGTCGACGCGGCGGGCGTGGAGCTGGTCGTCGGTACGCCCGGTCTGGGTCTCGATCCGCACGCGCTCGACGCCGTGGCGAGCCATGTGCCGACACTCGGACGCGAGCCCGAGTCGGTGCCCTGGGGTCGCTACCCGCTCGCCGCCCTCTGCGTGCCGGGGCCTGCTACTGCTTCCGGTGCCGCGCTCACGTTCGCGCCGCGCGCGGGCGAGACAGACGATCCGACCCGCGCGATCGACGCGCTCGCAAGGCTCGTACGTTCCGTCCCCGTGCTCGCCGCGTCCACCCCCGCCGAGCTGCCCGGCCTGACGTAGGGTCAAGCCCTGTTCATGAACCGGGGCTGGGGGAGAGTTGTCGCGGCCACGCTGTGGCGCGACGGCTGCAGTGACAGCTCGAGGAGCGAATGGCCGGCTGGGTAATAGGCGCTGTGCTTCTGGCGCTGTTCTACGGGCTGACGATCGTTTGGGTCGTGGGCACGCTCAGCGCGCCGGATCCGGCGTGGCCGCGCGGTGGCTTCTGGGTCGCGCTCGCCGTCGGATGCTTCTTGTTCCCGCCTGCCGGCGTCACGATCACGGTTGTCTTCTGCCTGAAGATGCGCCGCCGGATGCGAGCGGCCGGCGCGTAGCCGAGGCTTGCGCCGGGGACCGGAGTGATCAGAGCAGCTCGCCGGGGAAGCTCCGGCCACGCAGCGCGCCCTTGGTGTCGAGCACGAGCTTGGCGTGGCGACAGATCTGGTCCGGGTCGAACTCGGGGTGGTCGACGAGCAGCACCACGAGGTCCGCGTCGGCGAGCGCCTGCTCCGAGTACGGCACGAGCTCGCAACCGACGTCGAGGTCGCCGGCGAGGTGCGGGTCGCTGATCCGCAGGTCGGCACCGAGCGCGAGGAGCTGCTCGGCGACCACGATCGACGGTGACTCGCGCCAATCCGACGTCGCTGCCTTGTACGTGAGCCCGAGCAGCAGGATCTTCGTCCCCTTGTAGGAGCGCGCGTGCTGGTTCAGCAGCGCGCCGACGCGGCGTACCACGTAGTCGGGCATGTGCTCGTTGACGTCGTTCGCGAGCTCGACGAAGCGGAACGGGTGGCCGGACCGGCGCCGCACGCGCCACGACAGGTATGACGGGTCGACGGGAAGGCAGTGGCCGCCCACGCCGGGCCCGGGCGTGAAGCGCATGTACCCGAACGGCTTCGTCGACGCTGCGTCGATCGCGTTCCAGATGTCGACACCGAGGTCGCGCGCGAACATCGCCAGCTCGTTCACAAGCGCGATGTTCACGTGGCGGAACGTGTTCTCGAGGAGCTTCACCAGCTCGGCCTCGGCCGGGCTGTCGACGGGGACCACCTTGTCGATGAGCGCCCCGTAGAACCGCTCGACGGCCTCGAGCGACGCGGCGTCGATGCCCGACACGACCTTCGGCGTGTTCTCGAGCGTCCAGTGCTCGTTGCCCGGGTCGATCCGCTCCGGTGAGTAGCCGAGCAGGAAGTCGCGGCCGCCGGTCAGGCCCGACGTCTCGAGTATCGGCCGCACGAGCTCCTCGGTGGTACCCGGGTAGGTCGTCGACTCGAGGACGACCAGCGCGCCCGGCTCGAGCACGGAGGCGAGCGCCTCGGCCGCGGACTCCACGAACGACAGGTCGGGGGTTCCCTCGCGCAACGGCGTGGGCACCGAGATGACCGCGACGTCGAACCCGCGCAGCGCCTCGACGTCGTCGGTCGCGTCGTAGCCGGACTCCCGCGCTGCGGCGAGGCGCTCGCTCGGAACGTCCTCGACGTAGCTCGTCCCGGCGCGCAGCGCGCGCAGGCGGTTCGGGTCGACCTCGTAGCCGAGGACGGGGAACCCGGCTTCGGCCGCGCGCACGGCGAGCGGGAGGCCGACGTAGCCCTGGCCGACGATGACCACGCGCGCCGAGCGGTTGTCGATGCGCTGCAGGACGGAGTCACTCATGTCGCGTCGGGCTCAGGTGGGAGCGCAGTAGATCATCCACGCCGCGTCGAGCGCCGGGGGAGCGGGGGGTGATGGCGCGAGCGGATCGGTCGTCGTGGTGGTCGTGGTGCCGAGCGGATCCGTGGTCGTGGTGGTCGGCGGCTCGGTCGTGGTCGTCGTCGTGGTGGTGGTCGGAGGCTCGGTCGTGGTCGTGGTGGTCGGCGGCTCCGTGGTGGTGGTCGTCGTCGCGAGCGGATCGCTGGTCGTCGTGGTGGCGAGCGGGTCCGTGGTGGTGGTCGTCGTCGGCGGGAGCGTGGTGGTCGTGGTGGTGGTCGTCGTCGTGGTGGTCGTGGTCGTCGTCGTCGGCGGCGCCGGCGGCGGTGGGGGCACCGGGAACAGCACGCGCAGGTTCTTCTCGGAGGGCAGCGGCGGGTTCGGGTCGAGCGAGGCCGCGGCGTACGAGGTGCCGAGCTGGCTCCAGCCCGCGACGAACCGGTTCTTGCGGTGCCCGGCGTTGGGGCCCGTCACCGTCGGCATCAGCACCGCCCACTCGGTATCGCTCGTCTGCGAGATGATCGGGCACACCGCGGGGAATTGGAGCGGGACGGTCGGGTTGTCGCTGATCCACTGCGACATGTCCGGCGGCAGGTCGCCTGTGGGCTCGGTGCAACCGTTCATGTCGAGCCGAACCCAGTAGAAGTTGGTGCACGGCCGCTGGGTGCCTCCGCCGATGTCCGCGTACGCGGCCGTCGTGCGGATGACGGGCGCGGCCCAGACGATGCCTGCGGCGACCGCGCCCCGCGCGAGGACCTGGCGTCGCGACAGCCCAGCTTCGTCCACGCGCTCGCTATCGGTCGGCATCCCCAGGTTCCTTAGCCCTGCGCCCGAACGGGGCCCGTCGAGCAACCCCCCATGCAGCCACACGAGGGTACTACCCACCGCGCGAGCGAACCAGGTGGGGCGACCGGGCCGAGCGCACGCTCTGTGGAACAATCCGCACCGATGCGGAGGCTGATTGTGCTCATGTTCGCCGCCCTTTTGGGCGCGGCGTCGCTCGCTGCGTGCTCGTCGTCGTCCGGCTCCGGCGAGACGCTCGACACGAGCGCGGTGCTCAAGGCGACGAAGGCCGAGGGGCGCGTCGACACCAAGGGCACGCTCTCGGCGCTCGGCAAGAGCGGTCCGATCAAGGGCAAGTACGACTACACGAACAGCAAGGCGCTCCTGGCCTTTCCGGTGATCTTCCAGAACGCGGTCGTGCACAACGAGTACCACCAGTCGGGGACGCTCGGGTGGGTGCGGCGTGTCACGACCGTCAAGACGGCACCCGCCGGTGCCCTGGTGGACCTCTTGACGATCAAGGGCGGCCTGGGCGACTGGATCGCGGTGTCGACGACCTCGCGGTGGACGACGCCGCTGGTCGGGATCTACGACCCCGTCCGGGTGGTCGGTGCGTTGAACCAGGCGAAGAGCAAGCTGACGAAGGCCGGCTCGACGAAGGTGAACGGAAAGGACGCGACCGAGTACCACGCGAAGCTCCCGAGCAACGCCGCGACCGACGTGACGGGCAAGACGATCTCGCTCTGGATCGACTCGAGCCAACGCGTGGTCCGCGTCGACATCCACACCGTCGCCGGCCTCCACGTGCAGTACGACGTGATCAAGGGGAGCGGGTCGCTCACGGTCGTCGCGCCGACGCGGGCCGAGATCTACCACGTGATCACGCCCGGAACCGTTCCGACCGGTCCGTTCGCCACGGTGCAGACCACCTCCGCCGGCAGCACCCCCGTGACCGTCCAGCGCGCTCCGTCCGGGCAGACCGCGGCCTGCTGGCGCGTGGTGTCGACGCCGCCGTTCGTCTCGGCGATCACACTGACGAACGGCATGCGGTGCCTCGCGGCGCCGACCAACGACGTCCCGGAGGACTCGGTGACGTTCCCCGTCGACGCCGGTCCGACCAACTCCTACGAGCTCATCGGGGCGCTCTCCCCGGTTGGCGCGCAAGGGGTGCTGACCATGACCGACGGATCGACGCGCACGCTCACGCGCGACCCCGTCTCGGGCCTGCTGCTCTACGTCGGGCCGCCCCAGCCGCTCGCCGGCTATCTCGCGATCACGCTGCCTGGCGGCGTGCGCCTCGCGTGTGGCCCCGGATCGATCACCTCGCCGTCCGACATCGCCGACAACACGCCCGCGCTCGCGAACCAGCCGTGGGCGTGCCTGAACTCGGCCGACCTCCCGTCGGGCTGAATCGTCGGCGCGACGCAGTCGCGCGTCGATCGAGCGACAGCGCAACTCGGACAAACCCGGCGCCACTGTCGCGACGTTCGATCACCTGACGTGGGCTTTCCACGGAGGGTGCCCAAATCGACGAGTGACGCTTGACACTCTCACGCGCAGCGTCAAGACTGCGGCCCGACCGAATCCGGCTGCTGCCAGCCGGTTCTGGGGGTTGCAGCAGGTGTTCGCCGGATGAGCACAGCCGGTGGGCACCGTCGGAAGCGACATGGGGGGAGCAACGGCATGACCGTTCGGTGGGCACGTTCGGCAGGGTTGTCGCACGGTCACCACCTTTGGGCGTGTCGCACCAGCACCTTCTCCTGTCACATGGGCGTTTCGGTCCGCTCACACTTGGTACCAAGCCAAATGACAGAGGAGACGAATACGTGAATTTGAAGACACGCGTGCTCGCCGTCGCCGGAGCTGTGGCGATGGCGGGCGGCATGATTGCGATGGCAGCGCCAGCGGCCAACGCAGCACCGACTCCGGCCGGATCGTGCGTCGGCGCGGCGGTGCTCGGGAAGGTGAACCCGGGCCTCACCGACACGCCGACGAACGAGGTCATCACGACGTCGGTGCTGAAGGACACGACGACCAAGGCAGCCATCGGCGGCCAGTGCACCGGTCTGGTGCTGAACGCCCAGGACACGGCGATCCAGGGCACACCGCCCGCGACGATCCACCCTGGGTCGATCGCGACCAAGCTGATCGGTACCGCGTCCTGCCAGTCGACTGACCAGAACAACAACCCGGTCGTCGGGGACTACCCGCTGACCGGCAAGCAGACGACGAACAGCATCACCACTGAGCTCAACAACATCGGCAAGAAGTGGCAGATGCAGGCGTACATCACGATCCAGGGCTTCGACCCCTCGGCTCTTGATGTCGTGGACGTCACGGGCCTCGTGTCCAAGGGCCTCTCGGTGGGTGCGGTCGAGACCGCCACCTTCTGGGAGAACCCGGTCGTCAAGGGGACCGACCCCGAAGGTGACGGGACGAACAACCCGACCGCCGACGGTGCGAACCACACTGACGACAACATCTTCAACAGCGGGTACTCGGTGGACGACAACTTCGCCTTGAACACGCTCGTGAAGTGCCTCGGTGGCACGCCGTTGGGTGAGATCCCTGCACCTGGCATCACCACTGTGGCGATCGGTGGCGGTGGCGCAACGGCGTCGTCCCCGATCCTGGGCAGCAACGCAGCTGGTGCGAGCTTCGCGCTCGGTCAGTAGCCCAACAGCAGTAACCGGCGGCTCCTGCCGTCGACGCAGTACCGAGTCGGCCGCCCTTCGGGGC
>DATBHZ010000086.1:0-1941 GCA_036557185.1 Acidimicrobiia bacterium | reverse complement strand
CCTCGAGCTCCTCGAGCCGTGACACGGGGAGCTTGCGGTATTGGGCACCAGTCGCGATCACGACGGTCCGGCTGCGGAGCCGCTCGCCGCTGCCGAGGGTCACGACGTGGACCCCGTGATCGTGTTCGAGACGGGTGACCTCGCCCGGCACCGTGATCCGGGCGCCGAACTTGTCGGCCTGGATGATCGCCCGGTCCGCGAGCTCGGAACCGGAGATCCCGGCGGGGAAGCCGAGGTAGTTCTCGATGCGCGACGAGGAGCCGGCCTGGCCGCCGGTCGCGAGCTCCTCGATCACGACCGTCGCGAGCCCTTCGGACGCGCCGGTCACCGCAGCCGCGAGGCCGGCCGGGCCCGCGCCGACGACGAGCAGGTCCCAGACCGCGTCCGCGTCGGTCTCGACCCGGAGCCCGAGCACGCGAGCCAGCTCCGCGTTGCTCGGGTTGCGCAGCACGGTGTCCTCGCCCCAGACGACCACGGGCGTCTCGTCGGCCGCGACACCGAGCGCGCGTAGCAGCGCCTCAGCGCGCAGGTCCGCTTCGAGATCGACCCAACGGTGCGGGAGCCGATTGCGCGCCGCGAATTCGCGGAGGCGGCGCGTGTCGGGGGAGAAGCGGGAACCGATGATGCGGATGCCGGCGCCGAGATCGATCAGAACGTTCCGGCGTACGAGGTACGCGCGCAGGATCAAGTCACCGAGCGTCGCGTCCTGCGCGACGAGCTCGCGCAGGCGGTCGGCGGGCACCGCCAACAACTCTCCCGGTTCGCGGACCACGGCGGTCAGCAACACCGACTGACCCGTGAGGAGGCCGATCTCGCCGAGGAAGCGACCGGGACCGTGCACGCCGATGACCTCCTCCTCGGACCCGTAGCGCTCGACCAGCGCCACGAGCCCGTCGAGGATGACGAACAGGTCGCAGGCACGGTCGCCTTCGCGGTAGAGCACCTCGTCCTCACGCGTGGGACGGCGGGTGCCGATCCGCTCGAGCGCGGCGATCTGATCGCGAGTCAGGCGCGGGAACGCGCCGTGAACGTCGGGTGTCTCCGTGGCGCTCCCAGGTTCCATGCCCCGACCCTGCCCACCCGGGGACCCCAAGTCACGCCCGGTGCGATTCGCGTGCGATCGCCGCAACGGCTGGGTAGGCGCGCGCCGACGACCCGACGAGGAGCGACCCATGAGCACACCAGCTGCACCCTCCGAGCGACCGGGAGACCGCCTGGTCCTGCCGGTCGACGACGAAGACCACGTTGCGGGTGCTCGGAACGCGCCCGTCGTGCTCGTCGAGTACGGGGACTTCGAATGCCCGTATTGCGGGCAGGCCTACCCGGTCGTCGAGGAGCTCCGGCGGCGGTACCCGGACGATCTGGCGTTCGTCTTCCGAGACTTCCCGCTCGTCGAGATCCACCCGCACGCGCTCCCTGCGGCGAAGGCTGCAGAGGCGGCCGGGCTCCAGCGGCAATTCTGGTCGATGTACGCGGTGCTCTTCACGCACCAGGACGCGCTCGATCCGGCAAGCATGCTGGTCTACGCGCGCACGGTCGGTCTCGACCTCCGGCGCTTCATCGATGACGTCGACTCGGACGCGGTCGAGCGGAAGATCCGCCGGGACGCGATGTCGGGTGTCGCGAGCGGTGTGCCCGGGACGCCGACGTTCTTCGTCAACGGAGTCCGTCACACGGGTGGGTTCGGTCTGCGGGAGCTCAGCTCCGCACTGGAGGCGGCGATGCACCGTGCTCGGACGTGACCTGGCGCACGCGAAGCCCAAGGACCACGATCTGATCGCTTCACGGTAATGCGCGGCGCGCTCCGTTGCTGGGGCTTGTCGAGCATCGTGATCAGCGTGGTGGCGTCGCCTCGGTTGCCGCCGGAGAGCGTCGCGAACACGTTCACGGTGGGCTCGGCGCGTCGACGGTGGCGCGCAACCGCGTGAGCTCGTCCAGCGT
>DATBHZ010000085.1:0-16589 GCA_036557185.1 Acidimicrobiia bacterium | reverse complement strand
GGCTCGACGGTGCTCGTGACCCTCTCCGGGCGCGGCGACAAGGACGCGATGCAAGTGGCGGAGCTGCTGACCGGGGAGCCGCTGACGTGAAGCTTGAATCCGAGCTGCGCGCGAAGCGCGAGAGCGGCCGCAAGCTGCTCGTCCCGTACGTGACGGGCGGCCTCGGCGCAGCTTGGCTCGACGTGGTGCGCGGGCTCGCCGACGCGGGTGCCGACGCGGTCGAGGTCGGGATCCCGTTCTCGGACCCGGTCATGGACGGCCGGACCGTCCAGGAGGCCTCGCAGCGTGCGCTCGACATCGGCGCCACGCCCGACGGCATCATCGCCGAGCTCGGCCGGCTCGACGCCGAGATCCCCGTCGTCGTGATGACGTACTACAACCCCGTGCACCACGCCGGTCACGAGCGGTTTGCCGCGTCGCTCGCGCAGAGCCGGATCGACGGCGCCATCGTGCCGGACCTTCCCCTCGACGAGCTCGACGGCTGGGGGACCGCGGCGGACGCGGCTGGAGTCGAGACAGTGTTGCTCGCCGCGCCGACGACCTCCGACGCGCGCCTGCGCGAGATCTGCGCGCGGTCGCGTGGGTTCGTGTACGGCGTCGCCTTGCTGGGGGTCACGGGGGAGCGCGAGCACCTCGCGGCGCAGGCGACGGTGATGGGGCGCCGGCTCAAGGCCGTCACCGACCTCCCGGTGCTGCTGGGCGTCGGCATCTCGACGCCCGATCAGGCCGCGGAGGCCGCGGGATCGGCCGACGGCGTGGTCGTCGGGAGCGCGCTCGTCCGCCGCTTGCTCGAGGGCGGTGGTCCGGAGGGCGCCGCCGCATTCGTGCGCGAGCTGCGCAAGGGATTGGATGGGTGAGGAACAGTTGAACGAGAACGCGAGGTTCCTCCAGGGGGCGGCGTGCGATCTGTGCGAGGCGGCCCGCATCACGCCGTGGTTCCACGAGGACGACGTCTGCTGGATCGCCGAGTGCGAGATTTGCGCGGTCCCTATGGTCGTCTGGCGGTCCCACGGCACGGAGCCGCCCGCGGACCAGCTCGAGCACATGCACGCCGCCCTGGCGAGCGTGGTCACCGAGCACTTCACCTTCGAGCACTACGTCGACGACAACATGCGGAACATCCCCGACCACTACCACGCCCACGCCCGCCCCAAGGGCGGCTTCTTCGGCCACGGCTTGAAGCGCCGGAAGGCCGGCGAGGAGCCGGTGGCATAGGAGTAGCGTCGGAGCGGACCAACGTGACCGGGAGCACAGAATCCCGACCGGCCGGTCAGACGTATCTCGTATGTGGTCAGTTTCGGACGACGCGCTGCTCGACGGCCTCACGACGGGGGACCCGGACGCCGCCGCGGCCTTCGTCGAGCGGTTCCAACGCCGCGTCTACGGGCTGGCGATCAGGATTCTGGGCGACCCGCGCCTGGCCGAGGACGTCGCACAGGAGACGTTCGTCCGAGCCTGGCGCGCCGGCGGGACATTCGATCCCCGTCGTGGGACCGTGGCCTCCTGGTTGTTGAGCATCACGCGGAACCTCGCGATCGACACGATCCGGGTCCGCAGGCACGTCGTGGTGGATCCCGAGGAGCTGTTGCAGCTCTCGGGCGAGTCCCTGGACCGCCTCCCCGACGACATGGCGGTGCTGTCGAGCGAGTCCAACCGTCTCCACACCGCAGTGCGGCAGCTGCCGTCGGACCAACGTCGCTCACTGATCCTCGCCGCGTACTACGGGCACACGGCGCGGGAGATCGCGGAGCTCGACGACATCCCGCTGGGCACGGCCAAGACACGGATTCGCGCCGCAATGCGCAGGCTGCGCGCCGCGCTCGTCGATCCGGAGTCCGCCGAGTGAGGTCACGGTGAAGCTCGAGTGCGCGGAGACGCGCGAACGCCTACCCGAGTTCTCGCTCGGTGTCATCGACGGAGCCGAGCGTGCGGACGTCGTCGTCCACCTTGCGCAGTGCTCGGCGTGCCGTTCGGTAGCGACCGAGTACGGCGCGACCGCCGACGCGCTGTCGGAGCTCACGGGTGAGACCGAGCCACCGCAGGGCTTCGAGTCACGCGTGCTCGACAGGCTGCACAACGAGCGGCTCGCTCGTCCGCGGCGCGGTGGCTGGAAGACGCTTGCCGTCGCCGCAGCGCTGGCTGCCGCGATCGTAATCGCGAGCGTCGCGGCGGTCCGTCTCGTCGACGCGAGCGGCCCGGCGTCGCACAAGCAGAGCCTGCAAACGGCCCAGATGATCGGCAACCGGGGCATGCATGCGGGGAAGGCGTTCCTCACCGAAGGCTCGGACCCGTATCTGTTCGTCGCCCTCAACTACGGCATGCCGCCCGGCACGTACGGGATCACAACGGTCGCGGCCGACGGGCAGACAGCACAGATCGGTTCGATCAATATCGTGCGCGGTGCCGGGTCATGGGCCGGTGACGCCCACGTGCCCGCGGGCGCGCTCGCCTGGGTGCGCATCGTCCGACCGGACGGTCACACGCTGTGCTCGGCGAAGTTCGCCGAGCAGTAACAGCGAGCCCCTAGACGCCGAGCCGTTCGCGGAAGAAGGTGAGCACCTGGTCGAGCGCCTCGCGCGTGGGGTGACCGGGCTCGTCGACGAGATCGTTTGTCAAGACAGAGTGCGCGCTCCGCTTGATGCCGTACGGGTTGCCTGGCGCCGAGTCGATCTCGACCGCGATGAACGCATCACCGAGCTCGCGCTGCAGCGTGTCGAACCGCTGGGACGGTGAGCTCTTGTCGGCGCTGAAGCGCAGCCCGAGCAGGCACTGGCCGTTCTCCGCGCGCTGCTTGACCCGCGCGAGGTCTGCGGTCGAGATGCCGAGGTCAGCACGGTGGCGCTTGCTGAAGGGGAACGGCAGGGACGGCTGACTGAGCACCGGAGCAAGCATCCGGTCGTCGACCATCATGGCGAGCGCGAATCCGCCGGTGAAGCACATGCCGACCGCGCCGACGCCCGGACCGCCGCACTCCTCGTGGACCTGCGCGGCGAGCTCACGCAGCCAGACGGTGGCGGGGCTCGTGGTGTCGGTGGCGAATGTGGCGAAGTCCTTCGCCACGCATCCCGAGACGAGGATCTGGAGCGCGTAACCGACGCCGAGCGGCTTCCCCGGCTCACCGAACAGCACGGGGAGGACGGCGGTGCAGCCTGCCGCCGCCACGCGGCGGCCGAAATCGGCGACCTGAGGGGTGATCCCGGGGATCTCGTGGATCACGATCACACCGGGGCCCGTGCCGATCCGGTAGACGTCGCGAGTGATGCCGTTGCACGTGGCGGTCGTCTTCTCGAAATCGCGCAACGCGGACTCGTAGCTGCTCATCGCCGGAACGTATCGCGGGCCCCGGAGGAGGGGGGTGGTCAGATCTCGGACGGGCTCACGTCGTCGAGGGCGCGCCCGCCCGACTCCGGGAGGCGTGGAAGGAGGAACACCGCGGCCAGCAGAGGTGCGACGCCGCAGATCGCGATCGCGTTGCCAAGCCCGCCGAGTGGCGCCGACAGCCAACCGGCGACCAGCAGTCCGACGACCGAGCCGGCCACTCCTGTCACGATCAGCATCGCATTCGACGTCCCGCGTGCCTCCGTCGGGAACAGCTCGGCGTCCATCGTCCCCACAGCGAGCGTCGTCGATGCCGCGGCGATGATCATCAGCGTCGATGCGATC
Organism: Acidimicrobiia bacterium; assembly: GCA_036557185.1. Lineage (GTDB taxonomy): Bacteria > Actinomycetota > Acidimicrobiia > IMCC26256 > JAENVU01 > DATBHZ01. Next base: position 12,926 of record DATBHZ010000085.1, on the reverse strand, counting down.
CAGAGCGTCACCCCGCTCGTGAGGAAGAACATCGCCGAGAGCAGCGTGGCGATCAGTAGTCCGATCGACGCGACAGGCCTTCGTCCCCGCGTCTCGGCGAGCCGCCCGCCCAGGAGGATGCCGAACAGGCCCGGCACCCCGTTCGTCACACCCCGCAGGACCGCGATGCCCGAGCTCGAGAAGCCACGGACATCGGCGAGGTACCGGTTGGTGAGCTGTGCCGACGGCGCGCTGAAGACGTTGGTGAGGAAGGCGACGAGCGCGAGCAGGACGAACCGTCCTCCGTAGGCGCCGCGTGCAACCTCGCGCAGGCTGCCGCGCTGCTCCGTTCGGCGCGTCAAGGACGTGAACCGCGTCGTCTCGGTGAGGTTTCGGGCAATGATCGGGACCAGCAGGATGGTGAGGGCGCTGAAACCGAAGGCCAGACGCCAGCTCTCCGGGCTGAAACCGGCCGTGGGGAGGAGGATGACCGCGAGCGCGAAGCCGGCGCCCGACGCGAGCGCCAGCATCGCGACCGCGTACGCACGGGCCGACTCCGGCGCCTCTTCGACGACTGCGATGCCGCCGACCACGACCGCGGCGTTCACGGCGGCACGCACCACGGTCTGGGCGATGGTGAACGTCACAATCGTGGGCGCGAGAGCCGAAACAGCGTTCGCGGCCGCGATCACCACGAGCGTGCCGATGAGCACCCGTCGGCGCCCGAGACGGTCGGCGAGCGCAGCCGCGACCAGCGCGAGCAGCACCCCGCCGCGGGTGACTGCCAACGCCTGACTGAGCCCGGCGTCGGAGATGTTGTAGGTCTTGGCGATGCTGTCGGCGTTCTGACCGAACAGCGCCGATGCGAACGCCGCCATCGCACCTGCGAGGCAGACGGTCGCGATCAGCGCGACCTGGCTGTCGGTGAACGCCGCTGGGGGAGTGACCGGTGACTCGCGGAGCGGCTCCGGCGGGTCCGCGCCGGTCGCCGCCGCGTGCAGGATCGCGACGGCGTGGCGGAGGTGGCGTCGCATCTCGAAGGCGAAGATCGGCGCGAAGAACCATTGGAAGAACGGGACGTGCACCTCGGACTCGGCCTCGAGCACGAGGTTCGTCCCGCCCTCACCGTCCGACCCGGTTGCCTCGAGGGACGCCTGCTCGAATCCCGGCAATCGCCCCTCGAGCCGGTGGTCGTCGCCCTCGAGATCGAGCTTCGACCGCGCCAGCGCGAGCGTGTCCGTGAGGGAGAGCTCCAGATGGATGCTCTCCCGGCGCCGCACCCGCGGCATGCTACGGGGTGACGGTCGATGTCGACGCGCACCTCGGAGGATCGGATGGCACCGCAGAAGGGGAAGCTCGCACCGGGAGACAAGGCACCCGCGTTCACGCTCGTCGATCAGGCGGGCAAGAAGGTGAAGCTGTCGGACTACAAGGGCAAGAAGCTCGTCGTCTACTTCTACCCGAAGGCCGACACTCCCAGTTGCACCACGCAGTCATGCGAGCTGCGTGACCATCGCAAGGACCTGACCAAGCTCGGCGCCGCGGTTGTCGGCATCTCGCCGGACGCGCCCGAGAAGCAGGCGAAGTTCGACACGAAGTACAAGCTCGGCTTCCCGCTGCTGGCCGACGAGGACCACAAGGTCGCCGACGCCTGGGGCGCGTGGGGTCAGAAGTCGATGTACGGGAAGAAGTTCATGGGCATCGTTCGCTCCGCGTTCGTCATCGACGAGAAGGGCAAGATCGCCGACGCGTTCTACAAGGTCAGCCCGAAGGACACGTTTCCGAAAGCAGCGGAGGCCTTGAAGAACGCCTGAAATCGGTCAGGAGCCTGCTCAGCGGTCGTTCGCGTCGACGCGGATGGACCAGGAATCGTCACGGAGTTGCTTCTGCGTGCGCCTGAGGCGCGTCCCGGCGACATCGATGTCGTAGTGGTCGGAATCGGGAATGCCCGCGACCTTGAAGTCGAACGTGCACGTGCCGGACGGCCCGTGCAGCAGTGTGGAAGGGTTGGCGAGCTGCTGGCTGGTGCCGGACCCGAGGCGCGCGGTCGCCACGGTGTTGCCCTTCGCGTCCTTGACGAGCACCCGTGCGCTCGGGGTGATGTCAGCGTCCCGGCCGTAGCCTGTGCACGTGCCGTCGGGGTCGAGCCTGATGGTCGAGTTGGCGCTGTCGCCCTGCGTGATCGTGAGCGTGCCGGTGATCGTGTGCTTCGGCCCCGAGCCGCCGGCCGCGACTCCGAGAGAGATGACGGCCACCAAGACGACGACGACGGCCGCGCACACCAGTGCGGGCCTCAGCCAACTGGGCGCCGTCCGAGTCACTTGCCCCCGGCGGCGGTGCTGACGGCGGCGTTCGCGCTCGTAGCGTCTCCGTTCTTTGCCGGCCCCCGCCATGGCGAGTGACGCTAGGTCGCGGAGAGCGTCCGGCGCATTTCGCCCCCGGCTGATAGAAGCCGAAGAATGGGTCGTCCCGACCAAAGGCGCAACCGGACAAACCCATACGGTGAGGATCAGTAGGCGGTCACCGCCTGATGAGAGCCCTCGGCCCCGCGCCCGCCCCCCAGCAGCCCCGCCGAGGGCTCTCTCGCGTTCGCGGACAGGCGTGGGTCAGTCGGCCCGGTTCACGCTCCGGTTGCGTGGAAACCGCCGTCGACATGCACCATCTCGCCGGTGGTCGCGGGAAACCAGTCGCTCAACAGCGCGGCGCAGGCGCGCGCGGCGGGCTCCGTGTCGCGGATGTCCCAGCCGAGCGGCGCCCGTGCCGCCCACACCTCCTCGAACTGATCGAAGCCCGGGATGCTCTTCGCCGCGAGGGTGCGCAAGGGCCCGGCGGAGACGAGGTTCACGCGGATGCCACGCGGCCCCAGCTCCTTGGCGAGGTAGCGGGCCGTCGACTCGAACGCCGCCTTCGCGACGCCCATCCAGTCGTACACGGGCCACGCGTGGTGTTGGTTGTCGAAATCGAGACCGACGATCGCGCCACCGCGGTCCATCAGCGGCAGCGCGGCCATCGCCAGCGCCTTGAGGGAGAACGCCGAGACCTGCATCGCGACTGCCACGTCCTCCCAGGGCGCGTCCAGGAAGCCACCGCCGAGACACGACTCGGGCGCGAACCCGATGGCGTGCACCACGCCGTCGAGCGAGCCGCCCACCCGCTCGGCGAGTGCTGCGAGGTCGTCGGTGTCGCCGACGTCCAGCTGCACGACCTCGGGTTCCGTCGGCAGCTTGCGCGCGGCGCGACGCGTGAGGCTCATCACGCGCCCGAACGAGCTCAACACCACTTCGGCGCCCTGCTCCTGCGCAACCTTCGCCACGCCGAACGCGATCGACGCGTCGTTCAGGACTCCGGTCACGAGGATCCGCTTTCCTGCGAGCAACATGCGTCCCGGAGCCTTCCTCTCCCTCAGAGCGGTGTGTTGCTGTGCCGACGGCGGATCGGAGCCTCGCGCTTGGTGTGTACACGATCCAACACGCCGGCCAGCGCGCGCCGTGTGTCGACCGGGTCGATGACCTCGTCGACGTAACCCCGGGCCGCGGCTTCGTATGGGTTTGCGAAGCGCTCGGTGAACTCCGCCTCGAGCTCGTCGCGCAGCCGGGCGCGCTCGTTCGGCTCTGCTTCGAGGAGTCGGCGCCGGTGCAGGATCTCCACGGCACCGCGAGCGCCCACGACCGCAATCTCGGCGAGGGGCCAGGCCGCGCACCAGTCGTTGCCGAGCGCCCGCGAGTCCATGACGATGTACCCGCCTCCGTAGTTCTTGCGGAGCACGATCGAGAGCCGCGGGACCGTGGCGGCCGCGTATGCGTGCACGAGCTGCGCACCGTGTCGAATGATCCCGCGCCATTCGAGGTCGCGGCCCGGCGTGAAGCCCGGCGTGTCCACGAACGTGATGATCGGAACGTTGAACGAGTCGCAGAGCTGCACGAAGCGCGCGGCCTTGCGAGCGGCGTCGATGCCGATCGTGCCGGCGCGCTCGAACGGCTGGTTCGCAACGATGCCGACCACGCGCCCGTCCAGCCGCCCGTAACCGACGACCATGCTGGTCGCGTGCCACGGGTGCAGCTCGAGCCACGACTCGTGGTCGAGCACGTCGGTGATCACCGCCCGCACGTCGTAGGACGCGTGCGGATCAGCGGGGACCGCCTGGACCGCCGCGCGCGTGAGGCGATCCGCGGGATCGCCTCCGAGGACACGCTCGGGGTCGGTGAGATGGTGGTCCGGGAGGTAGGACAGCAAGAGCTCGAGCGCGAGGAGGACGTCCGGCTCCGCCTCGACGGTGAGCGTCGCAAGCCCGCTGCGGCGCGCGTGCACCGCCGGCCCCCCGAGCCCGACGCGGTCGACGTGGACACCCGTGAACGCCTCGGCGTCGGCCGGCCCGGTGACGTAGGCGAAGGAGCCGTCGCACATGACCACGTGGTCGGCGAGCCCGAGCAGCAACGACGGGCCGGAGAGCGCCGCTCCGGTGACGCCGAGCAGGATTGGCACCACGCCCGACGCGCGCGTGAGCGCACGGGCCACGCGTCCCCACGCGTGGAGGGCGGCGACACCCTCGAAGATCTCGGCGCCCGACGTGTCGAGCACGCCCACGACCGGAGCACCGACGGAGACGGCGAGATCGACCAACGACTCGATCGTGCTGCCTTCGGAGGTTCCGATCGAGCCGTGGTGCTTGCCGCCGCTGAGCGAGAAGAGCGCGACGCGCCGACCGTTGCGTTCCGTGAGTGACGCGCGCGCGACAGGCGTGCGGACGCTGCCGATAGGGGTCGCCGGCGAGGCGAGCGTCACCGGCGGCGGTTCACGCCTGGGGGATGAGGACGAGCGATGCGTTGTGGCCGCCGAAGCCGAACGAGTTCGACAGTGCGGGGCCCGTCTCGATCTCCCGGGCCTCGCCGGCGACGATGTCGATGTCGGCGATGTCGTCACCTTTGCGCTCGTGGTTCGCCGTGGGAGGCACCGTACCGACGCGTGCGCTGTGCAACGCGACGGCTGCCTCGAACGCTCCCGCCGCCCCGATGAGGTGCCCGACCACTCCCTTGGTGGAGGTGACCGGGGGCTTGTGATCCGAGAACACCTTGTGGATGGCTTCCGACTCGGCGCTGTCGTTGAGCTCGGTTGATGTCCCGTGGGCGTTGACGTGCTTGATCTCGCCCGCCGAAAGCCCTGCGTCGTCGAGCGCCAGCTGCATGCACGCTGCCGCGCCCGCGCCACCGGTCGCCGGAGCCGTGATGTGGAATGCGTCGCTGTTGGTCCCGTAGCCGGCGACCTCGCCGTAGATGTGGGCGCCGCGAGCCTCCGCACGGTCCGCGCGCTCGAGCACGAGGAACGCGGCTCCCTCACCCAGCACGAAGCCGTCACGCTCCGCGTCGAACGGTCGTGACGCGAGCTCGGGTGCTTCATTGCGCTTGCTGAGCGCGCCCATGCGAGTGAATGCAGCGATGGCCGGTGGTGTGATGGCTGCCTCGGTACCTCCGGCCACGGCAACGTCGGCCGTGCCGTCGCGCAACATGCGGGTCGCCTCGCCAATGGCGTTCGCACCTGCGGCACACGCCGTGCTGATGCAGAGGTTCGGGCCGGTGAACCCTCGCCGGATCGCGACGAGGCCGGCGGTCGCGTTGGGCATCATCATCGGGATGAAGAACGGGCTCACGCGATCAGGGCCCTTGTCGATGAAGATGCGGTTCTGCTCCTCGAGCGTGATGAGCCCGCCGATGCCCGTGGCCGCGACGACGGCGACGCGCGCCGGGTCGATGCCCAGCTCGCCGGCGTCCTCGAGCGCGTCGCTGGCGGCCGCGAAGCCGAGCTGCGCGGTGCGGTCCACGCGGCGGCTCTCCTTCGGACCGAGGTAGGGGACCGGGTCGAACTCGGTCACCTCGCACGCGAAGCGCACGCCGAGGCCCGACACGTCGACGCGAGTCACAGGCCCGGCAACGGAGCGACCTGCGAGGAGGGTCGTCCAGACTGCGTCGAGCCCAGCGCCCGCGGGGGTGTGCAGGCCGATGCCGGTCACGACCACACGGGGACGGCCGCGGTGGTCGATCGCTTCGCTCACGACGCCGACCTCATGCGCGGCTCGCGGCTTTCGACATCACGAGATCGACCGCCTGTCCGACGGTCGCGACGCCCTCGAGGTCCTCCTCGGGGATGGTCACGTCGAACCGCTCCTCGAGCCCCATCACGAGCTCGACCAGGTCGAGCGAGTCGGCGTCCAGGTCCTCGTTGAACCGGGCCTCTTCGACGACCGCGTCGGGGTCGACGCTCAGCACCTCGACGGCGACGTCTCGAATAGCGGTGAGTGCCTCGGCACGCTCCATGCAGGCTTTCTCCTTCGCAGTGTTGCTCTGTCAGGACCTCGATGCTGCGGTCGCCGTCTCAGGCGCCCATTCCCAAACCCCCGTCGACCGGCACCAGCGCGCCGCTCACGTATCCGGCGATGTCGCTGCACAAGAACGCAATGACGGCTCCGCACTCCTCCGCCGTGCCCGGCCTCCCGAGCGGCACCGCCGCCGAGACACCGGCCAGCCATTCCTCACCCATCGCCTCGGTCATAGAAGTGACAATTGGTCCAGGTGCGACCACGTTACAGGTGATACCCCGGCTCCCGAGCTCTCTTGTGACGGAGCGGCTCAGGCCCACCAATCCGGCCTTCGAAGCCGCGTAGTTCGCCTGGCCCGCGCTCCCGAGATGTGCTCCGGCGGACGAGACGTTGACGATGCGGCCGAAGCGCGCCCGCATCATCTTCGGTGTCGCCCTGCGGATGGTGTGGAACGCGCCGGTGAGATTGACGCGCAGCACCTCGGCCCACGCCTCGTCGCTCATCCGGACAAGCAAGCCGTCCCTGGCGATGCCGGCGTTGTTGACGAGGATCTCGACCGGTCCGAGCTCGGTCTCGACGCGGGTGAACGCCTCGTCGACCACTGCAGCATCGCCGACCGCCGCCTGGATCGCGAGCGCGTCCCCGCCGATCTTTGCGACGAGCTCGCAGGTCTCCTCCGCGCCGTCGGCGTCGCTCGAGTAGCAGAAGGCGACGTGGTGGCCGGCCTCGGCCAGCGCGCACACCGCAGCCCTGCCGATGCCCCGGGACCCGCCGGTCACGAACGCCACGCGCTCGGTCACGGAGAGGCTCCCCAGCGCAGCAGCGCGCTCGCCCAGGTCATGCCGGCACCGAAGCCGCTCAGCAGCACGAGATCGTCCGACTGGATCCGCCCGTCGTCGGCTGCCTCCACGAGTGCCAGCGGGATCGACGCCGCGGATGTGTTGCCGTACCGCTCGATGTTCACGACGGTGCGCTCGGGCGCGATGCCGAGCCGCTGTCGAGCTGCGTCGATGATCCGGACGTTGGCCTGGTGCGGGATGAACCAGCCGACGTCGCTCGCATCGACACCGGCGCGATCGAGCGTGGTCTGCGCCGACTCCACGACGGCGCGCACCGCGCGGCGGAAGACCTCCTGCCCTTGCATGCGCAGGTAGTGCTCTCCGGCCTCGACCGTTGCGGCCGTCGTCGGCATGCGGCTCCCGCCGGCGCGCAGCTCGAGGAGTCCCGTCGCGGACCCATCGCAGCCGAGGTCCCATGCGAGCAGGCCCGGACCGTCGGGCCGGTCGTCGCGACTGAGCATCACACCCGCAGCCGCGTCGCCGAACAGGATGCACGTGCCGCGGTCGGCGGGGTCGGTGATCCGGGACAGCGTCTCGGCACCGACGACGAGCACGTGCTGGAGGCCGCCCCCTGTGAGCAGTGCGGCGCCCGTCACGAGCGCGTACGCAAAGCCTGCGCAACCGGCGCTCAGGTCGAACGAGCCACAGTGCAGGCCGATGCCGTCGCTCACGAACGCACCGGTGTGGGGGATCGGCTGCTCGGGTGTGGCGGTGGCGACGACGAGCAGGTCGACATCGGCGGGAGAGAGCCCCGCGCGTTTGACGGCGTTGCCGGCAGCTTCGATCGCCAGCGTCGCGGTCGACTCGTCCGCCGCGGCGATGCGACGCTCGCGGATGCCCGTGCGTTCGACGATCCACTCGTCGGAGGTGTCGACGCGCGCCTCGAGGTCGGCGTTGGTGAGGTGGCCGCTCGGGACCGCGGCGCCCCAGCCGGTGATCGTGGCCCGCGTCGTCATGCGACGCGGAGCCAGGCGACCGGCTGCCCTTCGCGGAGGCGCTCGCCGGGGTGCGCCAGGATGCGGACGAGCTCTCCGGTGAACGGGCTCTGCACGATCACGGAGGAGCCGGGACCGTCGATCGACCCGATCGAAGCGCCGGCCTCGACGTACGCGCCCTCGCCGAGGCCCGCAGGGCAGAAGACCCCGACGGCAGGTGCGACGATCATCCGCTCCAGCACGTGGAGGCGCTCGCCCTGGAGGCGCGCGTCGTTGACAGAGGGCTCGATCACGTGCTGCCTCCGAGCTTGTCGAGGTCGTCGGGGGCCGAGAGCTTGTGGACGGGCACGTTCGGGACCGTGCGCTTCGCGAGGGTCGCGAGCATGTTGCCGTGCCCGATCTCGATGAAGGAGGGCGCACCCACCTCCACGAGCGTGCTCTGCACGATTCGCCAACGAACCGGTACGGAGACGTGCTGTGCGGAACGCTCGGCCCAGCCGTCGGCGGTGTCGTACGCGCGGCCGTCGTCGTTGGAGATCACGGATGCCGTCGGGCTCGCGAACGCGACGCCGGTCAGCTCCTCGCGCAGCGCGTCGGTCGCGTCCTGCATGAGAGGAGTATGGAACGCCCCGCCGACGTCGAGGGGCATCACCTTCCGGACGCCCGATTCCTTGGCGGCGGTCGTGCCGGCTGCGAGGCCTTCCGGGGTCCCTGCGATCACGACCTGCCCGGGCGCGTTGTCGTTGGCGACCCAGACCTCCGCGGCCGCGGCGGTGCAGACCTCCTCCGCTTGCTCGTAGCTGGCGCCCAACAGCGCAGCCATCTTGCCGGGGTGCGCGTCGGCCGCCGCTTGCGTGAGCTCGGCGCGGCGCGCCGCGAAGCGGACCCCGTCGTCGAACGGCGTGCATCCCGATGCGATGAGCGCCGTGACTTGGCCGAGTGAGTGCCCGGCAAACGCGATGGGGTCCAGCTGCTCGCGTGCCGCCTCCCACGCGATCAGGCTGGTGACGAGCACGGCGAGCTGCGCGTTCCGTGTCCGGCTCAGCTCCTCGGCTGTCGCGTCGAGGAGCAGGGGAGCGAGGGGCTCGCCGATGGCGGCTTCGGCCTGCTCGACCACGGCCCAGGCCGGATGGTCGCGCCATGGTGCTCCCATGGCGGGCTGCTGGGTGCCCTGGCCGGGGAAGATGACAACAGACTTCACTCGCGCGGGCTCTCCCGTGGCTGGGACGGTTCGACGTTCGACCTATCGGCGCGCACGCGCGTTACAAGGAAACCGAGCGAGGGGGTCGAGGACCGTTTCGCGGCGTTCAGCGGTTCCGCTGCGGGAACGGCAGCGGGCGCGGCAACGGGTCCTCGTCGTCTTCCTCGTCGTCCACCTCGGGATCCTGTCCGAGGAGCAACTGCGATTCGACGTCGCGCGGCAGCGGGCCTTCCCTGCGCACTGCACGCCAGGGAGCGATCACGATCACCGCGAGTGCGAGCACTGCGACAACGAGGAGTGCGATGACGGTTCCGGACATCTCCGCTCCGCTCTGACCTGCCGAAACATCAGCCTACCTCTGGTGCAAGTGGCACTATGTCGGCGCACTTGCCCGGGTGGTGGAATGGCAGACACGGCGGACTCAAAATCCGCTGCTCGCAAGAGCGTGCGGGTTCAAATCCCGCCCCGGGCACCGCGCTGACCTGCACGAACACGCCGAGAGGTCGTGTCGCCGCGACGAGTGTGGGCTGATCGGACTCCGACATCTCGCGCGAAGTTGCGCGCTGCGTCTCGCAGCAACGCGGAGCGTTTAACCGGGACGGTTCGCGGCGGGCGCGCGTAGCCTGGCCACGCTTCCCCGGCCGAGGCGAGGAGGAACCATGACTGCGTACGACCCTCAGTCATCCCCGAACCAGTACCCGCCGAGCAAGCGCAGCGGAGGCACGGTCGCCTGGGGCATCGGACGGGCGATCGTCTGGCTCGTCTACGCGTTCGCGCTCATCGCGATCGTCATTGCCACGCTGGCTTTCGTGCTCCAACTCTTCGGAGCCAACCCGAGCAGCGGCTTCGCGCAATGGGTCTATCGGAGTGCCAACCGCGTCACGGCGCCGTTCCGAGGCATCTTCCCGAGCCATACGAACGGGAACTCGACTCTCGACGTTTCGCTGCTCTTCGCGATCATCATGTACGCGCTGTTCGCGCTGCTCGTGCACACGCTCGTCGACTACATGGAACGTCGGCGTGCGGAGTCCGTCAGCAGGGACCGCTACGAGGAGCAACGACAGGCGCGGCAGGTGCAGAATCCCCCGGCTCAGGCTTCGAGCACGTCGCCTGCACCATGACTGCATCGCCGGGCGAGGGCGCGCCTCGCACGGTGCCCGAGCTGCCCGCGATGCGCTACCGGCGCGCGCGGGTGTCCGATGCCGAGGCGATCGCCGCGTTGCACGCCGACAGCTGGCGGCGCAACTACCGGGGCGCATACTCCGACGCCTTCCTCGACGGCGACGTGTTCAGCGACCGCCTCACGGTGTGGACGACGCGACTGCGGGACCGGCAGGTGAAGGAGCGAACGACGGTCGCCGAGACCGACGAAGGGCTGGCCGGGTTCGTGCACACCGTCAGCGGGGCGGACGCGGAGTGGGGCACGTTGCTCGACAACCTGCACGTCACCCACGATCTCAAGCGCGCCGGCATCGGCACCCAGTTGGTGGCGAGGGCGGCGCAGGCGCTCGTCGTCGAGAACGGTTCGGAGGGCTTGTTCCTCTGGGTCCTCGAGCAGAACACCGCGGGGCAAGCTTTCTATCAGCGACTGGGCGGAACCTGTGTCGAGCGTGATCTCGTCAATCCTCCCGGCGGGAAGCCCGAACGACTTGCCGGTAACCCGGCGTGCCTGCGATACGCGTGGCCGGAACCGTCGGAGCTCTTGCGCTGGCTCGATCAGCGACCCTGAGGTGATCGGTCGGCGATCACGGATTTGTATCGTGTCAGCAGGTATTGTCACGAGGTCTAGCCACTGAACGTGGCGCGTTCCGCTAGCGCGAAGCAAGATGAGTGAGCAGCGAGTAAATCTGCCGCACCGCGCCTTGTTCCCCACAGGTGCAGGGTCAAGACTCCCGTCGACCGATCCGGTTGTCGTCTCATTGGCGGGCTGGGGCCGACACCGTTCCTGGGGTGAAGTCGCCCGTGTGCGCACGGGTTGGCCTCGGGGGCGGGGCCGCCGGGAGCGACATGGGGGAGCACAGGGCATGACCGTTCGGTGGGGGCGGCAGCATTGCCGTCGCACGATCGCCACCAGTGGCGTGCCGCACCAGCACCTTCTCTTGTCACTGGACGTATCGGTCCGTCCGCGCTTGGTACCGAACGAAGCAATGACAAGCCAATGACAGAGGAGACGATTACGTGAACCTGAAGACACGGGTGCTCGCTGTCGCCGGAGTTGTGGCGATGGCGGGCGGCATGATTGCGATGGCTGCACCGTCGGCCAGCGCAGCACCGACGCCGGCGGGAACATGCGGCGGCGGGGTGGTGCTCGGGAAGGTCACCCCGGGACTCACCGACACGCCGCAGAACGAGACCGTCACGACGGCGGTGCTCAAGGACACGACGACGAAGGCAGCCATCGGCGGTACCTGCAACAACATGGTGCAGAACGCGCAGGACACCGCTCTCAACGGCGCGCCTCCGGCGTCGATCAGCATCGGCTCGATCGCGACCAAGCTGATCGGGACCGCGAGCTGCCAGGCCGGTGAGACGGGCGTCTACCCGCTGACCGGGAAGCAGACGACGAGCAGCGTCACGACGCAGCTCAACAACCTGGGCAAGAAGTGGCAGCTCCAGGCCTACGTCACGATCCAGGGCTTCGACCCGTCGGCGCTCGACGTCGTCGACGTGACCGGCCTCGTGTCCAAGGGCCTCTCGGTGGGTGCGGTCGAGACCGCGACCTACTGGGAGAACCCGGTCGTCAAGGGCGTCGACCCCGAAGGTGACGGGACCAACAACCCGACCGCCGACGGTGCGAACCACAACGACGACAACATCTTCAACACCGGCTACTCGGTGGACGACAACTACGCGTTGAACGTCCTGGTCGGGTGCCTGAGCGGATCTCCCGAGGGTGAGGTCTCGCAGGCCAACGCGATCACCTCGGTGGCCATCGGAGGTGGCGGCGCTACGGCGGCGTCCCCGCTTCTCGGCAGCACGGCCAACGGCGCGAGCTTCGCGCTCGGTCAGTAGCCGCCACAGCACGAACTGACGGCAGTTGCCGTCTTGCACGACTCGGGAGGCCGCCCTTCGGGGCGGCCTCCCCGCGTGACCGGCCGGTCGCCTCCCGCCGCGCGGCACCTCGCTCGTGTAGAAAGCGCCGGATGTGCTCGACGAGCGCCGCTGACCGGAGGGTGATCGGCTCCGATGACTGACGGCGGACCGACGCAGGCGCCTGCAGAGGCCACGGGCGAGACCCGCCTGGCGATTCTCCTCGCAATGGCGATGTTCGTTCTCGTCGTCGACACGTCCATCATGAACGTCTCGATCTCGTCGGTCGTCCACGATCTCGGGACGACGGTCAGCGGCGTGCAGTCGGCGATCGCACTCGAAGCGCTCGTCTCCGCCGCGTTCATCCTCATTGGTAGCAAGATCGGCGACCTCATCGGCCGGAAGCGCGCCTACGTGATCGGCCTGCTCGCCTACGCGACCGGTGCCCTCGCGATGGCACTGGCGCAGAGCCTCATCGCGGTGATCGTGTTCTGGGCCGTCGTCGGAGGTCTCGGCGCCTCCCTGCTGCTGCCCGCGATGCAGTCGCTCATCCACGGAAACTTCGAAGGTGCAGCACAGAAGAAGGCGTATGCACTCGTCGGAGCTGCGGCTGCGATCGCCGCGGCGGTCGG
>DATBHZ010000084.1:0-19493 GCA_036557185.1 Acidimicrobiia bacterium | reverse complement strand
GGATTGGCCTTGATGTGACGCAGCTTCTTCGAGAACAGGACCGCGGAGGTCATGAAGACGTGCTGCCCGTCGTACAGCGGGATGAGCGGGTAGGTGACGGGGCGGCCGTGCGCGTCGATGACCGTCAGCTCGCCGACGAGGGCGACCGCGAGCAGCGCCTCGACGGGTTCGGGGAGGATTCCGTGTGTGGGGGTCACGCCCGGCACGCTACCTGCGCGTCAGCGTGTCTGAAGATCGAGCACCGCGTCCGCGAGATCGCTCATCGCGCGATGCCAGTCACTCGGCGCGTCGAACGGCACCACGACCAGCTTGGAGAAGTCGACGTCGATGAAGCGCTCGAGATGCTTGCGAAGAGGTTCCAATCCGACCGGGATCACGTCCCCGGGATCGACTCCCTCGAAGCGCTCGGAGAACAGGCGCACCACGGCGTCGGGAAGCTCCTTCTCGGCGTAGGGGACGAGCACGCCCCAGTGCTCGTCGTCGATCTTGCGGCCCGCGGTCGCCGCCGCCTGCATCACGACCTCGCGTCCCTGCACCGCCAGCTCGGGTGTCGTGAAGCTCGGGAGCCACCCGTCGGCGACGCGCCCGACGCGCTTGAGCTCGCCCGGCGCGCGGCCGCCGAGCCAGACGTCCGGCGGGCGTTGGACCGGCGCGACGCCGATGCCCACGCCGTCGTAGTCGAAGTGCTCGCCGTGATGGGTCACGGTGTCCTCGGTCCAGAAGCGTCGGAGCAGCTCGAGCGCCTCGTCGAAGAGCCTGGCGCGTTCGGCGCGCTCCACCCGGAACGCCTGCTGCTCGCGCGGGTCGACGATCCCGAGACCGAACGCGGGGAGCGTGCGGCCACCGGACAACGTGTCGAGGCTCGCCCATTCCTTGGCGAGCAGGAGCGCGTTGCGACCGGGGAGCACCTGCACGCTGGTGCCGAGCTTGATCCGCTCCGTCCTCCCGGCGGCGACCGCCAGGGCGATGAGTGGGTCGACGATCGGTCCTGTCGCGCGCTCGGAGAGCCAGAGCGAGTCGAAGCCCAGGTCCTCCAGCGCGTCCACGAGCATCGAGAACTCGCCGGCGTCCCCGTTCGCCTGCCGCGTCCCCAGGCCAACCCCTACACGCACTTTCATGTTTCCCGCTCTCGGCCCTGCGGGCCGGGCCGCTCGGGACACGCTCGCTGCTCGGCGGGATACCCGCCTCGCTGCCGCTCGCTCACGCTTGTCAGCGTACGGCGTGTCAGGGCCACGCCTGCCAGGTCGTGATGTCGATCGCCACGAGCGGCCCGGCGGTTGGCGCAACTCGGTACTGCTCGTACTTGTCCGTGAGCAGGGTGAGGGCATCGGCGGCCTCGCCGCCGTGTTGGGCGTCGCCGTCGATGACGCGCGCGACACCGTCCACGCGCACCCACCACAGCGCGCGCCAATGCTCGACATAGTGGTCCACGAGCAGGCTGACGCGCGGGTCCGCGACGATGTTGCGCAGGCGTTGGAGGCGAGATGTCGTCTTCGGCTTCTGGTCGACGGCCCAGTACAGGGTCTCGTCGTGGAGCGCGAAGCACACGGGCACGAGGTGCGGTCGGCCGCCGGGGGAGAGGGTCGCGAGCCTCGCAACGCGTGCTGCAGCGACCCGCTCGTGCATCTCCACGCTGTCCACGGTTTGACGCTACGACGAGCTGCGGCCTCGCGCGCTTGACCCCTCTTCGGCTGCCCCGGCACGATGAGCCAATGCCCATCGTGCAGGCCAACGGGATCGAGCTGTACTACGAGCGGTTCGGCGACGGCACTGGTCCGACCCTCTTGATGGTCAACGGGCTCGGCTCGCAGTGCATCCGCTACGACGAGGAGCTGTGCGAGGGCTTTGCAGACCGCGGCTTCGACGTGATCCGCTTCGACAACCGGGACGTCGGGCTGAGCACCCACCTCTCGGACGGCGCGGAGTACACGCTCAGCGACATGGCCGCCGACGCGGTCGGGCTGCTCGACGCGCTCGACATCGCCGACGCCCACCTGTGGGGTTGCTCGATGGGCGGCATGATCGTGCAGCAGCTCGCCATCGACGCTCCCGAGCGAGTCGCGACGCTCACCTCGATCATGTCGACCACCGGCGAGCGCGAGTACACGAAGGCGGACCCGGCGGTGGCTGCGAAGCTCATGACGCTCTCCGAGCCGGCACCGGATCTCGAGACGGCGATCGAGCGCGGCGTTGCGTTCGCGAGGCTCGCCGGGAGCCCGCACCACTTCGACGAGGAGCGCGAGCGGAAGAAGCACCGTCGGTACGTCGAACGCGCATACGACCCCGCGGGCAGCGCACGCCAGATGCAGGCGGTGATGCGCTCGGGGCACCGCGCCGAAGGGCTGCGCACCCTCACGATGCCGGCGCTCGTCGTGCACGGCACCGCGGATCCACTGATTCACATCATCGGCGGACGCCGGACCGCCGAGCTCGTACCGGGCGCTAGCTTCGCGGAGATCGAAGGGATGGGCCACGACCTCCCTCCGCACTTCTGGTCGCAGTACGTCGAGGGCACGACACGCCTGGCGTCCGCGACCGCCGGCAGCTGAGGTCCCGCACACGGAGGACGACGCATGAACTATCGGCGCTTCGCACGCACAGGTGTCCGCGTGAGCCCGCTCTGTCTCGGAGCGATGATGTTCGGAGGTTGGGGAAACCCCGACCACGACGAATGCGTCCGGATCATGCAGACCGCATTCGACGCGGGCATCAACTTCGTCGACACGGCGGACGTGTACTCGGCGGGCGAGTCCGAGGAGATCGTCGCGAAAGCGCTCGCCGGGCGCCGCGACGAGATCGTGCTCGCTACCAAGGTGCACGGCATGATGGGCAAGGACCCCAACATGGCCGGTAACTCGCGCCGCTGGATCATCCAGGAGTGCGAGAACAGCCTGCGACGGCTCGGTACCGACTACATCGACCTCTACCAGATCCACCGGCCCGATCCCGGCACCGACATCGACGAGACGCTCGCCGCGCTCTCGGACCTCGTGCACGCGGGCAAGGTGCGCTACCTCGGCAGCTCCACGTTCCCGGCGTCTGCAATCGTCGAAGCGCAGTGGACGGCCGAGCGCCGCGACCGCGAGCGCTTCGTCTGCGAGCAGCCGCCGTACTCGATCCTCGTGCGGGGCGTCGAGACCGAGGTGCTGCCGACGTGCGAGCGCTTCGACATGGCGGTCATCCCGTGGAGCCCGCTGGCGGGCGGCTGGCTCTCGGGGAAGTGGCGTCACGGCGCGGAGAACACCAGCCGGCGAGCGGCGCGCATCCCGGCCCGCTACGACCTCTCAATCCCGGAGAACCAGCGGAAGCTCGACGCTGCCGACGCGCTCGGCAAGCTTGCCGACGAGTCAGGGATGACGCTCGTGCACCTCGCGCTCGCCTGGGTGATCAACCACCCCGCGGTGACGTCGGCGATCATCGGCCCGCGCACGATGGAGCAGCTGGTGACCCAGATCGACGCGCCCGCGGTCACCCTCGACGCGGATCTCCTCGACCGCATCGACGAGATCGTGCCGCCGGGAACGAACTTCTCCTGGGCCGACGCGGGGTACATGCCTCCGTCGATCGAACGACCCTGGACGCGCCGGCGCGCGCGGCACGACTGAGCCGAGCTCAGCGCTTCACGCGCACCTCGTACGCGCAGTGCGGCGCACCGGCAACCATGTGCTGCACGCGCTCGACCTCGCAGTCCGGGAGCACCGCGCGGATGAAGTCGATCTCGCTCGTGCACGCCTGCCCATATCTCTGCGCCACGGCCCAGATCGCGCAGTTGTGCTCGACGATCCGGAACACGCCCGGCGCGCTCCGCTCCGATGTGGCGATGTAGCCGTCCTCGTCGAGGATGCGTGTGAGCTCGTTGACCTTCGCGACGAGGGTGCGCCTGGGCTGCAAGCGGCGTTGCGCCGCGACGATCCTGGCTTCACGTCGCTTGGCGAACAGCTCGTCGAGCATCGCGGGGTCGGCGTCGGCCACGTAGCCGAGCAGCTCGTTGGTCAGCTCGCCGTACGCCTTGGGGAAGAGCGCATCGGCCTCGGGGGTGACCGAGTACGCGAGGGAACGGCGCCCGCGGCGTGCCTTCGACGGCTGCACCTCGACCGCGTCGACGAGCCCGTCGTCGAGGAGCGCGCTGAGGTGCTGGCGCGCGCCGCTCACGGTCATGGACAGCTGCTCGGCGACCTGCTCCGCGGACGCCTCGCCCCGCCGCCGCACGGCGTACAACACAGCGCGGCGCCCCGGGGGGAGTGTCGAGGGTTCGTCGATGCGGGGGGAGATCGTCATGCGCGCTCCGCGGGGAGGATCAAATGGCTGTCGCCGAACTCGTGCCAGAGGTACCCGAGGTCCAACGCAGCACCGTAGGCCGCCTCGAGAGCGTCGCGCGACGCGAACGCGCGCAGCATCTGCAGGTGTGTGGACTCGGGTTCGTGCCATCCGGTGAGGAGCCCGTCGACTGAGGGCACGGGCGTGTCCGCCGTGACGAATGCCTCGGTCCAACCGGATCCGGGATGCGCCTCACCGCGCGCGTCGGTCGTCGTCGCGAGCGCTCGGACGACCGTCGTTCCCACCGCGATCACACGGCCACCTCGCGCGCGTGTCGCGTTGATGCTCGCGGCGGTCGTGTCCGAGACCGCATAGCGCTCGGGGTACGGGGCCTCGTCTCCCTCGAGGGAGGAGACGCCCGTGTGCAGCAGGATCGGGAGGACGCCGACGCCGTGCACCGACAGCTCGGTCACGAGATGATCGGTGAACGGGCGGCTCGCGCTCGGCATCTCGGCGCTGCCCGCAACCCGTCCGAACACGGTCTGGTACGCGGCGAGAGGCCAATCGTGCGCGACGTGCCGGTACCGGATCGGCCGGCCGTGCGCGGCGAGGTACGCGTGCAGCGGTGTGGGCAGATCGAGCGCAGCGACCCAGAGCCTCTCCGAGCTGCCGAACGGGGCGAGCAGGTGCACGGTGCCGCCGTGCAAGAGCGCGACATCGATCGCGCGCTCGATACGGCGCGGGACCGTCGCGCCTTGGGCCGGTGTGCGCACCTCGACGAGCTCGAGCCCGCCGGGGAGCTCGCCCGAGAGGTGCACGGCGACGGGATCGCCTCCGGGCAGACGGCCGTCGAGCGCCGCGGCGACCGTCGACGACGTGTTCACGACGAGCGCGTCACCCGCGCGCAGGAATCGAGAGATCTCGTGGAACACCGTGCTCGTGGGCCGGGCTTCGCCGGCACTGACCAGCAAGCGCACGCCGTCACGCTCGACGCCGCGCGATTCGGGAGGGGCCTGCGCCTCGTTGCTCGGCGTGAGCGTGAACGCGAGGGCCGGGTTCCGTCCGACCGGTCGCTCCGTGTCCGTCGCCGGCATGGTCATGACGGTCTCACTGTCCCGACCGCGACGTTGCGCGTCTCGTAGCGGCCGCTCGGCGCGTCACCCTCGATGAGGGCAAGGAGGCCTGGCACGCTCGCACTGGGATCCGGCCGGTCCGAGATGTCCTCACCGGGGAACGCCTGCTGGTGCATCTCGGTGCGCATGTCTCCCGGATCGACGGTCAGCACCCGCAGCTCTGGGTGCTCGACGGCGAGGACGGCGCCCGCGTGCTCGAGCGCAGCCTTCGAGGCTCCGTAGCCGCCCCAGCCCTCGTAGGCCTCGGCGCCCGCGTCCGAGGTGATGTCGACGATCGTCGCGTCGGCGGCCAGATGATCGAGCGCGCCCCGAACGAGAGCCATCGGCGCGATCACGTTCGTCTCGAACACCGTGCGCAGCGTCTCGGGTTCGATCGCGTCGAGTTGGGGGAGAGGGCTGGCGCCGAGGGTGCTCGCGTTGTTCACGACCAGATCGATTCGGCCGATGTCGCTCGCGGCGCGCACCAGCGCCTCCCGGTGCGCCGCGTCCGTGACGTCGCCGGCGATGCCGATCGCCAGCCCTTCCTGCTCGTCGATCGCTCGCAGTGCAGCGTCGAGGTTGTCCGCGCGACGTGCATCGGTCACCACCGACCAGCCGCGCCGCGCAAGCGCTTCCACGAGCGCGAAGCCGAGGCCCTGGGACCCGCCGGTCACGATCGCCACCTTCGCCTCGGGGTTCCCTCTGCCGGCCATGGCGTCCTCCCTCTCGCGGTGGGACCTGTTGCATCAATAAACAAGTTAGCACTCCTTTTATTTCGGAGGGGCAAACCATCGAGATCCGGCGGTCTGGTGGCGGCGCTCGCGAGAATCAGCCTCCTCGCGTGCGGATAGCGTCGTGCCGGTGTCCGGCCCCCCTGCACGTTCCGAAGCGGGATTCCTGGGCGAGATCAACGCGCGGGTGATGCTGCAGTCCGACCGCTCGTTCTTGCCGGTCCGGGACGGCGGGAGCGACCGCCGGGTGCTCGCCTTCATGGTCGACGTCGAGCGCGAGGACTGACCGTGGAGCTCGCGGACGTGATGCGCACCACTGGAGCCATCCGCGAGTTCGTCGACGAGCCGGTCGACGACCACGCGCTCCGGGAGATCTTCGAGCTCGCCCGGTTCGCGCCGAGCGGCGGCAACCGCCAGGGTTGGAAGGTCATCGTCGTGCGCGACGCGGCGAAGCGGGCGCGCCTGCAGGAGATGTCGCGCGCCGGATGGCACGAGTACGCGGCGTACGTCGCCGCCGGTCGTGTCCCGTTCGCCCCCGGCCCGGACGGCAGGTGGACGGGCCCGCCCGACGACGTCGACGCCGCGGGGATCGAAGTCCCAGGCGCGGTCGAGGCCATCCACGCCGCGCCGGTGCTCGCCGTGCTCGCCGCAGATCTGCAGCAGCTCGCGGTCACCGACATCGACCTCGAGCGCCAGAGCATCGTCGGCGGAGCGTCGGTCTATCCGTTCGCCCAGAACGTGCTGCTCGCCGCACGAGATCTGGGGATGGGCGGCGTCCTCACCACGTTCCTCTGCCGCCGCGAGCGTGAGGTCAAGGAGCTGCTGGGGATCCCAACGCCCTACGCGGTCGCGGCGATGCTCGCACTGGGCCGTCCGACACAGTTCCCGACCAGGCTTCGCCGGAAAGCGGTCGACGAGCTGGTCGCGATCGACGAGTTCGGCGGGCGCCCGCTGTCCTGAGCAGCGCGTTCTACGCCTGCCCGCTTCAAGATCGGGCCCGCCAGTCCGATATGTAGCGGATGACGATGGGCGAGAGCGCCGACGCAGGCGCGGAGTGGCGGCCCGACCCGCAGAACCCGCGCATGCAGCGCTGGTGGGACGGCGTGGCGTGGACGAACAAGACGCGCTACGAGGCTGCCCAGTTGCGGGCGGAGCCGCTGACCGCGCCGCCGCCTGCGCCGCCGAAGGAGCGGTCGCGGGTACGGCCCGACGTGGTCCGCAAGGTGCTCCTCACCGCCGCTTTCCTCGTGGTGGTTGCAGTGCTGCTCGTGCTCTTCGTGATGCACACCTGACGCGACGCCGGCGGCGCCACCCTCCGAGCAGCAAACTGGTGCGGTGGAGGACCTCGGACGAGACAGCGACACGATCGTCCTGCACCGTGACGCGGTCGGCGCGCAGCGGGCTGCGGACCTGTTCACGCGTGTGCTCGACGAGGTCGACTGGAAGCGCGACGAGATCGTCATGTACGGGCGCCGTGTCGCGATTCCACGCCTGCAGGCGTGGCTCGGCGACGCCGGAGCGGAATACACCTATTCGGGTCTGCGGATGCACCCCGCGCCGTGGACGCCCGCGGTGCTCGAGCTGCGCGCCGTCGCGGAGCAGGTAGCGGGCGCGAGGTTCAACAGCGTGCTCGCGAACCTCTATCGCGACGGTCGCGACAGCCTCGCCTGGCACTCGGACGACGAGCCCGAGCTGGGGAGCGAGCCCGTGATCGCATCGGTGAGCCTCGGTGCCGTGCGGCGATGCCGTTTCCGCCGCCGCTCCGACTCGGGCGACGCCTTCGGCATCGATCTCCCGACCGGATCCGTGCTGGTGACCGGCGGGACGACGCAGGTGCACTGGCAGCACGCGATCCCGAAGACGGCTGCGGACGTCGGGCCGCGCATCAACCTCACGTACCGCTGCATCGTTCGCTGACGCTCACTCCAGCCCGCGCAGGTGCGCAGCGAGGTCGAGTGCCCACGCGCGCGGATCCTCGAGGCCCCAACCCAGCTCGGGCAGATCGAAGTACTCGATGCTGATCTTGCCCCGGTAGTGCAGCTCGTCCAGCCGATGGAGCACCGCGGAGAAGTCGACACGGCCCAAGCTGTCGTCGACGTGGAGCTGCGCGGCGCCGGGCGCGCCCTGGCGCAGCTGGACGTGCCCCGCGTGCTCGAGCAGCGCGATGGGGTCGCCACCCCATGCCGCGACGTGTCCGGTATCCAGGAGCAGCCGCAGGCCGGGAACCTCTTGCACAACTGCACGACACGCGTCGTCGGACTGCACGCTCGAGCCCGTCCACGGCTCGAGCAGCGCACCCGGCGCGGCGCGGAACCACCGCACGGTCTGCTCCCACGCGCCTGCACCGTCGTAGGGCGCCGGCGCCATGCACCAGCCGGGCACCGGCTTCGGGTACGCGATCGGGCACCCGACCGGGAGCGCAAGCTCCGCGGGATCCTGCTCGATGCGCGTGTCGACGAACGCGAAGCCGTCGTCGCGCGCCCGGCGAGAGGCGGTCACGGGATCGAGCGGCCGGTACGCGAGGTCGACGATCCCGTACGGACGCGCGCGGCTCAAACCGGATCCATGTCGAGCAGAGCGAGCGGGTTGGTGCACGCCATGCGCCGGATATCGGCGGCGTCGATCCCCTCGGCCGCGAGCGCGTCGGCGAACGTCTGGAGGCCGACGACGGGATGCGCGTTCATCTTCTGCCCGAAGTCCGACGCGAGCGTCACCCGCTCCACGCCTACGGCGCGGATGCAGGCTGCGATGTCCGACGGAGGGCGCGTGGCGAGCGCGCTCGTGCACGTCAACGCGCAGAGCTCGATGGACGCGCCCAGGTCGGCGAGCTGCACACATTGCTCGACCGACAGGTTCGGGCCGGCCAGCTCTTCCATGGCATGTGTCACCAGCACCTTGCCCCGGCCCGCGAACGCACGCGTCACGGCAAGGTGCTCCTCGGCGGTGACGTGTCCCGTCGCGAGGACGGCGCCGAACTCCGCGACGAGGTCCAGCACCTCCATCGTCTCGGAAAGCAGCTCGCCGTCGCCGTCGACCACCGAGATGCCCGGTCCCGGGATGCCGAGCTGCGGCCCGACACCGTTGAGCTGATCCTGCCGGCTCGTGAGTGTCGGGAGCCAGACGATCTTCGCTCCGACGCGCAGCGCGGTCTCGACCGCCGCCGGGTTCATGCCGCCCACCTCGCGGTCGCAGCAGATGCCGCCGAGCACGCGCACGTCGGGCACGACCCTGTCGACGATCGCCGCGAGCGCGGCAGACGGGTAGTCGTGCGACTTGAGCACGACGGCCGCGTGCCCTGCGTGCGCCGCGTCGAGCGCGGCGTCGTAGGCATCCACGGACCGTTCGCGGTGAGCGTCGGGCCCGAAGTGGCAATGCAGATCCGCGGCCCCCGCCAGATCGACGCTCACCTGTATCGCTCGCGGAGGCGGCGCTTGTAGATCTTGCCGTTGTCGTCGCGTGGGAGCGCGTCGACGAACTCCACGCCGCGCGGGCACTTGAAGGACGCAAGCCGCTCGCGACAGAACGCGATCAGCTCATTAGCGAGCGCGTCCGTGCCCTGCTCGCCCCCGGCCGGCTCCACGACGGCCAGCACCCGCTCACCCCACTCGTCGTCGGGAACGCCGATCGTCGCGACATCGGCGACCGACGGGTGCGCGAGCAGCACGTCGTCGATCTCGGCGGGATAGATGTTCACGCCGCCGGAGATGATGAGGTTCGCGCTGCGGTCCGTGAGGAAGAGATAGCCGTCATCGTCGAGGTAGCCGACGTCGCCGAGCGTGTAGTAGTCGCCACGGAAGGCCGAGCTCGTCTTGGTCTCGTCTCCGAGGTACTCGAAGCGCGCGGCGCCCGAGGCCTTCAGCCACACGGTGCCGACCTCGCCGGAGGGCCGCGGGTGGGCGTCGTCGTCGCCGACGATGACCTGGCCGGCAGGATTCGGCTTGCCCACCGTCCCGGGCTTCCCGAGCCACGTGGTCGAGTCCACGATGGTGCCGGCGCCCTCGGTGGCCGCGTAGTACTCGACGATGATCGGACCGAGCCAGTCGATCATGCGCTGCTTGACGTGTGTGGGACAGGGCGCGGCCCCGTGCACCACGAGTCGCAGTGAAGAGAGGTCGTACTTCTCGCGCGTCGCGTCGGGCAGCGCGAGGAGTCGATGGAACATCGTCGGCACCATGTGCGTGTGCGTGACCTGATGTGACTCGATGAGCGCCAGGCACTCCTCCGGGTCCCATTGCCGCATGAGCACGAGCTCGGCGCCGCCGTGCAGTGGCGTGATGCAGGAGATGAGCAGCGGCGCAGCGTGGTACAGCGGCCCGGTCACCAGATGCACGTTGCCTTGCCGGTAGACGAGCTCCGCCATGGCGACGGTCGCGTCCATCGGTGCCGGCGCCCGGTGGAACACGCCCTTCGGGCGCCCGGTGGTGCCCGACGTGTACAGCATCGTGCTCCCGCGCACCGGATCGGAGAGCGGCGCGTCGTCGTGAGCGTCGCGGTAGTCCTCGAACGGCGTGGCACGGTCGATACGCCCGCCGATCGCGACCGCGGTTGCCGCCGATGCGTGCGCTTGGGCGAGCTGCGCAGAGCGCTCGCCGAGCGTCGCGTCGACGAACAGCACGCGCGCACCGCAGTCGCTGATGATGTACGAGGCCTCGTCCGCCGTCAGGTGCCAGTTGACAGGTGTGAGCCGGGCTCCGACACGTGTCGCCGCGGCGAGCACGTCGACGAACTCCAGCCGATTGCCGCATACGATGGCGACGGCGTCGCCCTCGTCAACACCTGTAGCGCGCAGCGCTCGGGCGAGCTGGTTTGCGTGCCGGTCGAGCTCCGCGTAGGTGAGGCTCGTCGCGCCGTCGTGGACCGCGATCGCGTCCGGCGCGAGAGCCGCGTAGTACGACGTCGCGGCACCCCGGTTCGCAGCGTCGAGGAGCGACTCCACGGGCGCATGTTCCCACGGTCGGATGAACGGCCTCTCGATCACGCGCTGTCGATATGATCACAACACTCGACGGATGTCTGAACGTTTGATGACAGATGGCGATCCGGCAGATCCTCCAGCATTTGCGCACTCCAATCGAGCAGCTCGACCGTGAATCGCTCAGGTCGTGGACGTCTGCCACGCACGCGACGGCGATCGCCGACGTGGTGCCGCGCAAGCCCGTCCAGATCTGCGGGGAGATCAGCTCGGTCCGCATCGTGCCTCGCGCCGGCTCACCGTCGCTGCAGGTCACGGTCACGGACGGCACCGGCTTTGCCTCGGCCGTCTTCCTCGGGCGGCGGCGCATCCGGGGACTGACGCCGGGCCGGCGCATCAGCCTCGAGGGCGTCGCCGGACGGGAAGGGCGCGTCTTCGAGCTCCTCAACCCCCGGTACGAGTTCCTCACGGGGACGTGAGCAAGTTGCATCCCGTCGCCGCGTTGATGACCGGCGCTCGGTAGACATGGCGGCGCTCAAGAGGATCCTCGTCGGTCGTCCGCTCGCCACGACCGAGCAAGAGCACCAACGGATCACGAAGGTCATCGCCCTCGCGGTCTTCTCGTCCGACGCGATCTCGTCCACGGCGTACGCGACGGAGGAGATCCTGTTCGTCGTCGCACTCGGGACCTCCAGCCTCACGCTCGGCCTGAGCGTGCTCGTCCCGATCGCCGCCGCCGTCGCGATCCTGCTGACCATCGTCGTGACCTCGTACCGCCAGACGATCCACGCCTATCCGAACGGAGGAGGCAGCTACGTCGTCAGCCGAGAGAACCTCGGTGAGCTGCCCTCGCTGGTCGCCGGCGCATCGTTGCTCGTCGACTACATCCTCACCGTCGCCGTCTCCATCTCTGCCGGCGTCGCGGCGATCGTGTCGATCCCTGCCTTCCAGAGCCTGCGTGACGACCGCGTGGCGCTCGGCGTGCTGCTCATCGTGTTCATCACGCTCGCGAACCTCCGCGGTATCAAGGAATCGGGCCGGTTGTTCGCCGCGCCGACCTACCTGTACATCACGGTGCTGACGATCCTCGTCTCCTACGGACTTGCCCGGACGTACTTCCCGGGGATCTTCGGCTCGATCCAGCCGGTGCCGTTCAACAAGGCCGCGTTCGAGGGGTCGCGCTACGCGGGCGGCACGCTCGGGCTCTTCCTGATCCTGAAGGGGTTCTCGTCCGGTGCGGTCGCGCTCACAGGTGTCGAGGCCATCTCGAACGGCGTCCCCGCGTTCCGACGCCCGGAGTCGAAGAACGCGGCGAACACGCTCATGTGGATGGGCATCGTGCTCGGCACCCTGTTCCTCGGCGTCTCGGTGCTGGCGCACCACCTGAGGCCGTATCCCAGCCACGACGAGACGGTGTTCTCCCAGATGGGGCACGCGGTGTTCGCGAACGGGCCGCTGTACGTCGTGCTGCAGTTCGCGACGGCGGCGATCCTCACGCTGGCTGCGAACACTGCGTACGCGGACTTCCCGCGGCTCTCGTCGATCATCGCCCGCGACGGATACCTCCCGCGTCAGTTCGCGAATCGCGGCGATCGGCTCGTCTTCTCCAACGGCGTTCTCTTCCTCGCCGGGTTGGCGGGTCTCCTGCTCGTCGCGTTTGGTGGCATCACCAACGCGCTGATCCCGCTGTACGCCGTCGGCGTGTTCACGTCGTTCACGCTCTCGCAGTGGGGCATGGTCAAGCACCACCAGCGCGAGCAGGAGCCGGGCTACAAGCGCAACATGATCATCAACGGCGTCGGTGCGGTCGCGACCGGCATCGTCACGCTCGTCATCGCGGTCACGAAGTTCAAGGGCGGGGCGTGGGTGCCGATCGTCCTGATCCCGCTGATCGTGCTGCTGTTCCGCAGCATCCATCGCCATTACTCGAGGGTCTCCGCCGCGCTCGAGGTACCGAGCGACTACCGGCCGCCGGCCATGGACCACACGGTCGTCGTCCTCGTCGGCGCGGTGAACTTGGGCGTGCTCCCGGCGATCTCGTACGCGAAGTCGTTGCGCCCGAACCGATTGTTCGCGGTGAGCGTGGCAACCGACGAGAACGACCACGAGCGCATCGAGAAGCAGTGGGCCGAGCACGACATCGACGTCGACCTCGAGGTGCTCTACTCGCCCTACCGGGAGCTGACGCGGCCGGTCATGCGGTACCTCGACGAGATCGACGCACGATGGCACAACGACTTCGTGACCGTGGTCATCCCCGAATTCGTTGTCAACCACTGGTGGGAGCACGTGCTGCACAACCAGAGCGCGCTGATCCTCAAGGGCCGCCTGCTCTTCCGGCGGGGCACCGTGGTGACGTCCGTCCCGTACCACATCCCGGAGGAGCATCGCTAGAGTCGATCGTGGTGCGTGACCACGACGAGACCCGGCGATCGGACGGTACCGAGGCCGTCGCGTACGCAGTCGCCGGCATCGGACCGATCCTCGTTGCCGCCGCGCTCGTGGCCCTGCGCGGCGAGCTCGTCAACGTCAACGTGGCGCTGATCCTCGTCGTCATCGTCGTGCTCGCGGCGGTGGCCGGAGGCCGCGGCGCGGGTGCGCTGGCCGCGGTCAGCGCGGCGCTCTCCTACGCGTTCTTCTTCACCAAGCCGTACCTCTCGCTGCGCATCAACGATGGCGACGACCTGCTCACCACGGTGCTGCTCCTCGTCATCGGACTGGTCGTCGGCGAGCTCGTCACGCTCGGACGGCGGAGCCGCGTCGTCGCCGGCCGCGCGCACGACTCGATCGCACGGTTGCACCGGGTCGCAGAGCTCGCGTCGAGCGGGTCCAGTGCGGACGAGATCCTGCACGCCGTCGAAACCGAGCTCTGCAGCCTGCTCGAGCTCGAGGACTGCCGATTCGAGCGCGCACCGTTCGGGCTTCCGATGCCACGGCTCGAGCGCAACGGCAGCGTCAGCACGTCGGTGCGACACCTCGTGCACGGCGAGTTCGCGCTTCCGGAAGAGGGTGTCGAGCTCCCCGTGCTGGGAGGGGGCGCGCAGCTCGGGCGTCTCGTGCTCACACCGCGACCGGACGTCGGGGTGTCGCTCGAGCGGCGCGTCGTCGCGGTCGCCCTCGCAGACCAGCTCGGCGCCGCGCTCGCACCGGCCGCACACGCCGAATGACAGACTCGTCCGAATGATTCGGGAGCCGGTGCTCGGAGCGACCGCGCTGACAGAGCTCGACGCGTGGTGTCGGACCGTCGAGGCGTGGCCCGCGGGCAGCCACCAATGGGGCCACTACGCGGAGCAGACGGCGAGCGGACCGGCGATCTGCCGGACGGAGAACGTGTCCGCGTGCCATCCCGGCGTCGAGCTGCTCGTCGACGGTCCTCTCGGCGACCTCGCGTCGCGTGCGGCCGGTGAGCCGGTCGCGGCGTTCAAGGACAAGATCAACTACAAGCAGCCCGGCGGCGCCGGGTTCCGGCCGCACCAGGATCGTCGTGCCTATCCCGGCGCCGAAACGGTCGTCTCGGTCCTCCTGGCCGTCGACGCGTGCGATCGCGAGTCGGGTTGTCTCTGGATGGCTGACGATGTCGACGAGCTCCTCGCGGTCGACGATCGGGGAGTGGTGCGCGCGGACGTCGCCGAGCAGCTCGTCTGGGAGGCCGCGGAGCTCGCACCCGGCGAAGCGGTGGTGATCCACGGGCTCGCACCGCACTACAGCGACGCCAACCGCTCTGCTCGCCCGCGGCGCGTCCTCGTCGCGAGCTACGCGCCCGTTCGTGAGGGCTATCGGCGGGAGCACTACTACCGCGCGCGCGGCGAAGTGATGGAGACGGCCACCGCGCGCGACGCGCGGTACCGGATCAGCACCCTCGCCGACTTCGACGGTGTCGAGGTGTCCGGCGCCGTCGCGGCCGTCGAACGGTGCACCCACGCCTGAGCCCCTGCGCGATCGGCGTTCGGGGTGCGCGACACGACGGTCCGCGTATAGGGTCCGCACGAGCGCGGCTGGGGGAAGTTCGGTGCAAATCCGACGCTGACCCGCAACTGTGATCGCCTCGACGAGGCGAGAGCCAGATCGCCCTCCGCGCTCCACCGGGCAGATGCCGCGAGGTGCCCGTCCCGGTGCCATACCCGTTTGCCGCGCGTTCGGCGCTCCTGCCGACGGCGGCCGAGAAGAGGGCTCTCGAGGACACGGGGCCCGCGGAGGTATCCATGCACGCTCTTTCTTGGCGGCGCGCCACGGTCGGTGTCGCGTTGCTCACACTCGTCCTGTCCGCCTGCAAGTACACGGGCTTCGGCAACGCATCCGCGGCCGGCGGTGTGTCGGCGGCCGTTGCGTACCTCAAGACGCAGCAGCAAGCCGACGGTGGCTTCGAGGTGGCGGGCTCGCCCGGCTTCGAAACGCCCGACGCGCTGCTTGCGATCGCAGAGGGCGGCCAGACCGCATACTTCTGGAACCAGGCCGAGGCCCTTGCCGCGGTCCAAGCGGTGACCAAGAACGGCCATTCGGCGCTCGACTACCTGGACGACTTCGTCGACAGCACGACGAGTCCCATCACGGCGGGACAGGCCGCCAAGATCATCGTGCTCGACGTCGAGCCCTTGGGCCTCGACCCGACGGCGTTCAACCCGCAGAACGACGCGACGTCCAAGAACCTGGTCGCGATCATGGACGCCGGGTTGCAGCCGAGCGGCTCCTACGGGACCTTCAACGCGACGCTGTACGCGGCGCTGGCGGACAGCCTCGTGCACGGCTCGGTACCGGCAACCACGCTCGCGAGCATCCGTGCCGCCCAGCAGTCGAACGGTGGCTTCAACTTCGCGGGCGACTCGACCGGGACCGATCTCGATGTCGACACGACGTCCCTCGCGATCCAGGCGCTGGCCGCGGCCAACGTGGATCCCAACGACACCACGCTGGTGAAGGCGCTCCAGTTCCTCGTCGACACCCAGCAGGCAGACGGCTCCTGGCAGTCGTTCGGGGAGTCGGATCCCAACTCCACGTCGCTGGCGATCATCGGGCTCACGGCGGCCGGCTTCGATCCCACGGTCTCCTGCTGGCGCGACACCATCGATCCCCAGAAGGCCGGGACCGCGTATGCCTCACCCGTGGCCTGGCTCCTGTCCCAGCAGGTGGCGAGCGGCGCCGACGCAGGCCGCATCAAGAGCCCGTCCGATGGGTTCGGGATCAACACCTTCCCGACGTCGCAATCGGTCGAGGCGCTGGCTCGGGGCTGGCTGCCGCAGAGGTTCCTCGCACGCCGGTCGTGCGACGTGAGCTCGTCCGTGAACACGAGCGGGATCTGACGTAACGTCACCGGGATGTTCGGAGCCAAGCGCCGTCGCCGTGAGCTGGAGATGCTCGAGCTCATGCGGAACGAGGTCGCATCCGCGCGCACGGAGATGCGCGACACGGTCAGCGCGCTGAGCGAGCAGCTCGACAGCCGGCTCCGTCTGGAGGTCGAGCAGCGCTCACGGGTGAACCCGATGCTCGTGGAGGGTCTGGAGCGGGTGCGGTCCGAGATGTCGATACGCGACGCCGAGCTCCACCTCGCGCTCAACCAGGTGACCGCCGCGTGCGACAAGCTCGGCGACCGCGTCCACGCAGATCGCGCGGAGCACACGGCGCTCGCGGACGCGATCTCGCAGCTCACCGCGCAGCTCTCGGGTGCGAGCGCCCGCAGCATCGGCGCGCCGAGATCCACGGTCATCGGCGGGAGCGTCGCCCCGGAGGCCGAGCGCGCCACGAGCCCGGAGGCCCTGCCGCACGGGTACCTGTCGCCGTCCGAGCCGGCAGACGACACCGTCCCCATCGTGATCGACCTCCGCGACACGGTGGTCGACGGCAATGGCACCGCAGCGGTCGAGGTGCACTGCCGGTTCGGTGACCGGTGGGTCGAGGGCTTCGAGATCCACGAGATCATCGAGAGCTCGAACGCGCTCCGGTACCGCCTCCGGCGCAGCTCCGACGGCTACGTGCTCCCGACGCTCTTCACCGACGACGACGTCCGCGGCTTCACGCGTACGGCGGCGCACGGGGGGCAGGAGTTCACCCGCTCGACTCCGCATGTCGAGCGCACACCCTGGTAGTCGCGCCTACACCTGATCGCGTGAACGAAGGCGCGCGAGCGCGTGGAGGGTGCCGTCGGCGGCCGTGAGATCGAGCGTGGCGTCGAGCGCGGCGAACGCCTGCTCGAGTGATCGAGGCTCGGGAACCGGGTCGTTCCAGCCTTCGGCGTCCACCGCGACAACGGTCATCCCCGCTTCACGCGTGACCGTCACCGCAAGCTCGCTCGAACGCTTCGCGAGCGCCGCAGCGAGCTCCTCGACGATCCGCAGCGTCGCCAGCGCCTCCACCGCGTCGACCGCGCCCGGAACGGACAGGTCGACCAGCTCGCCGTAGGTCCCGACTTCCTCGCGCAGCAGCTCGAGCTGGAGATCGATCGCCGTACGGAGCTCGTCGGCGAGATTCGTGCCCGGTCCGAGCGTCGGTGCGACGAGCGGCGTGCCGGCTGCCCGTGCTTGTCGATGACGCTCGAGGGCGAGCAGGCCGATGCCCCGGCCGTCGCCACTGCTCGCAATGCGCAGGCGGTCGGTCAGCTCGGCGTTCTCGCGGTGGGCCTCGGCAAGCTCCGCGCGCAGTGTGGTCATCCGCGTCTCGAGGTGCTCGACGCTTCGCTGCGTCTCGGCGAGGTCGATCTGCTCGTCCCGGAGCTGCCGCTCGAGGTCGTCACGCGTCCTGCGCGCAGTGATCGCGAACCAGATCGCGCCCCCGATTGCCGCAACGGCGACGACGGCCGCGACGATGGCGAGGATTGCTGGTGTCGACACTCGAGGTCCAGGGGATCGGCGGCTGCGCGCGAGCGCGGGCGGTCAGGCGATGGTAGAGCCCGGCGCGTCGGCTGGTGAGCTTCTCGGCGCCGCCCGTTCACCGTCCGATCACCTTCCGGCGGGAACCTGCCTTCGGGCCCTGCCCCGGTCACGAGGGCCTGTCGCGCGGTCCGCATCCGGGGTGCTGCCAGGGGGGCAGACGTCTGTGTGAAGATTCCAGCCTCGGTATGTCGATGACCTTGAGGATGTCCCGGCTCCTCCGCGTGCTGCCGGTCGCGCTGCTCACGCTCGTCATGACCTCGAGCGCGTTCGCCGCGACGCCTCGTCGCCCCGAGGTCCCTCGCGCCCCGTCGCCCACGACCGCCACCCCCGACGTGCACGCCGAAGTGGCGAAGTTCGCGGCGCTGGTGCAGCAACGCACCGACAACCTGTCGAGCCTGGCGGGTCAGCGCGTCGGCGTGGCGCGGCAGCTTGCGCAGGTCCGCAAGGTCGAGTTGCTGCTCGGGACGCAGGAGGACTCGCTCGCCGAGCGCGCCGCGACCGCGAAGCAGCGCTATGAGACTGCTCGCAAGGCGGTCGCGAGGATGGCGGTCGCGAGCTACACGGCGGGTGCAGGAACCTCCGACCTCATGAGCGTGCTCGACTCGAAAGACGTGCTCGAGCTCTCGCGGCGCACCGCGCTGCTCGACGAGATCGCCTCGATGCAGCAGCAGCGCATCGCGCAGGCACGGAAGGATCGTTCCCTCGCCGAGCAAGCCGCGAAGGCGGCACAGCACGAGGTGAAGCAGCTGCACGACACCGATGACAACCTCTCGAACACGCTCGCGGACCTCGATGGGCAGATGACCAACGTGCGAGCTTCGCTCGACCGAGCCACGAACTGGTACGCGAAGTGGGACTCGATCGTCGCCGGCACGGCTACTCCGATCCTGGGCCAGGAGGTGCTCACGGGTGCCGACCTCGCCACATGGTTCGCGGCGAACCGCCGCGACGCGCACATCACGGTGCCGATGAGTGAGCTCGCCAACGACTACATCCAGGAAGGTGCCGCTGCCGGTGTCCGCGGCGACATTGCTTTCGCACAGTCGCTGCTCGAGACCGCGAGCTTCCGCTTCCCGGCAGGTGGCCAGCTGACGCCCGACGACAACAACTTCGCGGGAATCGGAGCGTGTGACAGCTGCGCGACCGGTCGTTCCTACCCGAGCGCGGACATCGGTGTGCGCGCGCAGGTGCAGCTGCTCCGCGTCTACGCGGACAGGAACCTGACCAATGCCGAGCTGCATCCCCCCGCCGTCGATCCGCGGCTCGACACGCACTTCCTCAAGGGCAAGGTCACGACCTGGGGCGGCTTGACGCACACGTGGGCGACGGCGAATGGCTACGGCGACCGCATTCTCCAGATCTACACGCAGATCCTCGCCTGGCTCACCGACCAGGCCAACATCTGAGGGCTCCTCGCATCTGACCCGTCGTCAGATCGGGGATACCTTGGCATCATGACGACCGTGGACTTCGCGCACTTCGACGCCGACAACCACTACTACGAAGCCACCGACGCCTTCACGCGCCACCTCGACCCCACGATGGCCAAGCGCACGATGCAGTGGGCGCAGGTCGACGGCAAGCAGCGGCTCGTGGTCGCCGGCAAGATCAACCGCTT
>DATBHZ010000083.1:0-2916 GCA_036557185.1 Acidimicrobiia bacterium | reverse complement strand
GGCTCGTCAGGCCCGGTCACCAGACGACGTCGTGCATCCCCGGCGGGTGCTCGTCGCCCTCCGCGGCGCAGTGGAGATGGACGAAGTTCGTCTCGCCGCCCCATTGCAAGAGCACCGTGCGCGCGGTTCCGGGCTGGAGATCGACGGCGACGGAGCCGACCTCGGTCGCGGCCGCGCGCGGGATCGATGCCGTGATCGTGCCCTGCGCGACGGTTGCTCCGAGGACGCGGGGGACCGCGACGCACACGCGGTCTTCCGGAACCGCGAAGCCGATGCGGAAGCCCTCGCGATCGGGCGCGATCACGGCGGACGTCGCGTCGCGCACCTCCCACTGGATCACGCCGCTCCAGTCCTCGACGGTGTCGTTGACCCCGACGATCGGGATGTCGACGGTTCCGGGCTCGACCATCGATCGCTCCGCGCGTCCGGTGACGAGCAACGGCCGCGACGCAGCGCGGAACGCCTCGTAGGTGCGTTTCGGCACACGGTCGACGTCGACCAGACCACCGCCCGCGTATCCCCACCAGTCCGACCAGAAGTGCCACCGGTATCCCATGTACGGACTGCCGCGGTGCATGCGGAACCACTCGGTCTGGTGCTTGGCCAACGCGGCGCCGTACTCGAGCGTCGCGTCGCGCCACGCGGCGAGCGATGGATAACGGTCGGGCATCCCTGCGTATCCGGTCGTCGAGCCGATGAAGCTCAGCCGGCTCACCCACTCGCGCATCTGCTCGAGCGTCGGGGGCCAGCCGGGGTCACCGAACCGCTCGGCCTGCGGCCCGACCGTCCAGAAGCCGTACTCGCTCACGAACCAGGCGGGGTCCTCGGACACCTCGTAGACGACGCCGCCCGCGAGCGATCCGCGGTAGCTGTGGGCGTCGTCACCGATCCCCGACGCCTCGTGCACGTGCCGCGTGGGATCGATCGAGGAGAGCGTCTCGAAGAGAGCCGCGTCGAGATGCCGCTCGCCGAGGTCGCGTTCCGGCGTGTCGTCCTCGGCAGCGGTGGGCACGAACTGGCGCAGCGGCTCGTTGTGGCACGCGTAGTACACGACGCTCGGATGCGAGTGGAGCAGGTACGCCATCTCGCCGATCTGACGACGAGCCTCGTCGACGAATCCCGGGTTGCTGCCGGTACCGCAGTCGTAGAACCACTGGAGCGGGAAGTCCTGGAACACGAGCATCCCGGCAGCGTCGGCCGCGTCGTAGCAGTGCGGCGACTGGATGTGCGCGTGCACGCCGATGGAGTTCCCGAACGCTTCCGCGATCATGCGCATGTCACGGTCGTAGAACGCGCGGCCGACCTCGGCGAAGTGCTGCCACGGGATGTAGTTGACGGCCTTGACGAACACCGGCTCGCCGTTGACCTCGAGATGCTTCGCGTGTCCGTCGGCGTCGGTCACGACGCGACTGGTCCTGAGCCCGAACGTCGTGCGACGGCGATCCGATGCGCGACCGTCGGCCTCGATCACGGCTTCCAGCTCGTGCAGCGCAGGTGCGCCCTGCGCGGTGTGCACCGGCGACCAGGCTTCGAGCTCGAGGCCGGTCGCGACGGCGTCCACGCGCCATGGCCCGTCGGGAAGCGCGAGAGCGAGCACGGCTCGCTCGTCGCCCACGGCGAGGTGGAGTCGCACGTCACGCGGCTCGCCGTGGTTGGTACCGATCGCGGCGACCTGCAGCGTGCCGAGGTCGAGCGTTGTCGCGAACAGCGCGTCGATCGCGACATCCCCGGTGCGGACGAGCCGGACCGGCCCCGTGATGCCGGCCGTGGTCATCGACTGGCCCCACTCCGGCGTCCAGACCGCCGGGGACTCGTCGCCGCGCAACGGCTTCGTCATCCTTCCGGGCAGTCCACCTGGCCGGCTGTCGTGGTACTTCAGCGTGCCCTTGATGGCTCGCTTGCGGTGGAAGAAGAAGAACTGGTCCGGGTCGAGCTCCTCCAGGGGATCTCGCACTCGGACGAGCAGCTCGTTGATCCGCTCCAAGCGATCGGTCACGTCGAAGCCGAAGGGAGCGAAATAGCCTTCGTGCGTCCCGAGCGGCTCGCCGTTCAGGAACACCTCCGCGAAGTAGTCGACCGCATCGAACCGAAGCCTGCTCCGCTGCGGGCTGCCCTCCGGCGCGTCGAGACGCGGGTCGTCGAGCTTCCTGCGGTACTCCATCCAGTCGAAGTAGTCGGAGAACTCGTCCTCGAACCCGAAGTTGTCGGGCACGACGATCTTGCGCCACTCGCCGCCGGCGGTGCGTCGCTCCCAGCGGCCGCCGAGGTCGATCTCGATGCGACCGCTGCCCGGAGGCATCGGTGCGGGCGGCTGCTCCGACCACTCGATCGAGCGCGCGACCGCGACCGACGCGAAGTCCGAGTGGGGATCGACGGGCGCGGCGGCGGGGAGGAGCCTGTCGGCGCGCTCGAGCTGCACCGCACGGAGCCTAACGACGTCGCCCGGTCAGTCGGGCGTGATGCTCGCTCCCGCGACCGGCCGCACGGCGAAGGCCGTCGGGTGCAGCCCGGTCTTGCGCTCGTACCCGAGCACGACTTTCGCGGCGCAGTCGTCGATGCGGTTTCGCTGCACGAGCCCGACGACGCAACCGCCGAATCCCGCCCCGGTCAGGCGGGCGCCGATGGCACCGTGCTCGACGAGCAGGTCAACGAGCAGGTCGAGCTCGGGCGTCGAGACGTCGTAGTCGTCGCGGAGGCTCGCGTGTGACGCCAACAGGAGAGGGCCGAGCGCGTTCACGTCGTTCGCGCGCAATGCCTCGACGAACTCCAGCACGCGAGCGTTCTCGGTCACGACGTGGCGTGCGAGCGGACGGTCGCGCACCTCTGCGAGGTTCGCGTCGCGCAACGAGGCAAGACCGAGCGCGCGCGCGGCCTCCTCGCACGCTCTGCGGCGCTCCGCGTATGCGGTCCCGGCCA